>CAZEFX010000023.1:0-32888 GCA_964511525.1 uncultured Jutongia sp.
AAGTCTATATTTTGTAACTATTACAGGATGCAAGGACTTAGAAGAAAGCCGGGATATTGCTACGCTGCTTTCACAAGAGTATGAATATATGTATGAGGCGGATGGTGAAGAAATCATTGATCCATATGCCACCATGATTTCCGGATGGGAAAAATGGGGTCGTAGAAGTGAAAAGAAGCAGTTGCGGGGAGGAATCTGTCTGGAGGAGTTTGATTGGCAGTCAGATGAACCGCTGGAAATTGGTTTTGAGGATATGGTGTTATATCAGCTTCATGTAAGAGGCTATACCAAACATGCTTCCTCCAATGTAAAGCATCGGGGAACCTTTGCTGGTTTAAAAGAAAAGATTCCATACCTAAAGGAATTAGGGATTAATGGGGTGCTGCTGCTTCCTTGTTATGAATTCGATGAGGTTTTATCCCAGAAGGGTCATGCCTTGGGTGAGCCAAAGCTGGACCCTCGGTTCCGAAAACAAATAGAATTTACAGAAACAAATCTATCCAAGGAAATTGTTCAGCGTGAAAAGACCACCTCTGTGAAGATTAACTATTGGGGGTATGGAAGCTCTGAAACCTATTATTTTGCGCCGAAGGTGGCATATGCTTCAGATAGTGGAAATCCAGCCAGAGAAATGAAAGAATTGGTGCGCAGTATGCATCAGGCTGGTATAGAAGTGATGTTAGATATCTATTTTACACCGGGAACCAATGTATGTCTTATGGAGGACTGCTTACGAAACTGGGTGTTAGAATATCACATTGACGGATTCCGTGTGAATCAGGAAGTGATGCCTTCGTTGGTGCTGGTATCCGATCCAGTATTATCCGGGGTAAAGCTTATGACATCCTATTGGGATATTGATATGCTGCGCCAGGCAGGAGTGCTGCGAAAGGAAAACGCCTTAGCGGAATATAATGAAGGATTTATGAACTGTGCCAGAAGATTTCTAAAGAGTGACGAAGGACAGGTGGAAAATTTTGCAGAATATTTCCGCCGGAATAATAAAGAACATTCTGTAATCAATTTTATGACCTATGTCAATGGATTTACTATGATGGATTTAGTTTCCTATGATGTAAAACATAATGATGATAATGGAGAAATGAATCAGGATGGAACAGAGTACAATTATAGCTGGAACTGTGGTGTAGAAGGCAAATCCAGAAAGAAAGCTATTGTTTCCAGAAGAATGTGCCAGATTCGTAATGCCTTTTTAATGATGCTTCTAAGTCAGGGAACTCCAATGATTCTGGCAGGGGATGAATTCGGAAATACTCAGAACGGTAATAATAATCCCTACTGTCAGGATAATGCCATTACTTGGCTGGACTGGAAACAGTTGGAAAATAATAAAGAAATCCATACCTATGTTAAGAAGCTGATTGCGTTTCGTAAGGAGCATCCTGTCCTTCATCAAAAGGAAGGATTGCACATGTATGATTCTCTATCCTGTGGCATGCCGGATTTGTCTATCCATGGAACACAGGCATGGAAAACAGACTTTTCTTATTATAGTCGTATGTTGGCGATGCTTTTTTATGGAGAATATCAGAAAAAAGAAGATGGAACCTCGGATGACTCTATCTACATTATATTTAATATGTATTGGGAGGCGAGATCCTTTGACTTACCAAATCTTCCGGGAGATAAAGAATGGTATCCTGCCATTGAAACCTATGGGAATTCCTTTAGTGAGGTTCCTGTTCCTGTGAAAAAGAAGAAACGGGTTAAGAAGCCTTCTTTGGAAAGTCAAAAGAAAACAGTGGTTCCGCCGCGGTCTATTGTGGTTTTTGTTGGTAGATAATAAAAGCCATAATGAAATTTTATGTTAACTATATGCAAAAGCGAATATGTAACAGCCGGTTTATCCGGCTGTTTTTCCAACAATAGGGAGAAGTTTAGTTCAATCACAGAGCTTTTAAAGGTTATGATTGTTTACAATTTCTGCATATAAATCAATATCGCAGACATTATCGGGAGTATAGTGTGTGCAGGAACTGCAGGAAATCTTCTTTGAACCAGTAGAGTTGCTGCAACCACAGGAATCACAAGGACAAAACTTAGTACAACGTTCTGCCACTTCTTTCATGGTTTTTTCGTCCTTTTTCATGGTGACCTCACTTTCTGCCGTTAGGAACGGCTTAGAGTAGTTTATATATAAAGACAAAACATTTTTCTCGTCATAAAACAGGAATTTTAAGAAAATTGACGAAATGTTTGGTCGTTGAAATAGTATGTACAGAAAGCAGGAATTTTATGATAGCTTTAAAAATTAATGATATTAAAAATTTTATGGCAAGATTATTAATTAAAAATGATTTTGATGAGTATATTGTAGAAAAAGCAGAGGTGCTGACTGCTTTTGAAATGGTTGTATCTGGAAGAAGAAATGCTGGCTGGTATGACACAGATGTATGGGAGGAAATGCATAGACAACAGACAGAGGAGGCTGCTTGGATGACTTGGGGAGAAATGAAGTTTGTTGTGTTTGATTTTATCAAAGGAAAACAGACACCGGCTCATATGAAAATTTCTTTTCGATTGACGAAAAGATTAGCGCAGGAACTTCTAGAAGAGTCTGGTGTAGTTGGATTATATCAGAAGGAACAGCCAGAGCTTCTTTTTCAGGTGCGGTATGAACGGGGAGAATTATATGTCGTGACAGGTATTGCATTTTCACAATTTACCTTAGATAAAACACTGGAAAGAGCGTGGGACGATGCTATGACAGTTTGTTTTCAAAAGAAGGGGATTTCTTATGAAAAACAAAATGAGTAGCGGAGAGGAAGGAAACAGAAGAGAAACTATGAATTTCCTTGCAAAATAGTAACTAAAAGTTTATAATAGAACTATTATATGTCTTTTTGACAAAATAGAATAGTACGGAAAAGATGACACAAGTTTGGGGGAGAACAAATGGACAATTCAATTGCAAGCAGATTAAGAAGAAAAAAGCGTTTGGGTGATTTGCTGCTGGGAGCAGGTGTTATTAATCAGGAGCAGTTAGAAGAAGCGTTACAACGTCAAAAGGAAGCAGGCAATGGTCAGAAGTTAGGTATGACTCTGGTAGACATGGGTATTATGAATGACGAGATTATTGCCGAGGCTCTTTGTCATCAGATGGGGTTAGAGCGTATCCATTTAGGTGGAATTACCATTGAAGATGAAGTACTGGCTTTGGTAGATGAGAGAGTGCTGCGTAAGTATATGCTGATTCCATATGAATTTGCACCGGACAATCCGAATATTTTACGTGTAGCATTCAGTGATCCGTTGGATATGATTGCGATGGATGACCTTTCTATTATTACAGGTCTTCAGATTGAGGTTCGTGTTACCACAGTAAAGGATGTTGCTCAGGCATTGGATCGTTTCTTTGGAAATTCTGAGGTAGATGAGAGAGTGCTGCGTAAGTATATGCTGATTCCATATGAATTTGCACCGGACAATCCGAATATTTTACGTGTAGCATTCAGTGATCCGTTGGATATGATTGCGATGGATGACCTTTCTATTATTACAGGTCTTCAGATTGAGGTTCGTGTTACCACAGTAAAGGATGTTGCTCAGGCATTGGATCGTTTCTTTGGAAATTCTGAGGCCATGAAGGTGGCGGAGCAGTATGCCAAGGAACGTCAGGAAAGATATGGTAATGTTGAGAAGAATAAAAATACAGACTCAGAAGAAGTAAAGCAGGCACCGATTGTACGTCTGGTAAATCAGATTATTGAGCAGGCAGTTCGTAAAAGAACTTCCGATATACATATTGAACCATTAGAGAATCAGTTACGTATCCGGTATCGAGTGGATGGTGTTTTACAGGAAGCGATGCGACACGATTTGTCTCTTTTGTCGGCTTTAGTAGCTCGTATTAAGATTATAGGTGGTATGGATATTTCCGAAAAGCGTAAGCCGCAGGATGGTCGTATTACAAGTATTGTAGACCGTCAGGAGTGGGACATCCGTGTATCTATTCTGCCGACAGTTCATGGCGAGAAAATCGTTATGCGTCTTGCTCAGAAGACCGCTCTTAGCCGTGACAAAAAGGACTTAGGTTTCAAACCAAAAGAGTTAGAGCGTTTTGAGAATATCTTGAAACATCCAAATGGTATTATGCTGGTAACAGGACCAACTGGTAGTGGTAAATCTACCACTTTGTATACCGCATTAAGTGAGTTGAATACCGAAGATGTAAATATTATCACTGTAGAGGACCCTGTAGAAGCAAATATTGATGGAATTAATCAGGTACAGACTAATAACAAAGCAGGACTTACCTTTGCTGCGGCTCTTCGTTCTATTCTGCGTCAGGATCCGGATATTATCATGATCGGTGAGATTCGAGACGGTGAGACCGCTAACATTGCCGTTGAGTCAGCTATTACCGGTCACTTGGTAGTAAGTACCCTGCATACAAACAGTGCAGCTAGTACCATTACCCGTCTGGCGGATATGGGTATTGAACCATATTTGATTGGTGATGCGGTAATTGGTGTTATTGCCCAGCGACTGTTACGTCGAGTATGTCCTAGATGTAAACAAATGGTGCCGGCAGAGGATGCGGAAAAGAGAGAGCTTGGTATTCCGCAGGAGCGTTGGGGTGAAGAACTTTTGATTCCAAAGGCTGTAATGGGAAATGAAGATTGCTTGGATTGCAGCGGTGCTGGATATAAAGGCCGAATTGGTATTTACGAGATTATGCAGGTATCGCCGGAACTGAAGCGTATCATTAGTAGAGGCGGCAGTGTAGAAGAAATTGAAAAGACTGCTATTGCAGAAGGAATGAATACATTGGTTATGTCAGCTAATGCATTGGTGTTGGATGGCATTACTACATTACAAGAAGTACATCGTGTAGCTTACGATGATTAATGGAAATATGGAGGGGTAGAAAATGGAAGTAACAATGACACATTTATTACAGGTGGCAAGAGAAGTTGGTGCATCTGACGTACATATTACAGTTGGTTTGCCACCAAAGATGCGTGTAAATGGTACTATAGAAGATATTATTCCACACGTATTAACAGCAGCAGATACTCAGGCTTTGGTTCTTTCTATTATGAATGAAAGACAGGTGGCAACCTTGAAGCGCGATGGTGAAGCGGATTTCTCTCACAGCGTAGAAGGGCTGGGACGATTCCGTGTAAACGTATTTCGCCAGAAGTCATCCTTTGCAGCTGTTTTGCGTCTGATTAATACCACCATACCAGCACCTGAGAAGTTAGGTCTTCCATGGTCTGTTATGGATTTGGCTAAGAGAAAGCGTGGTCTGGTATTGGTAACAGGACCAACCGGTAGTGGTAAATCTACTACATTGGCTGCGTTAATGAATATGATTAATGAAACTCGTAAAGAGCATATTATTACATTGGAAGACCCTATCGAGTACTTACATGTACATAAGAATTCTATCGTGAACCAAAGAGAAATTGGTTTCGATACCTTGTCCTTTGGAAATGGTCTCCGTGCAGCACTCCGTGAAGATCCGGACGTTATTCTCGTAGGTGAGATGCGTGACCAGGAAACAATCGCAGCGGCTATTACCGCAGCCGAGACTGGTCACTTGGTATTCTCTACCCTGCATACCATTGGTGCTGCAGCAACTGTAGACCGTGTAATCGACGTATTCCCGCCACATCAGCAGCAGCAGATTCGTGTACAGCTGGCAATGGTATTATTGGCGGTAGTTTCCCAGCAGCTGATGCCTACATCGGATGGAAAGGGACGAGTTGCAGCATATGAGGTAATGCATACTGTACCGGCAATTGCAAGTAATATTCGTGATGGAAAAACTCATCAGATTCCATCTACTATTCAGACAAGCAAAAAATTAGGTATGCAGACTATGGACGATGCGATTTATGATTTGTATCATAATTTGAGAATTTCTGCAGATGTTGCGCTGGAGTTTGCGCAGGAACCAGAAGTGTTAAAACGAAAATTATTCTAATTTTTGAGGATGTTTTGGTAAAAATATATAAAGAATCCATGAAAAAAATGTGAATAATTTTGTTCATAAATTCAGGAAAAGCAGTTGCGAAAATGCTACTCCTGTAGTACAATAAACACGTAAAATATCGTCTAAAGTAGACTAAGAAAGAAAAAGGTGATAATTTGGCAGCGTTTAATTATGTGGCTGTAGATGCCAGTGGAAAACAAAAGAAAGGAACCATAGAAGCTGTAAACGAAGCGGCGGCTAGAAGTTCTTTGAAATCAGAGGGATTGATGCCGGTAACGGTAAGCGAATCCAATATGTTAAATAAAGAGATTAGTTTTAGCCTTGGTAAGAAAGTAAAATCCAAGGATTTATCAGTGTTCTGTAAGCAGTTTGAAAGTATTTTACATGCAGGTGTTACTGTAATTCAGGCGCTTCAAATGATTACTGATCAGGTGGAAAATAAGTATCTGAAAAAAGCACTATCAGATACAAAGACTTTGGTTGAAAAAGGTGAGACCTTGGCGGATGCCATGAGAGCACAGGAAGGAATCTTCCCGGATATTTTATTAAACATGGTGGAGGCTGGTGAAGCTTCCGGTAGCTTGGAAGTCTCCTTTAACCGTATGGCGACGCAGTTTGAAAAGGATAATAAAACAAGCAGTATGATTCGTGGTGCGCTTACCTATCCGATTGTGCTTTTGGTGGTTGTAATTGCGGTAGTGGCTTTGATGATGATGTATGTGCTTCCGCAGTTTAAGGATACCTTGGAAGGTGCAGGTTCCAGTTTACCGGCTATTACAGTTATGGTTATGAATATTAGTGATGCCATGATTCAATGGTGGTGGCTGATAGCTATCATAATAGTTGGTCTGGTTGTGGCTATCCGGGTGTTTATTAAAACGGAAACAGGTGCTGTTGTAATGGGGCGGTTGCTTTTGAAGATTCCTCTGGTAAAGGATTTAACAGTGAAATCTGCTGCGGCTCGTTTGGCACGTACCTTAAGTACTTTGATGGCATCGGGTATTCCTTTGGTGAATGCGGTGGAAATTGTTACAAAGATTATGAGTAATCGTATTATTCAGAAGGTATTAGAAGAGGCTAAGGTGGATATTGAAAGAGGTACTCCTATTTCAGAGCCATTAGAGGCGTCTGGAGTGTTCCCACCGCTTCTGTATAATATGGCAGCTATTGGTGAAGAAACAGGTAACATTGAAGAAATGCTGGAACATGCAGCGGATTTCTATGAACAGGAAGTGGAAGAGGTTACAAAAGCGTTGACTACGGTTCTGGAGCCTTTGATGATTATCATGATGGCATTAGTGGTTGCGCCAATTATGATGGCGATTATGATGCCAATGCTGTCTATGTATGGTGCTGCAGAAGGGGCATGATGTATTGTTGTGTATCTTGGACCGCGCCAAGAACGGTCTTTTGATAAAAAAATATTTTATAAAGAAAGGGAGATTATATTATGAAAAAATTAATCAAGAACTATCTCGCAAAGTTACAGGAAAATGACAAGAAAGGTTTCTCTCTTGTTGAGTTAATCATCGTTATGGCTATTATGGCTATTCTCGTTGGTGTAGTTGCAAGTCAGGTGCTTCCATACATGGAGAAGTCTAGACTTTCTAAGGATCAGGAAAATTTAGCTAGTATCCAGATGGATCTTTCTTCTTCAATTGCAATGAGTGGTGAGTCTTGTACAGGTGGTACAGATACTCTTGCAAACTTAGAGAAGGTAACAAATGCAGCAGCAGTTACAGAGTTCAAGAGCTTGAGAAACAACAAGATTCCAACATTTAAGGAATTAAAGTTTAAGTCTAAAGCTGCAAATGATAGCAAGACTGGTGGAGAAATCTACGTAAAGGTTGATGAGTCTACTGGTGAAATCACTGTAATGATTTCTAAAGATGGTAAGACTCCAGCAGATGCTAAGCTTAGCGTATCATCTTCTAATACAACATCTTCTACAAGCAACTAATTAATAGGCTGTTTTGGAAGAAGTCAGTAGGATTTAAAAAAGTAACTATAGGAGCAGAAGTTATGCCATATGTAGCGATAAATGTTTTAATGTACATAACAGTCTTTCTTTTTGGAATTGTGATAGGTAGTTTCTTAAATGTTTGTATCTTTCGGATTCCGAAAAAGGAAAGTGTTGTATTACCACATTCCCATTGTATGGTATGTGATTATCAGCTACAGTGGTATGACTTGGTTCCGTTGTTTAGTTTTCTTTTTCTAAGGGGCAGATGCAGGAAGTGTGGCACGAAGTTATCGCTTCAGTATCCCTTAGTTGAAGGATTGAATGGAGTATTATATGTGATCGTTTTCTTGGCAAACGGTTGGAACTTGATGAGTGTTTTATATTGTCTCCTGACATCCGCCCTTATTGTTTTAAGTATGATTGATATCCGCACTATGGAGATTCCTGATGGGCTTAACCTGTTTGTTATGTTGCTTGGGATAGTTGCTACTGTGTTGGATAGAGTAAACTGGAAAACACATATAATAGGAATGTTTTCTGTAGCTGGTTTTCTGCTAGTGATTTATCTTGTTACCGTCGGTAGGGGAATCGGTGGTGGAGATATTAAATTGATGGCAGGTGCTGGTTTGTTGCTAGGCTGGAAAGCGGCTATTGTTGCTTTTTTGGTTGGCTGTATCCTGGGTTCTATTATCCATGTGGTACGTATGAAAGTAAGTCAGGCGGAGCATCGTTTGGCGATGGGACCATATTTATCCTTGGGCATATGGCTCACTGCAATGTGGGGGCAGTTTGTGATAGATTGGTACTTTGGTTTGCTAGGTTTGTAGACATTTTATTCAGAAGATGGCAGTAATTTTGCTGTCACAGAGAGTTTAACAGCGGGCCTTGTTTGTGTACCCGGTGTTATTTTCGGTGTTTTATAAAAACATTTACTTGGCTAGAAGCGTTGATAAACAACGCGGAGGTTGAATTTTGTGTGATGCAAAAATATTGAGACAGGGAGGAAGAGTACGAGATGGCAAAACATGTACTTAGTATTGAAATTGGTCAGCAGGTGACCAAAATTGTAGAAATTGATTATAAGAAGAAAAATCCGCACGTATATCGTGCAGTAACATTTGCTACACCAGAAGATGTAATTGAAGACGGTGTGATTCGTGATAAGGATGCATTGGCGGTAGCATTTCGTAATGAATTAGCAGAAGCTGGAATGAATGAAAAGTCAGTAGTATTTTCAATCGCTTCCAGTAAGATTGCAACCCGTGAAGTAACACTTCCAAATGTAAAAGAAAATAAAATTGGTGCAGTGATTCAGGCGAATGCCCAGGATTATTTTCCAATTGATTTGACAGATTATACATTGGCATATACTTTGCTGGAAACTATTAAAGAAGGAAAGAGCAAGTCTTATAAAGTTCTTTGTCTTGCAGCACCAGATAGTTTGGTGGATAACTATTATAATTTTGCGAGAGAAATGGGCTTTAATATTGAGTCTCTGGATTACTTCGGTAATGGTTCTATGCAGGTTTTAAAGAAGGAAATCGTATTAGATTATTGTGCTTGTATTCAGATTAGTGGCAATACTACTATGATTAACTTTATGAATGAAGGACAGCAGTTGATGCAGCGTACGATACCTATGGGTGTATTTAATGTTGCAGAGCAGATGGTTCTTAGTGATGAGTGTATGATTAACGACATGGATTCTGCTTGCGAGGCACTTTGTCGTGATCGTTTAGTTTGTAAAACACTGGATTATGAAGGATTAGAGGAAGTCGGCGGTGCTCGTATGACAGATGAGCAGTGGAGACAGATGAGTGAAAGTCAGTCTGCAAGAAAGGTAGTTACCGATGCAGTTGGTGAAATTCTTTTAAGTGTTCTCCGTGTTATTGATTTCTTTAAATCAAAAAACCAGGGTGTTGAATTATCTAGTATTTATATTACTGGTATGGGATGCAAGGTAGCAGGTATTGATGAGTTGTTCTCTAACGAGTTACATATTCCTACACATCGTATGGAGCATTTGGTAAATGTTTCTTTCCCACGTCAGTTTACAGAGGGGCTTTATAACCAGACAGAGTATATTGCTGTAGTAGGTGCTGCAATGGCACCAGTAGGCTTTAAGTCAAAGGACGCTGCAAATCTTCAGACAGGCTCTGATAATTTACAGGTATTCCAGTTGATTTTCGGTCTGGGTGTTGTTTGTGCTGTGTTATTGGCAGGTTGGTCTGTTTTGAAATGCCAGGAGGCACAGAGAGACAATAAGGCTTTAAAAGCGGAGAAAGATACTTTGATAAAAGTAGAGCAGGTCTATAATGAAAATCAGCAGATTCGTGATGTATATACTACAATTGATGGAATCTATGATATGACACAGACGCATAATGAGAATTTAAATGAGCTGATTAAAGACTTGGAAAAGAATCTTCCAAATTCAATGCATGTAAGCTATTTTCAATCTTCAGAAAAGGGTATATCTATGACAATTGAGTCAACTACAGATATATCTATTGCCAGAATGTTAATGAATCTGGAGACTATTACAAAGGAAGTTAGTCCGGATAATGAGGTTCCAATTCTGACAAACATTTCGATTCCTTCTGTTGTCGCTACTGAGATTTCAGAAGATGAAACTTTATACAATTTTTCTGTAACTGCAGATTATAATCCAGAGCTAACCGTTAATCCTGATATGGATAAAAAGGATGCAGAGGCTATGCAGGAAGTTGTATATTAGATAGAAGATTGGAGGGGCTTATCATGAAGAAGAAAATGTCTAATAGAGATAAGAAGATTTTATATATTTTTGGAACGATTCTTATTATAGCTGCTAGTTATTTTTTAGTATATAGTAAGATGGAGACAACAAGGAAGGCACTTGTAGACGAAAACATAACGCTTAAGACAGAAGTGGACCGCTTAAATAGAATGGAAGCGAAAAAAGATGTTGTTTCTGATAATACGAATGCTATTGTTGCTCGTATTGATGAGAAGCTGCAAGTATTTCCTTTAGAAGTACGTACTCAGAATGCGATTTCAGACTTGTATGATATGTGCCAGAGTATTGAAGGAGTAAAGATTCAGTCAGAAAGCTATCAGATGAACCAGATTTTTTATCAGTCTGGAGATGGAACTGCAGAGGAAGGGCTTCCGCAGATTGCCACAGGTGTTTCTATAGAATCAGGTGTTCCTATTTCTCAAACATCAAAAGCAGCTTCTGGATATGTGGGTTATCGCTCTGACGTAGCAGTAGCTTTCACTGCAAATTATGCAAATTTGCAGAAAGTAATTAAATTTATTAAAGAGTCAGAGAATAGAAAAGACCTTGAAGAGGATGATGCGGGAGATAGAATGACAATTACTGAGTTGTCAGCTACAAAGGATACAGAAAGTGAAGAATTGGTTTGTAATATGACTGTAAGTATGTATGCAATTTCTGGTACTGCAGATGAATATTTACAGCCAGATGTAGAAGAAATTGATACAATTTCTGATACTAATAATAAAAGTGGAATCTTTGGAAAATAAAACCTATAATGCAACCACCGAAAAGGTGGTTGCATAATGTTATGGAGAAAGTTGTTGTTAAGCTATGCTTGTACATAGGGGTATGAATACGGACTGAAATGAGGAGGTCTTGTGAGAAAGTTAAAAGAGGTGAGTAGATGCAGAATCAAAATTTCACAATAAAAAATTGGAAAAGGGATAGACGAGGTTTTACTTTAGTGGAACTGATGATAGCAATTACTGTTCTGGCTATGGTTACTATTCCGATTGTAAGTTATTTTGGTAATGCCAATATAAAGAATGCCGAAAGTAGAACAAGGCAGAATGCGGCTGTTCAGGCACAGGATATTTTGGAAGGGTTTAAGAATGCCACCTATTCTTTAGATGATAGTTCTGTGGTATGTAATAACGATACTTCTACAACAAAGTGGACAGTGAAGGTTCCTGCAGATCCAACCTCTGGAAATGATAAGTATACCTTGCAGAAAGAGGTAAAGATTGATAACAGCAGATTTACTGTAGAAGCGGATATTGATCCAATTCAGAAGGTGGTAAAATCTCCAACAGATTCAACTACAGTTATTGATTATGAACGCGCCATCGTTGGAACTATGGATACCTATAAGGATGTTTTAATATCTGAAAATGGTCAGAGCTTATTGGCAGCTAAGCTTTTCTTTTATGGAAGACATGCAGATGCTGCAGCGGCAAATAATATGCTACCTGCTTTAACTATGGAAGATATTCAGAAGAATTTAGGCTGCAAAATATCGATTAAAGGGACAGAAGAGAAAAATGCCCTTGGACTTTCTACAGGAAATGTAATAGTAGAAGCGAAATTTCAGTATGAATATATTGGCAGTCCTTATCCGGATGGAATTGATGCAACTACTGTATATACTGAACCAGTAAAGGTTTCTTCTTTAGATCCAAAGGAGATGACAAATATATACTTGTTTTATCAGCCGGCAACAGCGGCAGGTATTTCTTCTATGGACACAGTAGAGTTAGATGCGGATACATTTTTTGGGGATACCAATAATATTGAAAACAATCAATTGAATTTATATATTGTTGCTCAAAGCAGTGTTTCTTATAATTCTAGTGAAGTTCCAGATGGATATGTAAAAAGAAAGCCGGGATATAAATTAGAGTTAAAGGATGTATCTTCGGGTTCTAATTTTAAGACGAAAATTGGAAAGGTTTATACAAATCTTTCATTTAATGATAGTGAGTTGTTTGCAACAGGTTTTGGCTCGGATCAATTAGCTACGAATGTAGATGGTTCCGAATATACATTAGTGAATCAAGAGAAAATGAACCGAGTTGCTGACATTACGGTTAGAATCATTAAGGATGGAAAAACCTATGCAACAGTAAATGGAGCAAAAGTACAGAATTAAAAGGAAAGAAGGGAGGGTCATAATGAAGCGGTTTTGGAAAGATAAACGAGGTTCCTCTTTGGTTTTGGTATTAATTACCATGTCGTTTCTTATTTTATTGGCTGGAACCATTATCACGATGACCATAACAAATATTCGATTGAAAGCATCACAAAAGTTTTCTCAGGAGAACTTTTATGAAACAGATTCTATTTTAGATAACATTTCTGCCGGTATTCAGAATGAATCCTCTAAAGCGTCAGCAGAGGCATATGCATTGGCTATGGCAGAATATAATGTGGCGTTGACTTCAGCAGAAGCAACCTTAGATGCAAGATATAGTTGTTCTTATCTTGAGAAGATGATTCGCGTTTTGACAGGGGATGCAAATGCTGTTTTCTCTACCTCAGGTATTTATCGCTATAAGGATGATGTATTATTATCCTATATTGATGATGAAGATCGTACAAAATATCAGATTCATGGTTCCTTTACAGATAGTAGTGGAAACACCTTTACGGGGGATGAATTATTAGTAGATGGAAATAGCTTGATTCTAAAAAATGTTAGTGTTTTAAAAGAGGAAAATACATATGAAACAACATTAACAACAGATATCCGAATTGAAGTACCTTCTGTTGATACAGAGGCACATTCCGAATATTTGAGTTATGCAATCTTAGCGGATGATCAGATTCGTTCCGATGCAGGTACAAATGTTGTAAAGGTAGAGGGAAATGTGTACTCTGGTACGGTTAACCGTAATGATGCAGATAAGAAGTCCCAGCAGGGAATTGTTTTGACTGGTGGTGGACGAGTAAATATCAATGCACAGTATATTATCAGTCGTGGTGATATTAGTGTTGGTAATAGCAGTGGTTTGAATATTCAGGGTGGAACTGCTGGTGCTGCAGAAGTCTGGGTTGAAAATATTATGACGGAGTCAGGCTCTTCCAATAATATGATTCAGATTGATGGTATTTGTAATGTAGCGGACGACTTAGAGTTAAATGGTGAAAATGATACGGTCACTTTATCAGGTCGTTATTATGGATACAATTACAATGATGATTATTCTAATGCAGATGCCTTGGCAACAAAGGCTTCTCACAGTAGTGCGATTTCTTTAAACGGAAAAAATGGTACTTTAAGCTTAGATGGATTAAAGCAGTTAATTCTTTCTGGACGTACCTTTATTTCAAAGAATCCAAATACAGGGGAAATTCTGACGGATGCATCTGGAAACAATATTAACCCGGATATTGAACTGGGTGAATCTTTGACAGTAAAGAGTAGTCAGTTGGCATATTATGTTCCGGCAGAATTTATTACTACTGCAGCTACCTTAGGTATTACAGAGTATGATGATGTAGAAAATTTTCCAGGTGTGATTCGTACTGTAACAGATGCTAAGGGTGCAACAAAGGATTGGTATTTCTTCCGTGTGAAGGATGCAACAGTTGATGCGATTTATGCATTAGATTTCAAGGGATATAATGAATATCTGGAGATTAAGGATGATCAGTATCAGCAAGTGATGTCGGATAATTCTTATGATTTATTTAAGGATGACGCAGGAAATGACAAAACAAGCTTTGATATAATGGACTTTGTAGATACACAGGCAGTGCATATTTATCATCGTAGAGATGCACAGATTCAGGATATAGATTATTTTTATCTGAATTTTAAATCTCAGGAATTATCAAGTATGTTTTATCAGATTTTCCACCAGTGTAGTCCTCAGCAGACTATATATAGTGAAGTAGACAAGGCGTATGTATCAGCTACAGGTGTTACATTAAACAATGGTTCAGAAATTTTATTAACCTCTGGTAATATTTTGCATGGAAATTCCAGCGATGCCAGCTTATCTGTTAAGATTCAGAATACTGAGCCAAAAGCAGACACTCCTTTAGCAGAGTATGCAAAGTCTAAGAGTAAGGAATACATGTCAAGACAGATGTCATTAATTCGTGATTATTCTGATGCCTTAGCTAGTTCAAAGTGGAGATTATCTGAAAAAAATAGTGATAAGCTATCAAAGTGTGGTTTATCAGATAAAACCAATTTGTTTGATAAATTAGTTAATAGAGATGCGTTAACAGAGGCTAGTGGTTCTATGACAGTAACGGCTGGCACAGGTGCGTATATTATTTCTGACCATGATGTGGAATGGAATAGTGGAAGTACTGGTACAGACAGTGGTGTTATTATTACAGAAGGTGATGTTGAGCTGCAGACGAATTTTAATGGCTTAATTATTGCCGGCGGTGATGTTAAGTTTACCGGAAGTAATATTGTAGTATCATCAAATGCAAAGCTGGTTAGTGAAATGTTTGAATATGATAAGAATAATAGTAAGATTTTCTATAATCTATTAAGTAAATATTTCAGAAAATCAGTAGATGCAACCATTGGTGAAGGTAGTTCAGATGGCAGTAGTAATGTAAATTATGAAAACTGGACGAAAAACTAATGGCGGATAATCAGGAGGTGATACGATGAAGAGAAGAAGTGATACCAGAGGTTTTTCCCTTGTAGAACTGATTATCGCAATGGGAGTTATGGCAGTTCTTTCTGTAGCAATTTTTGGTGGCGTTAGCTATATCAATTCTGGTAAGACCAAAAAGGCTTCCAATACATTGAATAGTAAATTGACGTATATTCAGACAGAAACCATGACGAAAAAGGGAAATATGTATTTATATGTATATAAGACTCCGAAAGGAATTTATATGTTAACCATGAATGGTGAAATTGCTGGAGGAGCAAACGGTTTCTTATCTAGAACAGAGTTAGATACTTATTTGGCATCTAATGATGGTGGAGTAAAATTATGTGATAGTAAGGTGACGATACAAGGAAAAGGTTCTTCGTCATTAACTTTGACAGAAACAAACATGCTTAAGATAGGGTATTCCAAGAGCACAGGAGCTTTTACTTATAGTAATGATGGCTCTCTGGCAGCGGATGGAACTCTTCATAATAAGGAGTTTTTAAGCCGTTTGGAATTAACTGGAAAAGAAACGTTTTATATCAGAATGGTAAAAGCAACAGGAAAACATTATATTGAAAAACCATAATGGGAGGTGATTGTTCTGAGTTGGAAAGATAGTAGAGGTTTTACTTTAGTTGAGTTAATGATTTCTATTGGTGTTTTAGCATTTGTAGTAGGAGCAATCGCAGTTATGTTGCAGACTGGTACAAAAGCATTCTCTCTTGCAAAATCAGAGTTGGATGTGCAGATGGAATCTCAGACTTTATTGGCACAGATTAATACTATGATTATGGAATCCAATTCTGTTCACTATGATGAAGCGAATGATGTTTTAACTCTTTATCAGATTGAATGTAAGAGTATTCCTACTACAGCAGGTTCTATTGGAGCAGACGATAAGAAGTTTATTGAAACAAAGACAGTAAAAGAAATAAAGTTTATAAAGTATGATTCTACAGATAAGAAACTATATCTGTATGAGCATAATCATGATCAACTTAAGCCGGCAGATGGTGGTTCTCTAGAGTGTACACCAGAATGCTCAGCCTATAGTGGTCAAGCTTTATTTGCGGAATATATTAGCAAATTTAAGGTATCTGTGGATAAAAGTAATGTAACAATTCAATTAGGAATGGAAAATGGAAAGATTGATTACGAAGTAGATGCCACATCAAAAATTAGAAATAAGCTGGTTACTTACCCGTAATGGGGGTAATCAGCTAAACTAGGTTATAGAGGTTGCAGGTAGAAGGAAAGCAAAGCACTTTGCAGTTGAAAAGAGCTGTGGAATGGAGGCAGTGACATTATGAAAAGAGTTTGGAGAAACTTATCGAAAGGAAAGAAAATTGCTGGTCTTGTGGTAATTTGTCTGGCTGTGGTGTTAGGTTACTTTGGTTTTCATCGTTTAACTTCTCAGGCAGAGGAAAAGGTGAGCCATGGTGTAATTAATGATTTTGCACAGTTGCCAACTAACATGAATGCAGCAGATGGTTCCAAGGACAATCCTTTCTTGATTTTAGAGGTTGTACCATATGTTGGTAAAGCGGAGTTGGGCTATTTGATTAATGGCTGTGAGCCGCTGGCATTTAATGAACATCCAGAGCATTATAGTAAGCTGTATCGTGGTCAATTATCTATTGGTAATGCGATACGTCGTGTTTTTCCAGAAGAATATGTGGAGTCTGACGAATTAGCATATCCTGGAGACTGGATAAAAGATACCACCACAGCATTTACTGCCTATGGTTATTATGAAAAGGTAGCTTCCGGGCAGGGAACCTTTAAGTATACAGGGGTAAATGCCCTGGACGGATATTCTGATAAGGTATTTGGTGCAGGTGCAAATCGTTATATGCCAACCTTTGAAAAAGCAGAGGATGGTTCCGGTGACTTTATTTGGGTAACCATTGGTTCTCCAACAGATGAGCATAGTGGCATGGCAGAGAAAGCTTTTCTGGATTTAGCAAAATCAGAAAATATTAACCATGCATCTAATGAGACAGAGAATATTACCTTTAAAGAAGGTGACCGTGTATATACAGTACGTACAGGTAATGAGACCTATGTTCCAGATGGAAAGGGTGACTATGAGTCTACTCGTCATCCGGTGCATTTTAACTCCTTTATCCGTACTGCATTAAATATTCGGAAGAAAAGTGATGTAGATAGCTATCATATTGTTATTAAGACTATTGAGCCAAAGGAGCTTGCTGCGAATCCACAGTGGATTGATTATGCAGATTTGATTTATATGCAGCAGAGTGGTCCTACAAACGGTACAGGTTATTGGGATAAGGCAGAGGCAGATGGATATAATGATTTAAAGAGAATCAAAGATACTGGTACAGGTACTACTGCCAGCACTTTTTCTAGTAATAAGAGCAATGATTTCACTTGGGAAGTAGCAAGAAAGCTTTTCATGAAGGTCAATGCAATGGAAGATTATGATGGTACGAAGCAGTTTAACTTTGCACCTCTTTTATGGGACGCTGCTATTACCACACATAATGATTTTAATAATAGTACAGGAAATGTTACTACCTATCCTTTAGATTACTCTACTTTAGGAATTGTTAGTAGTTATCCACAGACCTTAGCTGGTTCTAATATGAATATTTATAAGTTTCTTGTTATGAACTTTATGATGAAACAGGAAAACTTCTATAAGTTCTTTTTCCGTAATGCGAAAGCATCAGATGGAAAGCCTGTTATTCCAAATGAACCGGATTTAGCAGGTGGTGTTTATAATACCACTGGTCTTTCTACTGCACAGGAAGCATTAGCACAGGAATATTGGAATGATTGGACCTTCCGTCCTGCAGGAACTGAGAATGCATGGTCCATCACACAAAAGCAGATTGATTTGTATGGTTTAAATATGTCCGGTGGAGCCATGTTACATATGGGTACAGATGGTCATGTAAATGAAGGTCTGAATGGTGGAACCTTATCCTTTAATCCGGGTAATACATTTTCCCAGTTATCGGATCAGTCTTTATTCTCAGCAGACAACCCATCTCTGAATGATGCTTTTGAATGGTATAGAGATGAACATGATCAGAATTATAGCAGTATCAGTCCACTTCAGATGATTTTCTATCTGTTGAACTATAAGAAGAGTGGTGTGGGTGGAGACGATCCAGGTTCTCGTCTGAAGAAAGAGATTAAGATTTTGGAAGTTGAGCCATGTAGTGAATATACGTTGACTCCAACCTTCCTTTCAGCTTATTTGCCACCTTCTAAGTTCGATCCGGATAAGATTGAAATTGAGTATATGACCACACAGGAATTCAATGGATTGAAATCGGATCTGACGGGAGAATATGATTTAATTTATATTGGATTAAATACCGGAAAATTGAATCAGGATACAAATGGTAACACAGTATATAATGATACCGGTTTGAAACGAAAGGCAGTTGTTCACGTTGGTGATGAAGCCGGGGATTATCGTTATTCCGGAAATGACATTTCAAAATTAAAGAGAAAGCAGTTAGAAGACTATGTAAATAGTGGAAATGCTTTAGTATTAGCAGATAAGTTGCATGTAGAGGGGTCTAGCGGATATTCTGTAAACCAGACCATAGTAGATAAGTCCTCTAATTTATATAAGTTTGCTAATTCAAACATTAAAGAAAAAGCAAATGTGATTGCATTATCAAATTTGAGCTTTAATCCATTCTTGAAGCAGTATTGTATTACCTATCAGGATTCTAAGATAATTGTTAGTGAGACTCCTGTACAGTATGATTCTACTAAGAGTAGTGCTTCTTTAGGTGGTTCTACATTGAACTTTACCTTTACCATCGGAGAACCGGACCCTGATAAAGCAGAGGGTGTGGAAGATATGAAATACGGTGTGAAGATTTTAATGGACATTGATTACGATGGTGTAGTTAGTGATAATGATGAGGAAAGTGAAGTAGTTTATGATAGTTACTACAATGTAGATTCAGAAGCAAGTTCTGAAGGGGATGTTAATGCACCAAAACAGTATTATCAATATATTTATGGTGTAGAAGGAGAAGAGGAGAAGGACATCGTATATAAGAATACACATTCTGTATCCTTTGACTTTAATACCTTCTATCAGAACAGAAAGCAGCCACTTCGTCGTAACGGAGCGATTTCTTGGAGATTTATGGTATATGACATTAATAATCCGGAATATTATATCGCAGAGAGTGGTACTTCTTGGTATAATGGTTCCAGCTCAGGTAAGATGGAAATTAATGTATACCAGATTATTGATTCGGAGGATAAGGATACAGCAGTTGACTTAGAAAGTGCTCCTGCATTGTTTACAACTTATTCAGAGAATCTTGTAAACTATGATATTACTGTGGAAACAGAAACCTTAGAGGAATATTTGGCAAGATTTACAGAAACCTATCCATATACCACAGATATTCCTTTCTCAGACGAAACCATGAGCCAGTTTGAGGATTACAATGTATTCTTAGTAAGCTGTGGTACTAGTCTACAGGAAGCGGATAATACCCATGGTGCAGTTAGCTTTATAACCAAAGAAGCAGAAAATGGTGCCAGTGTACTTTATACTACAAAGGCTCTTTCTAAAGATAGTGAAGCTTCTGAGGGAATTACTCAGGGTATTAAAAACATATTAAATCAGAGCCGTTTTACAGATTCTACTGCATCCTATGTGGATGAACCAACCTTTAAGAATTCAGCATATGATTTAGGGGATTATGCGAGTCTGGAATATACCTATGGTTCTGTAATGGAAAAGGGGTCTGGTGAGTATAAAGCCTTTTCAAATGATTTGTGGGATGGTATTGAGTATGGTTCCGAAGCGGAATCAACCAATATGATAACCAGAGAGAATATAGGAGCGGTAACAACCTATCCATATACTATTAGTTCTCAGGTTGATGTTTCTGGTAATATAGCGCAGGATTTCCAGTTAAATATGGACAATAGCCAGTTAGCAGTATGGTATTGCTTAGGTGGTGCAGATGATAGCTCTATGTATGGAATTTCTCCAAATGATGCTACAAACAACTATTATTTGTATACAGTAGATAATGTAACCTATACAGGTATTAATTTAGCTGAGGTTACAGGTGCAGAAGAAATGCAGTTGTTTATCAATACCTTAATCGGAAACTATGAGATTGGTTATAGACCACCAAATGTTACTGTAAATGATATTAAGGGAATTGAGTCAGAGGAAAAGGATTGCTTAGAATTAACACTGAATAGTGATAGTACAGATTCGTTAATGATTTTTGATGCAAAAATGCCAAAGGTTCAGAAACAGTATCTGGAATATGTTCCAAGTCCTAAACCGATTGCAACTCCAAGTTCTGAACCAGAACCTACATTAGATCCAGAGGAAACAGCAGGACCAGAGGCTACTATGGAAACTGAGGTTTCTGCACCAACACCAAAACCTACACCAATTAGAGATTTGTATCAGGGTAACGGAAGTTCAACATGGACAATTAATGTTGGTAGCAGTCATGGTTCGTCTATGGATGATTTGGCAGATTCCAATATTATTCGTGTGAAATATCACACAGTTGCTGCTCAGCCGGCAGATAAGGTTGTATATGAACTGAGAGGTCAAAGCTGGATTGATTTAGGTGTTTATATTACTGCATGTCAGGGTTCAAACACAGATTCAACAGAAACACAGATTTTTGATATTTCTGTTGGCGATTTGAAAGCTAAGGGCTCAGACCTCAGCTATATTGCCTTTAACCGATATGCGTGGGATGCAGATGTAATTATGGATTCTATTGTAGTATATGCAAATCAAGCAGATGCAGATGCCGCGGAGTCGTCATCCTCTGGCAGTGGTTCCGGTGGAGGAGGAGAACCGGAAGAAGAAGCATCTGGTGAGGCTGATTATGAACAAGAGTTGGCGAGTGAAAGTACATTTATTGCCAACGCCTTAGCCGCCAATAAACATCTGTCTCATCGAATTTACTTTACGCCATATGACAATAATGTGGCAGGTGGTAATATTCGCTCCTTGAGGATTTCGTTGGTAAATAAAACTGAGGGAGAAGAAGATAAGATTCATAGTTTAGTAAAAACGGTTTATCAGGATTTCAGAGATATTACTACAAATAAACGATTCATCCGTAAGTTTACGGTTGGTGAGGATGGTAATTTCTCTACCAAGAATAATAACTTCCTTAAGGATAATACACAGTATTACTTCTTGTATGACGAGCGTTTCATTAATGGTGTAAATGCTGGTGTTAAATACAATAGTGTGAAGTTTGAAATCGAAAACCGAAAGAAGAAGGGTATTACATATTTGAATCTATTCCCAGATGCACAGGCTGATAATATGTATGTATTTAATCTTGATTAATTTGAGATAGCAACGCAACCGGCGTCAGTAATACTGACGCCGGTTTTTTTGCCCTTTTATTATGTATAAATTTGACATTTATAAGGAATACAGTAAAATGAATAAGAGTAATAAAAGTGTAGGAAAGGCGGTTTTCATCAAATGAAAATATTAGTGACCGGGGGAGCTGGATTTATTGCCAGCCATACCAATGTTGAGCTTTTAAATGCAAACTATGATGTGGTGGTATTAGATAATTTGTTAAATTCCAGTCAGGAATCTCTTGCGAGAGTAGAGAAATTAACAGGAAAAAAAATTACATTCTATAAAGAAGATTTGCTTCATGAGCAAGCGGTATATGAGATTTTTGAGAAGGAACAGATAGATGCAGTGATTCATTTTGCCGGATTGAAGGCAGTAGGAGAATCCTGTGAGAAGCCATTAGAATATTTTGACAATAATATTACAGGTACATTGAATCTTTTAAAGGCAATGAGAAAATATGATGTGAAATCATTAGTGTTTAGTTCTTCGGCTACGGTATACGGTTTGCCAAAGACTGTGCCGATTACAGAAGATTTTCCATTATCGGTATCTAATCCATATGGTCGCACCAAGCTAATGATTGAAGATATGCTTCGTGATATTTATCAGGCGGATTCTAGCTGGAACATTGCAATTCTTCGTTATTTTAATCCAATTGGTGCTCACGAAAGCGGAGAGATTGGAGAAGACCCAAATGGCATTCCGAATAATTTGCTGCCATATGTTTCTAAAGTGGCTGCCGGTCAATTAGAGTGTATTCAAGTGTTTGGTGATGATTATAATACACCGGATGGAACTGGGGTTAGAGATTATATCCACGTAGTTGATTTAGCAGTAGGACATATTAAGGCATTAGAAAAGTTGAAAGAGGCACCGGGGCTGGTTACCTATAATCTTGGTACTGGCAATGGGTATAGCGTACTTGATATTATTCATAATTTTGAAAAAGCATGTGGGAAAGAATTGCCATATAAAATTGTAGCACGTCGTCCGGGTGACATTGATATTTGTTATGCGGATTGTACCAAAGCAAGAGAAGAGCTTGGGTGGGAAGCTGCGAGAAGCATCGATAAGATGTGTGAAGATGCATGGAGATGGCAGAGCAAGAATCCAATGGGGTATCAGTCATGAGATTTTATATAGCAGACTGTCATTTTAGTCACGACAAAGTAAGAGTTTTAGATAAACGTCCCTTTCCTTCTGTGGAAGAAATGGATGAGCATATGATTCAGTGCTGGAATGAAGTGGTTCGGAAGAAAAAAGACGAAGTGATTATTTTGGGTGATTTTTGTATGGGAAAGGGAGAGCAGGTGAATGAACTTCTTTCCCGGCTCAATGGAAAGAAATATTTAGTTACCGGAAATCACGATGGGATTTTTCTAAGAGATAGAAAATTGGATGAAGGCTTGTTTGAATGGGTAAAACCATATGCAGAGCTTCATGACAATAACCGTAAGGTGGTTTTGTCTCATTATCCTATTATTTGTTATAATGGCCAGTATCATGGAAATACTACCTATATGTTATATGGACATGTACATGATACAAAGGATTATGAAAATGTAAAAAGATTTCAGAGACAATCACAGGAAACCTGGATTAATGAGGACATCGGAACTCTTTCCTGCAATATGATTAACTGTTTTACCGTATTTTCAGAGTATTATCCATTGACCTTAGATCAATGGATTGAAAAAGCACAGCTGAAGTGATTTCAGTTGTGTTTTTTTCTTTGGTAAAAAGATATAAAAAAATAAATAAGAACAGAAGATGTACATTTTGTAAACAATGATTAGAAACTATTGACGAATGAAGATAAATTGCTAAAATAAGTACAATAAGTTAAGTTTTTTTGAAAAGATTCGATATTATGAAAGACGAAAGCGTGAAATACAATAGATTTTGAAGAGGAAACAAAAGAGCAAATATTATGTAGTTCTGTTCTTTTGGGAAGGAAGTGGCAGATATGAGAAGAAGATGGATGGCTGGATTGTGTGTGGCTTCGTTGATAGCAGCATTGCTCTGTCCAGGAGTGTCAGTTTGTGCATCTGCAATTACAGTAGATGGAGATGCTTCCGAATGGAAGAATATTGCGATGCAGAGTTCATCCAATGATAAGATTGCTAAGTGGGCAGTAATGCAGGATGAAGAGTACGTATATTTTTACATACAGCAGAATGGTGGAAATGAGTATGGTCTTCCGATTACAGATACTCAGATTAACTTATCCTATGAAGGAATTTCAAAAACAAATAGTTCTATGATTCAATTTTCCGGTATGATGGATCAGGTAAGAGATGCGTATTATAGTGAAGTATCAGGAACAGTGCAGGCATATGCTCCAAGTAAGGAAGCAAATAAGTACGAAAGCGAGATTGCGATTCCGAAGTCCTATGAAGGAATTTCAAAAACAAATAGTTCTATGATTCAATTTTCCGGTATGATGGATCAGGTAAGAGATGCGTATTATAGTGAAGTATCAGGAACAGTGCAGGCATATGCTCCAAGTAAGGAAGCAAATAAGTACGAAAGCGAGATTGCGATTCCGAAGTCCTTCTTTGCTGCGGAAGAGTTTACCATTTCTTATTGTGGTACAACGATTCAGTCCAGTGAGATTCCTCAAGTAGAAGAGGCTGCAGCACCAGAGGCAACAGAGGCTGTATATGAAGGAATTACAGTGGATGGAAATTTTTATGATTGGGATGCAGTGGCAAAGACTACTGTAGATGATGGGGCTTTGGTAGAAACTGCCATGGTTTTTGATGGAGATTATGTATATATTTACATAGAAGAAAAGTATGATGGCAGTGCAACCGCTTCCGGTGAGAATAGTAATGGAAAGTTTACCATTTATACTGATTTAGGAAGAAATACCACCTTTAAGCTGAATAAAGATTCTTTGGATGGTATTGAAGGTGCTGCCGTAGTACATTCCAATAAACAGTATGAGATTGCGATTCCAGTAGATGCGGTGAAGCAGTATAATGAGACGATTTCTTTCGGTTATTATATGGAAGAAGAGATGTTGATTCAGGATGTAGCAAATCTTCAGGAAAGTTCCGAGGAAAAGGAATTTACTGGAATTATTTATGATGGTGTTTATACTGATTGGGATTATTATCCTCATCAGTTAGTACAGTATTCTACCAGTGGCGGTGTCGGAGAGGACGCAGAAGCAGCGTTGTATCTGGATGAAACTATCTTATATGGTCATGTGTTGTCAACACTTCATATGAATGAAAAGGAGTTTCAGCCATTTACAATCCGATTTAATGAAGATGACGAGACTGCTATTGGTTTTCGGTTAATTGCTGTGGATGAAGAAGGGAATATTAACTTTGATGCTCCGTTAGATGGTTTGGATGCAGGAACCTATGAGTATTATTTGTGGGATTTGGAGTCAGGTTCTACAGCGACAAATATCTATGAGGAAGGGGCGCCGGTATTTGGAAAAATGTATCTGACGGTGCGTAAGACTGCGGAAGGCGTAGCGGTTTCTGATGAAGTAGAGTATCAGGTGGATTTGGAAAAGGTAGCAGAATATTTAGGCTTAGAAGTTTCTGATATGAAGATGATTCAGGCGAATTATATTAATATTGGTAGTGAATGGGTAACCATTGCAGGAACCTCTTCTGGTGCAATTATGGGGATTTCTTTGTGCGGATTATCTGTATTAGCTGTCTGGCTTTACCGTAAGAAAAAACTAAAGGTGGCTTAAAGTATGAGTCCAATATTAGGGATACTATTATTAGTAGTATGGTTATACATATTGCGTGTATTAAAAAAGAGTGAGCTTCCTGCGTGGCGGTTTATCTGGGGAAGCTGTGGTCTGTTTATATTTATGATGATTTTTCTTCGTCCGTATTTGACCCAGCCTTTAGCTCAGGTGGTAGCTGCTGTAGCGGGGGGCTTTGGTAAATTGACGGGAATGTTTTCTTCCTACTTTAAGTATGGAGTTATTTTCGTGGATTCTAAGGCAGGGGCCATTTCTCTGCTGATTGACTTCGAGTGCTCTGGTATATTAGAGATTATGGCTTTTTTATCACTATTAGCATTTTTTCAGGCATATAGCCGTTATGAGAGAGTGGCAGTAGGAGTAATCGGAGTTGGATATATTATTTTAGCAAATGCTATTCGGATTATTTCTATTTGTGTAATTATTTATTTTTTCGGGATGTCGTCCTATTATGCAGCACATACCTTTGTTGGACGGTTTATCTTTTATGGTTTGTCTATTTTATTGTATTTTTTTGTATTCACCAGAACTCAGATTATACGACAGAAAGTAGGTGGCTTTACCTATGGAATTAATAAATAGTTTCTTACAATCTTTTATTTTTTGGGCAGCTTGGATTATTATTCCAGTGATTATGGAAATTGTACCAGCGGTTGGTAGTATTGTGATTTTATTCAAAAAGGTCTTTCATTCAAAAAAAATAGAAAAGCCTGCTATTGACCCTGAAATATCATTAATTATCCCAATTTATAATTCTATGAATACCTTGGAACAATGTATTCGTTCTATTGACGAGAGTAACTATCCTAATGAAAGGATAAGAATTTTTCTGGTAAATAATCAGGGACAGGATGACAGCTTTCAGGTGTATTGTCAGTGTCAGCAGAAGTATCCCGAGCTACGGATGCAGTGGCTCAATGCAAAGCAGGGGAAATCAAAGGCGTTGAATCTGGCATTATTTAATAGTGAAGGAAAATATATTGTTCATATTGATAGTGATGGTTTGCTGGAAAAGTCTGCCTTGCGGAATATGGTATACAAATTTGAAAACGACCAGAAGATTGAATGTATGACAGGGGCAGTTTTAATAGATCCAAAGCAGGTAGAGGATTATCCATGGTTCTTTCCAAAGCTGTTAAGGAAGGTGGAATTTTTGGAATATGCCCAAGCCTTTTTGGCAGGAAGAAACTATGCGTCAGAAATGAATTCCATTTATACCTTATCTGGTGCGTTTTCCGCATTTAGAAAGTCTTCTGTTTTGAAGTCGCAGATGTATAACACGGATACCATTTGTGAAGATACTCAGATTACCTTTCAGATGAAATACTTATTAAAAACTAAGGTGGGAATTTGCGAGGATGCGATTTTCTTTGTAGACCCTATAGAGGATATGAATAAATTATATACCCAGCGTCAGCGATGGCAGCGAGGAAGTCTTGAGGTCTCCAATTTATTTTTAAAGGATAAAATGAAGGCGAAAAATTTATTTACCAATGTGGGAGTGCGAACTTTGGTATATGATCATACCTTTGCATTTCCTCGAATGATATGGTATTTAGCACTTCTTTGCTTATTGTGTATGAATTATTCCTTTAAACTAATCGGATTTTCAACCTTATTTTTATTCTTTTTATATATTATTATTGGGTATTTTTATTATTTTTCAACCATTGGTTTTTTAAAGGAGTTTAAAGAACTTCGTAAATATTATGCGAAACAGTGGTATGTGGTGCCTTTACTTCCATTATTTAATCTGGTGGTATTTTTTATCCGTTTTGCAGGAGTGATTAATAGTATCAATACAGATAGTGCATGGAAGACAAAGAATTTTACTCAGGAAAAGGAAAGTGTAATGAAAACCATTGCAAATGATTTTGGTTTTCTGGCAAAAGGAATTGAGAAGCTTAGAAAATTAGTTAATGTGGAGTGAAGCTGTGAAGAAAGAAAAGAGAATGAAAAGAAAGAAATTTGATTTTAGGGTGATGGGAGCAGTTGCTGTTATTGGTGTGTTGATTCTGCTTCTTTGGGGGAATTATCAGATTACCGAGTATGAGGATAGTGTTTTAGCAATTTATGCAGATCAGCAGGATGCCTATGTACAATTGGTTTTGGATCAGATTAATGTACAGGATAATCGAAGTGACGAGGAGATTATTACAGAGATATTAAGTTCCTTGGATACTTCCAATAAAAAGTATTGGACCCTTTCAAAGGATCAGGCACTTTTGTTTGTAAAGGATGTAACAGAGACCAATCGTTATAAGGGCTTTACTACTTCTACCTATTTTGTATCAGATAGTGCAACTGAATTTTTAAATCAGTTAGTAGTAAACCAGGTTATCCATGAAATTATTGATATTGAGAAGGAAAAATATGTAGCATCGGGAGTGGTGTTTGAATACAATGGTTCTCAGTACAAAATTTGTCTTCTGACCAATGAAACCGTTATTTTGGACAATAATACATTTTTGTCTTCAAAAATTGGGTTATATATCTTTATTACCATTGCTTTGTGCTTTTTATTGCTGACAGCAATGATTTTACTGTGGCAGTTAGATAACAGGGATAAACGAATCGAAGGATTGGTTCATCGGGAAGAGGAGTTAAATAGTATGGTACAAGCCTTGGAAGAAAAGATTGAGGCATTTGACTACTATCATCCAAGACTGAGTTTATTCCATAAGCAGTTATTAAAAGTATTTATTCAGAGAATGGAGAAAAAGGACATACACAATGTGACCATGATGCGGGTAAAATTCTCTGGGAAGAAGGAATTATATGGATTTTTAGAGGCAGCTCAAGTGCTTCTGGATGAAAAGGTAATTCGTTTTGCCTGGTCTGCCGATACCTTGATTTTACTTTTTGTAAAATATTCCAAGGACGAGGCAAGAAGGGCTATGAAACCATTACAGTCTAAGGATAAAACGATGCAGATTCAGAAGGTAATATCCAGTGAGGATAAATCCCAGAGCCTGCAGGAAATATGTGACATCATTCAGAACCTAGGGTAAAGGTAGAAGAAGTATACCGCTTTTTAAGAAAGTAGAGTGAGGATATGAATAGTACATTATATAGAGAGTATAAGTTTAAATTTTATTTGAATGCCAATCATTATATTATTATTAATGGAAAAGAGGGGCAGAGGCATCCCCATACCTGGGAATTTATGGTGAATATCCGTATGAGTGACCAGAAGTTTGTGGAGTTTGGCGATTATGAAAAAGCCATTGATGAGTATTTTAATAAATATCAAAATCGTGTTCTGAATGAGGTAGAACCATTTGACCACATTATTCCTACCTTGGAAAATATGTCAGACTATTTTGTGCATGAGATTCGTGAAATTGTAAAAAATCTTGGTGGAATTCTGGTAAAGATGGAAAGCAGCGAAACACCAACCAGAAGTTATGTTATTAGCTTTGAAAAGGAATCTGATTTTTTGAAGAGTATGGGAAAGACTTCTGAGAAGAAAATGGAAGAAATTATTGATTCTGTATTGGATAGCATGATGGATTAAAGGAGAAATACTAGTGAAGAGAAACACAGGGATTGCTATTACAGTATTGCTTTATGGAGTGATTGCTGTAATGATAGCATGGGTCATAAATCAAGGCGGAAATTATCCTGCCGGTGTAGACACCATGTGCCATGTATATAAAGGAGATGTGTTATACCATTCTATTTTGGAAGGAAACTGGTATCCTTTGTATGATAACTTCTGGTATAACGGTGTTCAGATGATGAGATACTGGGCTCCATTGCCCGTGTATTTTCTTGCTTTTTGCCAGGGGCTGGCAGGTGGAAGTGAGATTATAGGATATCTGGTGTTTAATGGTCTTATTTTCTTTTTGGGAGCAATGGTCTGGTTATACATAGGAGTGAAAAAGGACAGGATTGTTTTAGGTGCATTTATTGGTGCGCTTTGGTTTTTTATGCCTAATAATCTGTTTGCATTATTTGTAGAAGGAAATCTTCCTCGTTCTTTGTCTATGGTTTTATTACCATTGTTTATTTATTATATCCATGAGTTTTTATTTGAGAAGCAGTGGAAGGAATTAAAAAAAGTTATACCAGTATTTACAGCAATTGCATTGTGCCATGTGGGATACGCAGGAATGATTGCATTGGCAATGCTTGTTTTTCTTGCCGTATATAAGATTATTTATAAAGAAAAGGACATGTGCCTTCCTGTGATTCTTAGCATAGTGATTCCCTTTGCATTAATTGGAATCTGGTTGTATGCGTCGTTACAAGGAGGTATTACCTCTACAGATAGCTCACAGGTGATGCAAAGCTTTTTCCAAGATGCTCTGATTTCCTTAAATCCTTTCCGAAGAAGTCAGGTGGGAATTACAGAATTTTATTTTGGTTTTGCTGCATTTTTAGTGGCAGTATTTGGATTTATTTGTAGTAAAAAACAGTCTATGGTGGGTTTTTGTACAGCGGTGATTATTTTTCTGTGTACTACCAGTTCTATGTATGTGGTTTTGGAGAAACTTCCGGGAAGCCAATATTTATGGATGTTACGTTTCATTTCTATTGCCTTGTGCATGATTTTATATAGTTTGTTTCTGTGGAAGACACTTCGGAAACCGATTATGATTGTATGCTGTGTTCTTTTATTGGCAGATGTGATTCCTTCCATGCCATTACTTTATATTGGGGAGGGAGAAAAAAACGTTCAGGAGAATATGATTGCCCAAGAACAGCGGACGCTGATAGACAAGGCAAAGGAAGTGACTACCCAGAGAGTCGCATTAATGGATGAAAGTACTTTGGGGGCAATGGCGCAATATCTTCTGACAGATTTTAATGGAAAGCAGGTACAGCAGACCTATGGTGCCGGCTGGCAGTCAGCAGCTACGGCGAATAATATCGTAGATTTAAATGAAGCAATGGCGCAGGGCTACTATCTCTACCTCTTTGACAGAGCTATGGAAATGGGAAATGATACGGTTCTCATAAAAATCAACCAGCTTCGGGAAAAACAAGAGGATGTAGAAGAGGTAAGGGAGTGTGCTGAAAAAGTAGGTTATCAGGAGATAGAAGCAAATAAGGAGTATCTTTTGTATCATCTGGATACCTATGATACCTTTGGAACCAGATGCCAGTATAGCAGTATCGGCATTGGAACTTCGGCGCCTCTTATGGCGTATGCCAATCCGGATATGGAGGAAGGAGAGTCTACGAATCTAAATGAGTATACTTATGAGGAGCTTTCTAAGTATAAAATGATATATCTGGCAGGCTTTACCTATGATGATAAGGAAGAAGCGGAAGACTTGGTGGTTCGTTTAAGTGAAGCTGGTGTGAAGATATTGATTAATGGGGATGGAATACCAGCCAACGAAAGAACCAAAACCAGAGAATTTTTAGGAGTAACCTGTCATGAAATTCTTTTTGAAAATGGATATCCGATTTTATATTATCAGGAGCAGGAATTAGATTGTACGCTGTTTGATAAGGAGTATGCAGACTGGCAGACAGTATATTTTAATGATTTGGAGGAAGCTCGGGGATATTTGTATGATTCCGGAAGAAAGGCGGAGTTTGTAGGAACTGTTAAAAATGAAAATATTTGTTTTCTTGGATTGAATCTTCCTTATCATGCATTTTTGACCCATGATGAGGCAGCCTTGGAGTTAATCAAAGAACTGGCTGGTGGCGTCTTGCAGGAGGTTCCTGCAAGAGAAATTGTACCGTTAGAGATTTCCTATGGTTCTGATACCATTACCATTACTTCTCCAGAGGAGCAGGTAAACACCAGTCTGGCATACCATGATATTTTTGTTTCTAAGCAGAAATTGCAAGAGAAGAATCAATTGCTGTATGTTTCTAAAGGAATTACGGAGATTACCATGAAATATCCATATCTGGTGGAAGGCCTTTTACTTACTATTCTGGGTGTGATTCTTTCGATTTGGTTTGCAGGTTGGTTAAAGAAAAAGTATGACAAAAAAGAACCCGTGGATGAGGCGGTGTTAGAAAAGGCACAGAAAAAGGATGGACTGTCAATGAATAACATGCTGGTATTGATTCCTACCTTAAATCCTGATGAAAAGCTGACAAAATATGTAAAGGAACTGGTACAGATTGGTTTTCATCAGATTCTGGTGGTAGACGATGGCAGTAAGGAAGAGTGTCAAAGTATTTTTCAGGAGGTAGAGCGGTTACAGGAAGTAACTGTGGTGCATCATCCAGAGAATAAGGGAAAGGGAAGAGGATTAAAGACAGGCTTTAGCTGGTGCATGGAGAATTTTGAGAAATGCTATGGCAAGAAGTGTCATGGAATCATCACTGCAGATAGTGATGGACAGCATAGTCCCAAGGATACCAAAAAAGTAGCACTGGCATTGACAGAAAGTAACTCAGATATTGTACTTGGAACCCGGGATTTTAATGAGAAGCAGGTTCCTTTTAAAAGTCGTTATGGGAACAAAATAACTACTCTTGTTTTTGCAGCACTATATGGTAGGATGATTCATGATACCCAGACGGGGCTTCGGGGAATTTCTATGAATTTGTTGCAGGAGCTTTGTGAACTTTCCGGAGAGCGGTTTGAGTATGAAATTCGTATGCTGATTTTTGCTGCCAGAAAGAAACTGCCTTGCAAGGAAGTGCTGATTGAGACCATTTATATTGATGAGAATAAGGAAACGCATTTTCATCCAATTAAAGATTCTGCAAAGATTTATGGAGTAATATTTGGAGCATTTTTTAAATATTTACTTTCCTCATTAAGTGCATCCCTTCTGGATATGGGACTGTTTTCTGTATTTCATCTGTGGGTGCTGGGAGGCTTGAAGCTTGGAATGAATGTATTATGGTCTACGATTTTAGCAAGAATAGCCTCTTCTATTTATAATTTTAGTGTCAATCGGAAGGTGGTATTTGGAGCAAAGGGAAGCTTCTGGAAGCAATTGATTCTGTATTATGCTTTGGTAGTGATTCAGATGGGAGCTTCTGCGGGCTTGGTCTATGTTTTTACCAGTCTTATTTCGGGATATGCGATTTTAGTGAAGATGGTGGTAGATACCTGTCTCTTTCTGATTAGCTATCAGATACAGCAAAGATTTATTTTTCGGGATTGACACGGACAGAGGCTTTTGTTAAGATAACAATGTTAAATGCGAAGAAGAGAAGAAGTAGTAGCAGAGGAAACTAACAGAAAGCTGCCGGCGGATGAGAGGCGCAAGGGAATCCTGTTATGAATACATCTCGGAGTATCCGGCTGAAGGAGAGAAAGCTTTGGTAGGTTCGGACGGTAGTACCCGTTAGCGTACAAGGATATAGCAGTATCCTATGGAGCCTGTGGATGTGAGTTCATGGGGAATAAAGGTGGTAACACGAGAAATTCGTCCTTTTGTTGATGGAAGTCAGCAAGAGGACTTTTTTAGTTTTAAGGAGGTTTAAAATGAAGGTTTATGATGAATTAGTTGCCCGTGGTCTGATTGCCCAGGTAACAGAC
>CAZEFX010000024.1:0-32288 GCA_964511525.1 uncultured Jutongia sp.
CGGTATTCTCTGATTTCCTCCGGGGTCAAATCACATACATAGGCTTTCCCCTTCTTAATTAACTTTACAGCACACTCATACATCTGGTCAAAGTACTCTGATGCATAAAACACCTTTTCCATATCCAAATCGCCACAAATCCACTTTACGTCTTCCATAATGGACTGTACAAATTCGGTTTTTTCTTTCATTGGATTGGTATCATCAAAACGTAAGTGGAAGGTTCCATCATACTGCTTTGCCAAACCAGAATTTAAAATAATGGACTTAGCATGTCCAATATGCAAATATCCATTTGGCTCTGGTGGAAAACGGGTCACAACCTTACTACAATGCCCTTCCTCCAAATCCTTATCAATTACATTTTCAATAAAATTGCGGGAAATTACTTCGTTTTCCGCTGATGTATTCTCATTCATTTCATTTGGACTACTCAATGTGTCTCCTCCTTTGATGCCACAAAATATTATTCTAATAATAACACATTCTGTTCATTAAGAAAAGTCTCTTTTTCACAGAAAGTAAAAAGAGACTGTTAACAAACAGCCTCTCAATTATCTTATTTAAATCGATGTCCACCTAAACGGAATCTTGCACCAGATAAATACACACTAAAGAAATAATATCCCTTTAAATTCTTCTTGTGTCCTTTTACGGTAACAAATGTCTCGCCTTCTAAAGCTTCTTTTGCAGCTTTAATACAATCCTTCCACTGCTTACTCTTTGTCTTTCCAGCATCATACTGTGCCAGCTTTTTCTTTAACATTCCATTACGTACCGGTGAAAACTGACCCTTCTGATAAATAACACCTCGTAAGGTATTTGGAAAAGCCTTAGAATTCATACGATTTACAACTACAATACCAACCGCAAGTTTTCCCTGATAGCTCTCTCCACCAGCTTCGCAATTAATAATTGCTGACATTAATCTTAACTCTGCCTTTGTATACTTTTTCTTATTTTCTTTCTTCTTTGTCTTCTCTGAATCATCCTTTGAATCAACTGCACTTTCTGTAGCAACAGATGATGCGCTTGATGTTCCTTCTGCAGCAACATATACAGTTTCTCTTGATAAGCCAATAACCATAACAAATATGGTAAGCAGTATAAGTGTTGCAAATTTCTTGAAATTCATAATAACCTCCTGAATGTCAGAAACCGCTAAGCAATGCAGGAAAAAATATTTACATCGCCCTTAAATTTCTTAACATTTATGTAACAATTATATCATAATAACTTAAAATTTCAACCCGTTTTGAAACATCGTTTTTTTATCATAATGCTTTTCATTGTTTTTCTTGTGCATTTTGTATATTTTCACAAAATAAAAAACGTGCATTTTGTACATTTTGCACGTTTTCCACCTTAAGATTTTTTTAATATTTTATTAGAACTACGATTTGTTACAATTTTATTACGTATTTTTAGTAAAAGCTATCAAAAAAAAGACAAAAATGCTAATTTTCCCTTATTTTATAGGCTATTGATAGTTTTTAATCTGTTGATAGGGAATACTGCCACCAAATAAATCCAAGGCACTTCCCACGGTAAAATCAATCCGTTTCTTTCCAGCTGATTCTATATATGCAATATCTTCTATAGAATGAATTCCTCCTGCATAGGTAACCGGTATAGAAACAGAATCTGTCAGAATTTCAATTACTTTTTTTTCAATTCCGGCACATTTGCCCTCTACATCCACCGCATGTACAAGAAACTCATCGCAATACTGCTCTAACCGCTCTATGGTTTCTTTATTTAATCTCTCTTGGGTCCGGTTCTGCCAACGGTCTGTTACAATATAATATCCATCTGAATAATATCTACAGCTTAAATCTAACACTAAGCGGTTCTTTCCTATTAAAGAAGATAAGGACTGTAATCTGTCATAATCAACCATGCCATTTCTAAAAACAAAGGAGGTAACAATTACATGAGAAGCTCCTAAATCTAAAAATTGCTCCGCATTCTCCAGATTAATGCCACCACCAAGCTGTAATCCCTTTGGATATACCTGTAAAGCCAGTGCAGCCTGCTCCACATCCTTTTCATACCATTCACTTCCTACTGGATTTAAAAGAATAATATGCCCACCCTTCAAGCCATCTTCCTGATACATACTGGCATAATAGCCCGCATCATAAGAAGACACGAAATTATTTTGCGCCTGACTATCCCTATCCTGAAGACTACCTCCCACTATTTGCTTTACCGTTCCATTATGAATATCAATACATGGTCGAAATTTCATTTTCTCTGTTCCCTTTCATTAGGATGTTATCATTTTTGCAATTTCCTCATAATCCGCACCGGATGGAATCTCAAAGGTTCCTGCTTTGATTTTATTACTATATCCATATTCTTCTAAATAAGCATCAAAATCCTCTGCACTGGAAATAATATCCATTTCCTCCAGATTTCTACTGACATCACTAGACCATTCCCCTTCCCGGATGGTCAGCTCTCTACTGATTTCTTCCATATCCTTTTCAATTTCTTTTTTTGCTTCTTCAAATTCTTCGCCGGGATCTTTTACATCCTTCTGTTTTTCCTGACTCTCATTTTTTTCTGGCGACTTTGTTGGAGCTTGGGTTTCTTTCGCTTTTTTATCCTCTTTTTTTTCTTTTGAACTGCTTACTGCTCCTTTTGTAGCTGTCTCTTTCTTTTGAAATAGACTCTCTTCCTCTACAATATAGTCCATTCCCAACTCTTTTGCCCGTTTAATTACAGAAGAATCCGAGGTTCGTATTAAACAGGAGATACCTAAAATAATTGTAGCAAATAATACTCCTGTCCCAAATCCCCTGATAAAGGATTTCTTATCCATACTCTTTCTTCCTTTCTATTTCTCTACTTCGCTTCAAATAAATCAATCACAAATTTCACTTCCCCTTGACCTAGGGAAAGCATCCTTGAAATTTCCAATACAGAATGTCCCTTTTTATGTAGCGTAACAATTTCATTATTGTGATTTTTCTGCTGTTTGGTTGATTCTTCTGCCTTTTTCGGAAAATATTGTTGTTCTTTTTCTTCTTCTAACTTAATTGCCTCTACTTCCATTTCATACATGGCATTAAGCTCTTCCCTTGAACTCTTTTCAACTTTCTTCTCAGAATGTTTTTCTGAATGTAATTCCAAATGAATCTTTTCGTTTAATTCTTCTTTTTTGTTTTCCACTATCTTTAATGATTCAGACACCTTCTGGTATTCCTTTGCAACATCCTCATGTAATTGTGCTTTTACTGTATCAACATGATGGACAAGTTTTTTAATCTCTTCTTCCTTTTCATTTAACATGTTATACAAGAACACTACTTCACTATGATTTTTTTCTATCTTATCTAAAACCTGACTAGAATATTCATCCATTCCCATAAGCTTTTCATTGGAAATACGGCTCAGTTCATCAGATACCTTCATGACAGACTCTTCCTGTAATTGTTCCATTTGATTTTCCATCTCTTCTATATTATAAGAAGAAACTTTTTCTGAAACGTCCTTTGGTTCATCCATTCCTTCAGAATGTTCCCCTTTTCCATAATCTGATATTTTATAACTTAAAACCACTGCCGCCAATCCAACGATGACTAGCATAACCTCTAATATTAACATGATATTCTCCCATTAACTTTATAGAATTATTATTAGACTCTCATATCGAATCGGGAACCTCCAGACAAAATACTGTCCTCTGTCTGATGTTCCTCCTTCTGCTCTGATTGTCCCCTCTGAGAAGAACCTTTCTTTCCTTTTTTCTTTTTTTCCTTCTCTTTATAACGGAATTCTTTATTCTCTGCTTTCGCTCTTCTCACTGTCTGCTCAGAATTATGTTTAACCTGTTGCTGAAACTGAGATGCCAATTCCTGATTTGCCTGCTGATTTTTCACCTGTTCACCATGCTGGATTTGGGAAACCTCCTGTGATTTTGGAGGCATAGTAATATAATCAATGGTTAATGACATATCTGCTCCTTTCCGCTTAAATTGCTCTGATTCGGATATCTGCTCCTTCTCTGACAAAGGTACTATGATGGGTTTCCGTATGAATATGAGAAATCACATTGGATATGGTCATTTGCACACCTGGATAAGCAATATTTTCTACAATAATTCGACCATCTGTCTGCTTTCCCAGTTCTTGTTCCAACAACTCATGCTCCTGCGCTTCTTCTTCCAGTTGTTTGTCAATTTCCTGAATACGTACACTTAATTTTTTCAAATTCTGCATTTTCTCATCATCCAATTTTCCACCATTGGCATCCATACGCTTCTTTAATACTTTCAAATTTTGCATTAAAGATTCTTTCTCGCTTTCTAAGCCTTCCATTTCTTTTTCGATAATGCGATATCGCTCTGCTATAGATGGATCTATACCTACCTCCAGTTTTGTTGCAGTTCCCATAGAAGAACCTACGGTCTTCGCTTCAATACGAGTCTTTGTACGAACACTTCCCCCCGCAATTAAACCTCTTTTGCCTTTTACAACGATATCGTCTTTTGCCACAATCTTACTATGCATAATAGCATCTGTAATAATCTTTCCACCAGAAGTTACACTAGCACTTTCAATAAAGTTACTAATCACATCACCTTCTGCTTCCATAACAGCCTTGCTCATTCCCTGAATTCCACGTTTTAAAACAATTTTTCCGCCTGCATTCAAGGTAGCTCCTTCTACTACACCATTTACTGTAATATCTCCTGAAGCATTAATTGTATAGCCGGTCAAAACATTTCCTCTGACCAGAACACTACCATCGTAATCAATGTCTCCTGTAGAAGCTCCAACATCCGCTGGCACTTCATATTGGTTAGAAACAAATACGGTATCATCTACTAATGTCACATTTCCAGACACATCGGAATACATTTCCAATTTATCTTCTGATAAATGAATATTTTTTCCATGCTTCAAAATGAGATTTTCTACCTTTTTCGGTTTCATTGGAGCACCTGCCACATCAGTTCCTGGTGTTCCAAACTCCACCGGGGATAAGGTTGCCAGCAACTGTCCCTCTGATACATTTTCAATCATATCCAATTTATGAAAATCTACGCTTCCATCTTCGTTCATTTCTGGTTTACAGGTCTTGTCCACATTGAAATGATAGGTGATTTTTGCACTTCTTCCCTGCACTGGTAACGTTGCCTTAGCAATTAAAATATCAGTACAATACACCCTTCCTTTCAATAATAATTCCAGATTTGACTCAATGATTCCATGACGAACCCCCTGCTGCTGAATCAAATCCTTCAGCTCAGCAACTGTAATTCTTGAACCCTGGCTAGAAGGTGGATATAAGCGAACCTTGGCCATTTTACGATCTGGATCCATAGTAACTAATGGATATTCGTTCTCCGGTAATATACTTTCTTTTAAAATTTTTTGTTCTGCATTTGTCTCTTCTACCGATTTTTCTACAAACTTTTTTATATCATCGATTAATATATTTTGTATTCTTTTCTTTTCTAAATAACATAATACATCATCCATGGTTAATGCCAAACCACCATTAACTGCCGGATATGACTTCAAATATACACCATCTTTTTTGTGTATCAATTGGAAAAAAGCATTTCTCTTCATAAGTATATTTCTCTCCTCTCAGTTAAACCACAAATGGCTGCCACATTGCGACAGCCTATATATTCCATATTCCAAACACTCCCATATTCTCTGCACCCAATTTCTCCTTCATTTTTTTCAATGCTTTGGTATGCAGCTGGGAAACACGAGATTCTGATACATCTAATATCCTACTAATTTCTTTTAAGGTTAATTCTTCAAAATAATAAAATGCAATTACCTTTTGTTCTTTTTCTGTTAATGAATCAATAGCTTCCGCTAAAATCCGTTTCAATTCCTGACGCTCTACTACCTGTTCCGGTTGCTGGAAAACGGACTTTCCTCCGGTTTCCACCTTTGACTCACTTCCCTGTTCCAAATACTCATCCAAAGAAATTAGATTTGCAATCTGAGTCTGATTCATCAATTCGCCTAACTCTTCCATTGATATTTCCATCTTCTCAGCAATTTCTTCGTTTGTAGCAGTTCGTCCCAGAGACGCCTCCAAATCATGCATTACCTGATCTAATTTCTTTTGCTTCTGCCGCAATGTTCTTGGAATCCAATCCATTTTTCTTATCTGGTCTAAAATAGATCCTCTAATTCTTAAACTGGCATAGGTTTCAAACTTAACTCCCTTGGTTAATTCAAATTTATCAATCGCATCGATTAATCCAAAAATACCATATCCTACTAAATCATCATATTCAACGGTATACCCTAAATACATTCCTAAACGACCAGCAACAATCTTCACTAAACCAGAATACTCAATAATTAACTGTTCTCTGATTTTGGTGCTTTTGGATTTACTATATTCTTCCCATAATGCAATTCTTTCCTTTTCATCCATTAAAAACTGTCGTCCCTTCTAGTATATAGCATACTATGCTAATTTCTCTATTTCTCTGTATTTACTTCTGATTCTTCAATCTCTTTCTCTTCTTCAGACTCTTCTTCCTCCTCCGAAGCCTCTGCCTCTTCCTTCATAAAACGATTACTTATCATAACATTTTCTATAATTTTTCTTGCAATGCATCCAATAATATAAAAAATAATTAATACTGCCAGCAAAACTGCCAAGCTGTAGGTTGTATCCATCTGTTTTACAATAGAAATAATACAGACAATTGCACCGGCAAGAAGAGTTGTAATCTTGGGTATATATTCTGTTTTCATACTGCCCCCTTGTTGAATTACTCTTTTAGCTATATTATATTGTCCGTACTGGTTTTCCAACAGATTTAATTACAAAATCTCCTGTTTCCGGATAAAATTCAACAGTACGTCCAAAGTTCTCTCCGGTATCCTCTGCTAAAATAGCAATTCCAAGTTCTTTTAATTTCTTTTTTACTGCCTCAACATTTCTTTCTCCAACACGAAGCATTTCATTATTCGAGTTAAAGGCAAACATCTGAGCTCCACCAGCAATTTTAGCTGTAAGCATATTTCGCTTTGCTCCTGCGTTTTGTAATAATTCAATCAAATAATCAATCCCTGTATCAGCAAACTTAGCTCTGTTTTGATTCTGCCTTACCAAAGTACTATCTGGAAGCATAACATGTACCAGGCCTGCAATTTTTGAGGATTTATCATATAACGCCACTCCTACACAGGAGCCTAACCCCAATGTAGTAATTGCATTTGGTGAATGGCAGATATTTAAATCTGCCATTCCTACCTTTATCATCTCTCCATCCATAATTACCACCTATATTCCCAAAGACTTTAGTATCCGTGCATAAGAATCCATTGTTGGAATTAATATAAAATATCCACTAATGTCAACATCCAAATCCCGGAATTGAGATTCAATCAGTAATGCCTTATCACCTAATTTACCAAATTCTATGGCAGGAACGCTTAATATGGCACCAGCCATATCCACAGCTAAGCTTGGAACTGTGGATATAATCTTTAAACTGGTCAATTTAGATATAGCTGTTAAATATGCTCCTGAAATAATGTTACCAATTTCCATTAAGGCAGATAATTCCATTTCGGAAAATCCTTCATTGGAATCTTCTCCTAAGGTTCCCATCAATTTTGATACCAAATGATGAGCTGCACTATTTTCCAATATAAATAACATGGAACCTTCAATATCTCCATCTAGTGATAACAAGATACCAGCCACTAATGTTTCTGCTCCACCAATAATCTCTGCCAGTTCTTTAAAAGCCAGCATTTCAACCTTAGGAACATACATATCCACTCTGCCATCAATCAATTGGGATAATGCTGTTGTTGCATTTCCAGCACCGATATTACCGATTTCTGTCAATACATCAAATTCCATTTCATCCATTTTTTCTTCGTTACTAAGCATATCCTCACCTCTATTTACATTCCCATGCGATCAATAATAACATTTGAAATATTAAGTAATGAAATCAATCCATTCTCATGCTTACCAATTCCACTTAAGTACTGCGCCTTTACATCTCCTGCATCAGAAGAAGTTGGCTTTTCAACAGATTCTTCATCTAAAGTAACTACTTCTTTTACTTCATCCACAATAATACCAATTGCAGATTGTCCTTCTAATTTAATAATAATAATTCTAGTGGCATTGGTATATTCATCTGGTTCAAGATCAAATTTTAATCTCAAACTCATAACTGGTATAACCTCTCCACGAAGGTTAATAACACCTTTGAAGTAATGCTGTGCTTTCGGAACTCTTGTTATTCTCTGCTGACGAACAATGTTATCAACATACTGAATATCAATTCCGTACTGTTCCGTTCCAATTCTTACAACAATATACTGTTTGCCTTCGCCTGCTGTTTTCACATTTTGAACGTTTAAATTATCCATTCCAAGCCCCCCTATACCAAAGTATTTACTTCGAGTATCAGTGCGATCTCACCATCGCCAAGAATGGTTGCACCACCAATAATCTTACTACAATTAATATAATTTCCAATTGACTTAATAACAACTTCCTGCTGACCAATTAAGTTATCAACAACAAGTCCAGCCTGCTTGTCACCCTTCTTAACAATAACAACAGTAAGGCTTTCTGGATCGTTTCCTGTTGGTTCTACATCCAACATATCCGCCAAACGAATCAATGGAATTACAGTACCGCGAAGATTGATTACTTCCTTTGTCTGAACATGCTTTATGTCAGAAACAGGAATATCTTCAATCATCTGAATGCTGCCTAAAGGAATCGCATACTTCTCTGCACCCAGCTCAACCATTAACGCCTGAATAATAGCTAATGTCAATGGTAAACGGATAATAAAGCTGCTACCCTCACCTAATACAGACTTGCACTCAATATTTCCACCCAGTCCTTCGATTTTAGTTTTCACTACATCCAGACCAACTCCACGACCAGAAACATCGGTAATCTTCTCAGCAGTTGAAAAACTTGGAGTAAATAACAAGTCAATAATTTCTTTGTCTGACATTACTTCTGCCTGTTCAGGAGTAATCGCACCTCTTTCAAGGGCTTTATTTCTTACCTTTTCAACATTGATTCCTGCACCATCGTCACGAACTTCAATATTTACGTTATTACCATCCTGATATGCATCCAGCCAGATATTACCAACTTCTGGTTTTCCTAATGCAAGTCTCTCTTCATTAGTCTCCAGACCATGGTCTGCTGCATTACGAAGTAAATGCTGCAATGGATCACCAATTTCATCAATTACAGTACGATCCAGCTCTGTTTCTTCACCGGACATATGTAATTCCATCTTTTTGCCCAGTTTCTTATTCAGATCACGAATCATTCTAGGGAAACGGCTGAATACGCTTTCGATTGGCACCATTCTAACCTTCATAATGGATTCATGTAAGTTCGTTGTTACACTCTCCAGATACTCAATCTGTTCATTAAAGCTGGAGCTATTATTATTTTCATTTCCAGTAGAACTAATGGAAACTAAGCCGTTTTTCGCAATAATCAACTCACTAACCAGATTCATTAACACATCCAGTTTCTCAATATCTACACGAACTGTACGTCCTACAGTAGGTTTTGATGCTTTCTGATTTGCAGCTGCTTTCTTTGCATCCTGTTTTGGTTCCTCTTTCATTGCAACTGGTCCTGCCGTAGTAACCGCAGGCTTTTCTTCTGCCTTTTCTTCCTGCTCCTTAACTGCAGCTTCTGAAATTACATTTTCTGGTACATTAAAAGGTCCTATCACAGCCTCTTTAATCTCAGAAACACTTTCAATCGCCGCTTTCACTTTATCCATACTCTCTTTTGTGAAGTATATCAAACTGAAATTCAAATCAAATTTCTCATCTTCAATATCCTGAACATCCGGAACTGCTTTAATTACTTCACCCATTTCTTCCAAAGCCTTAAACACCAAAAATGCTCTTGCTGCTTTTAAAATACAGGTATCCTGTAAATAAACAGTAATTCCATAAATATTTTCATTCTGCTCTTTTGCTTTGGCAAATGTATGTATTTCATACTCTGAAATTGCAATAGATTCGTACTTTGCTTCTTTTGTGTCATTTTCCTGTACATCCTCTTTTGCATCGGACTCTTTTGATTCCTCCTTGGAACCAGCTGATTTTCCTGTACCCTTTTTGGCAATTTCATCTAAGGCATCGATAATATCCTGATTATCCTCTGTACCTTCATCAGCAGCTTCCAGAATATTCTCCAAATATGCTTCTAAAGCATCCAGACCACGGAAAAGAACATCTACCAATTCTGGTTGAACTGTCATGTTTCCGCTACGAATTTCCTGAAATACATTTTCCATGTCATGGGTAAGACGCTGCATACGCTTATATCCCATTGTTCCTGCCATTCCCTTCAAAGAATGTGCCGCACGGAAAATTTCGTTAATGGTATCCATATTCTCTGGCTCTTTTTCTAAAACCATTAACTGATCACTTAATGTCTGTAAATGTTCCTTTGTTTCATCAATAAAAATCTCAAGATACTGACTTACGTCCATACTATTGCACCCCCACATGCATCGTAATAGCATCTGCAATGTCCTTCAATACCCGTACCTCGTCCACGGCTCCAGTTTCTGCTATCGCCTTCGGCATACCATACACGGTACAGCTTGCTTCATCTTGCGCTATTACATAAATTTTGTTGGTTTGTTCGAGTTCCAAAATTCCCTTTGTGCCATCCGCACCCATACCGGTCATAATAACACAGGTAATATCATCAAAGCTGGTTCCTTTTAAAGATTCATACATAATATCCGCACAAGGCTTCAATCCGTTTCTTGCTGCTTCCACCTGTACAGAAAGAGTATGCTCCTTTTTGCCTTTTTCAATCAAACGCATCTGAGAACCACCTTTTGCTATATAGACCGTTCCTTTTTGAAGCACTTCACCATCCTCTGCTTCCTTAACATGAATACGACTAAGCTCATTTAATCGATTACTTAAAGAAGCGGTAAAACCAACAGGCATATGCTGCACTAACAAAACCGCTGCATCCAAATTTGCAGGCAAAAAAGGAATGACATATTGAAGTGCCTTTGGTCCACCTGTGGAACAAGCCAAGGCAACTAACTTCTGTTTCCCTTTTCCTGCTACATGCTCAGAATGCTTTGTTCTATCAGCTTGATTCTTTGTTGGTTTCTGACTTAAAGTTCTTTGAAAAAGGGATGGTTCCAAAGAACTTTTCGCTGATGGTACAGATTCACTAACAGCATTTTCATTTTCGTCACTATCCTGGCTCTTATATTCTACTCCCACTGCGGTACATAGAATTTCTTTTAAACGGTTTTTAAAACCAAAACCTTTGGCCTCTGTAAGACTTCCCGGTTTCGTGACAAAATCAAAAGCTCCTAATTCCAAGGCAAGAATCGTTTCTTTTGCTCCTTCAGTAGCAATTGTACTCACAACTACTACCTTTTCTTTCATTCTCTTTTTGTTTAAAGCCTTTAGAAATTCTAATCCATTCATTACTGGCATATTAATATCCAGAACAATGGCATCAAATTTCATTCCACTTTCCAACAAACTTAAAGCTTCTGCTCCATTACTTGCACTTGTATCTGTCTGAAGTTCATCAGTTTCGTTTATTATATCAGATATAAGCCTTCTCATAAGTGCAGAGTCATCAACAATTAAAATATTTTTCAATATTTTACCTCACTTTCCCAAAAAAACTTCTCCCAAAACTATCTAGAATTATCTCATGCCCTTCTGTTGAAAAATCCTTGAGAAAAAGCCTGCAATTCCTTTTCCCTTTCCAACCTGAATCATTTCCATTTGTTCATCCTCCAACACCATGGCAAGTTCCAATAAAGCCCTTGCTGCTGGCGCATTAGGATATGCAATAGAAACGGGCTGTTGTTTCATAACAGCTTTTGAAAGTCTGTCATCATAAGGAATTGCTCCTAAATAATCCATTTCTAATGATAAAAATTTGTTTACTACGGTATTTAATTTATTATATAAATCTTTACCTTCTTCATAGCTTTGAATTCGGTTACCAACCATCTTAATACTAGTGCGATTAGAATCAAAATCTGGATGTCTATGTAAGGTTTTTAATAAAGCGTATGCATCCGTAATAGAAGTAGGTTCTGGTGTCGCTAAAAGAAGGACTTCCGCACTGGCAGCAACCAACTCTATTACTGTATCAGAAATCCCTGCTCCAGTATCAATAATGACCACATCCGCAAGATGATCCAATTCATACATTACATTGACCAAACTAAGAATCTGATCCCGGTTTAAATTTGTCATTTCACGTAAACCGGAACCACCGGAAATAAAACCTATATTCTCTGGTCCCGGTGATATAATTTCCTGAATTCCTTTGCCCCGAAACATCATATCCGCCAGATTATACTTTGGTCTGATTCCCAACATCACTTCAATATTAGCCAAACCAAAATCTGCATCTAAAACCACCACACGTTTTCCCAGCTTACTTAACTGTATGGCAAGATTAACGGAAACATTAGACTTGCCAACTCCACCTTTTCCACTGGTAACTGTAATTACTCTGGCAAGATGCTGCTGCTTATTCTGTTGTTTAATAATATTTCTCAACTGCTCTGCCTGATCCATCAGCCATTCCCCCCAAGAAGCTGCTTTGCCATTTTCTGTGCATCTGCTTTTCCAATATCATCTGGTACATTCTGTCCCCATGTCATATAAGATAAGGGAGCTCCTGTCAGCATATGAATATTAAACAAATTACCAATGGTATCTGTCTCATCTAATTTTGTAAAAATAAGATTATATTTTGCAAATTCTGCATAGGACTGGGAAATTTTCACCAAATCCTTATACTTGGTAGTAGCACTTAATACAAGAAAGACTTCTTTATCTTCTTCTGGAACCATTTCCAATAGACGCTGAATATCCTCCTTCTGTTCTTTGTTATTATGAGAACGTCCTGCCGTATCAATTAAAACCAAATCGTATTCCTTTAATTCTTCCATGGTCTTTCCCATTTCGTCAGAAGAATACACTACCTTTAATGGAATTCCTAAAATATTTGCATAGGTTTTTAATTGTTCTACCGCAGCAATTCGATAGGTATCTGAAGTAATCAGTGCTACCTTTACTTTTTTGGACAACTTCAAAGTAGAAGCAATCTTTGCAATGGTAGTAGTCTTTCCCACGCCAGTTGGCCCGATAAAAAAGATATACTTTGTCTTTTGAGCATTTAGGTCAATCAACTGTGGCGGACCAATTTTCAAAATAATCTTCTGATACACTGCGGATAATATTTTATTTAAGGAAGCATCCTTCTGTAAACCATCTTTAATATCTTCAATTATCTGTTCTACATACGTAGACTCCACTTCGTTCTGTTCCATCTGGGAACGAATCAAATCCAGATACGACTTGGTTCTATCTTCCTGTTCTTTCTTCTCTTCTTTCTCTTCCTCATCCTTTGAGGCATTCATTTGCTTTTCCAGCAAATCCTGCAAATTATCTAATTTCTGCTCAATTGCATTAGAATCACTGGATTTTTCCTCTTCTTCCTCTGGAATAATATTATTCTTTTTAATAATCTCTTCTTTTTTTGCCTCTGCAACCGCTGCCTTAGAATCCGGAGCCGGCTTAAACTCCTGCTTTTCCATTGCCCTCTGCAATTGTTCAAAGTCCGGTAATGCCTCTCCTTCTTTTTCCGGTAAAACTTCATCTACTGCTGCAGTAACTTCCACACTTGCTTTTCGGAACAGCTTATAGATTCCCTTTGGTTCTACCTTTTTTACATTCATAATAACGGCATCTTTTCCTAGTTCTGCTTTCGCCATTTCCACTGCCGCTTCTTCTGTTTTCGCAATATATTTTTTAATAACCACTATACTGTCACCATCCCTATAGATTGTAATTCAACATCATTTTCAATTTCATTATAAGATACCACAATCAAATCCTTAAACTGCTCTTCTGTTATTTTCTTAAAATACATCCTGACAATTGGTGAAGTTATGATAATTGGATTCTTTCCTAGTTCTTCCATTTTCTCAACTTCATCCTTAACAGATTCTAATATATTTCTAGTTCTCTCCGGATCCAGATTAATATATGCACCCTGCTCCGTCTGCTTAATTGAGCCCATAATCTCCTGCTCAATCTTCGGATCCAATGTAACAACACTGGTCATTTCATTTGCAGGAAAATACTTATTTGAAATTGCCCGTTTCAGACTCTGACGCACATACTCTGTTAATACATCGGTATCTCTGGTAGTAGTTGCATTATCTGCCAGTGTTTCAAAAATAGTAACCAAGTCACGGATAGAAATCCCTTCCCTCAGTAAATTCTGTAATACCTTTTGAATTTCACCTACACCAAGAAGCTTTGGTACTAATTCTGAAATCAATGTTGTATTCTGCTCCTGAATATTATTAATCAGATTCTGTACATCCTGTCTGGTCAGCAACTCATCTAAATGATTACGAATCACTTCTGTTAAGTGGGTGGCAATAATAGATGGTGGGTCAACTACTGTATACCCTAAGGACTCTGCCCGTTCTCTCTGACTTTCGGTTATCCAGATTGCTGGCAAATGGAAGGATGGCTCAAAGGTTGGAATACCTGTTATCTCCTCTTCCACATATCCAGGATTCATTGCCATATAATGGTCAAATAAAATCTCGCCTTCACTAACCGGAACACCTTTTATCTTAATAACATACTGATTTGGGTTTAACTGGATATTATCTCTCAGACGAATCATTGGCACAACGCAGCCTAACTCTAACGCAACCTGACGACGAATCATAACCACTCGATCCAAAAGATCTCCACCTTGGTTTACGTCAGCCAATGGAATAATGCCATAACCAAACTCTAATTCAATGGGGTCTACCTGTAATAAAGAAACTACGTTCTCTGGTCGTCGAATCTCTTCCGCAGATTCCTCCTCTATATCAACCTCTTCTTCAATATCCTGTACTTCCAACGTGGTTTCAATAGCACGACCTGCTGCAATAAATACAACTGCATATACCACACAAATCATTGTATCTAATGGAGTGGCAAATCCCAAAAAGCACATAGTCCCACCAACAATATACAATACTTTCGGGATAGAAAATAACTGTTTTACTAATACGTTTCCTAAGTCTGCTTCTTTTGAAACCTTTGTTACCAAAATACCGGTAGACAAAGAAATAATCAAAGATGGAATCTGAGAAACAAGTCCATCACCAATGGTAAGAATCGCATATTTCTGCAATGCCTCACTCATTTCCAGCCCCTGCATTACCACACCAAGAATCAATCCACCAACAAAGTTAATGGCAGTAATAAGAAGACCTGCTGTTGCATCTCCCTTTACGTATTTTGTTGCACCGTCCATAGCTCCAAAAAACGCTGATTCATCTTGAATCTTCTGTCTTCTTTCCTTTGCCTGGGCATCATTAATAGCACCAGTATTCAAGTCTGCATCAATAGCCATCTGCTTACCCGGCATGGCATCCAGAGTAAAACGTGCTGTTACTTCAGATACTCGTTCTGAACCCTTATTAATTACAATAAACTGAACTAAAATCAAAATAAAAAACACAATGGTACCAACTACCAGATTACCGCCACCTACGAAATTACCAAAGGTCTCTACTACATTTCCTGCATAGCCATTCAAAAGAATATTTCGTGTAGAACCAACATTTAAGGAAATACGAAATAATGTAGTCATCAATAAAATCGTTGGAAAGGATGACATATTTAATGCTTCCTTTGAAAATAAAGCAGTAAATAATATAATTAACGCTAATGCAATATTCAACATAATAAGGATATCCAACAATAAAGTTGGAATCGGCACAATCAAAAATATGATTGGCAGTAATATGTATAAACCTAATATAAAATCAGACCTTTGCATGCTCTATACTCCTTCTCTTGTATTTCTCTATCTATCAAGCTTCCCTTGTAAACCATAAACATATGCCAGTACTTCCGCAACCATCTGATATAACTCTGGCGGAATCTCTGCACCAATATCCACATTATGGTATAGCATTCTGGCTAAAGGTTTATTTTCTACAATCTCAATGGTATTTTCTCTAGCAACATCTTTTATTTTCTGAGCCAGAAAATCTGCTCCCTTGGCAATCACCACAGGAGCCTGATGTTTTTCTTTATCATATAAGATAGCTACTGCTAAATGGGTCGGATTGGTAATAACCACATCTGCCTTTGGCAGTTCCTGCATCATACGCCTTTGGGCTGCCTGCTGCATTCTTGCTCTCTGCTGGCTTTTTACCTTCGGATCACCTTCCGACTGCTTATACTCATCCTTTACTTCCTGTTTGGTCATCATCATGTCTTTATGGAACTTCCACTTCTGATAGAAAAAATCTATGGCAGCAATGATAGCAAAAAACAAACTAATTCTTACTCCAATATCTATCACTGTAGTTCCAATCAATTCAATAGCCTGAGGCAGACTGTAATAATACATATCGTATACAATCCCCCACATATCCTGAAGATAATCATATACAACATATGCCAATACAATAACCTTTAATGTTGATTTTAACAATTCAACAATTTTATCCTTAGAAAATAAATTCTTTACTCCATTTACCGGATTAAACTTATCGAATTTAGGCTTTAATGGTTCGTAGGAGATTTTCCACTTTACCTGTACTAATAAAGAAATCACTGTAACTAAAGTTCCAACAGCAAACATAGGCAAGCAGGTAACCACTATATCCTGTATACTTGAACCTAAAATGGCACATGCAGTATTTACAGTAAATTCTTCATTAGAATAATCAGCAATATGTCGAAAGACAGCAGAAAATCCCTCCATGAAGCGCTTTCCAAAAAAACCAACCATTACCTTTAGGATAAGAAAAAAACTCAATAATACTGCCGCAGAAGGAACGTCCATACTTTTCATCGTTTGGCCCTTTTTACGGGCATCGCTCAACTTCTTGGCAGTAGGCTCTTCTGTTTTATCTCCAGCATCATCAGCAAACAACTGTAAATCATATGCCAGATATGGTCGTTTTTTCAGTACTTCTTCCATCTTTAGCTCCATAATTCTGCATAATAACCGATAATATACACCTATATACTATACCTCATTTGAAGAAAAATAGCAATGTATCCTTCCTGGTGATTTCCACCATTCTGTAGCAGATTCTTTTCCTATTCCTACTTATTCATCAGGACGCCAATACTTCTACAAACAGCTTTGTCATTTTTTGCATCTCCTGAAATAAAAAGTCAACCACATTCGGTAAAAATTCCATTACTATAAACAACAAAAACAGACCAACAAATACTTTTAACTGCAAACCAATCACAAACATATTCATCTGAGGTGCAACCTTAGCCAAAATACCTAAAACTACGTTAATTACTAAAATACATCCAAAAATTGGTAACACAATCCGAAATCCAATAATAAAATAATCTGTAATATACGAAGTAATCACAGGAAGAAAATCTCCATTTAAGTTTGCTCCTCCAATAGGAATCATTTGATAGGAATCATACACGGCATCAATAATAAAATAATGCATATCTGAAATAACAAATAGTATAAGAAACAATTGACTAAACAAATTTGCAGTAATTGTTGTCTGCACATTGGTGGCAGGGTCAAACTGCATTGCCATGGAAAAACCAATCTCCATATCAATCATATGTCCCGAAAAGCCCAAAATATATAAGCAAAATCCACTTGCAATGCCAATCAATAAACCAGTAATCGCCTCCTGCAATACTAGAATTGCATATCCTATCGTTCCTTCATATTGAACCATATCCGGTTCCAGCATATTTAATGCAATCACAGAAAAAAACACAGCAATACAAACCTTTACTTTTCTAGGAACATTGGTTGAATTAAAAAAGGGAGCTGCAATCATCATAGAAGCAATTCTTACCAGAATAAGCATAAAGAATTCTAAATATTCAACTGTAAATTCCAATTCTTCTCACTCCTGACTATTCTGACATTTCTTCATCGTAAATTGATATATGTTGGAATACTTTCCATAAGTTCCACAAATAATTCGGTCATATTATTCAGCATCCACCCACCACAAAGAACGATAACTAGCATAATTGCTAAAAACTTTGGTACAAAGGTAAGGGTTTGTTCCTGAATAGATGTAATTGTTTGAAAAATACTAATGATTAATCCTACAACCAAAGATACAATCAGCATGGGTGCAGATGTTTTAACAATAACCCACACCACTTCTCTGGCAATATCTATAACAGTTGCTTCTGTCATGTTTCCTCATTCCCTTCTCTTTATTGAAACGATCTCACCAATTGATCAATGATTAAATTCCATCCGTCAGCTAATACAAATAACAATATTTTAAACGGAAGAGATATGGTAGTCGGCGGAAGCATCATCATACCCATAGACATTAAGGTAGATGCCACAACCATATCAATCACAATAAATGGCAGATAGATTAAAAAGCCAATAATAAATGCCGTTCGTAATTCACTAATGATAAACGCTGGAACTACAGTTGTAACTGGTATATCATCATAATCATGAATCTCATCTGAAGATGTTCCATTGATTGTCATAAACAATTTCAAATCTTTATCTCTTGTCTGTTTTAGCATAAAAGTCTTTAAGGGCTTAATTCCTGCGTCTAATGCCTGTTCTTGCTTCATTTCACCAGCAGTATATGGTTTTACTGCTTCTGTATATACCTCATTAAACACAGGAGACATTACAGCAAGAGTAATGAATAACGCTAAGCCTACCATCACCTGATTTGGTGGTGTTGTCTGGGTTCCCAGAGCCGTTCGCAAAAAGTGCAATACCACAATAATCCTAGTAAAAGAAGTCACCATGATTAAAATCGATGGTGCCAAAGCTAATATAGTCAACAAAATCAATATTTGTAATGTTGACTCTAAATTAGCACTTCCTGCATTAGATGTAATATTTAAATTTAATGTATCGTCATCTGCATCTGGTTGGGCATCAATCTCCTGTTGTGTTGTTTCATCTACCCTGCTTCCCGTAGCACTGACATAAACGGGATTAGACACAGAAAAGGTCAGTATAAACATAGCACATAAAAACAATGTACGTATTACTGACCTCTGAAATTTCTTATTTTTCAATCGACTCATGAATATCAACCTTTTCTATCTTTTTTTGTTTTTTGATAACTGCTCTTTCACCATATTTCCAAACACTTCACCGAAACTGGCATTCCCAGCAGTTAGCTCCTCAAAAGTTAATTGCTCTTCCTGTAACTCAGTAATTACCGTAACATGCTCCTTCGTTACAGCCACAGCAACATATTTTTCACCTAGCTTTAAAATACAAATCTGCTTCCCTGCTCCTAATGGATAAGTCTCCAAAACCTGTATGTTTTGAGTTTTATTTCTCACCATCCCTGTCTTAGAATACCATTTCGTAAAATAGTGTGCTGCAACAAGAATTAGCACAAAGCAGATACACAGAAGAATAAGCTTAATAAAGCTGGCAAGTGTAGATGTTCCCACTAAAAACACAAACATATCTACACCTCCAGCTTTTCTTTCTTATTTCGTAATTTCTGTAATACGAATACCAAAATTCTCTTCGATTACTACAACTTCACCTTTTGCTACAAACTTGCCATTTACCAGCACATCTACCGGTTCTCCTGCCAGTTTGTTTAATTCAATAATTGTTCCTGGTGAAAAATCAAGAATTTCTTTAATGGATTTATTAGAACGTCCCAATTCTACTGTTACTTCTAATGGAACATCCATAATTAAATCAATGTTTTCCTGCTGCATTAATGGACTTACTCCAGCATTAAACGGCTGGAACTGTGCCGGCTGAACATTTACATTCTGCATCATCATCGGCTGCTGCATCATCATTGGCTGTTGCTGCATCATCGGCTGCTGCATTGGCTGCTGTTCCATCATCGGCTGCTGTGGTGCAGCTGGCATTGGTTCTGCTACAGGAGTTGGTTCCGGAGCAGTTTGTACTGGTTCTGGTACCGAAGCCATAGCATCGCCAACAAATTTCTCATATAAATCTCTAGCGAATTCAAATGGATATAACTGCATAATCTGGCTGTCTACCAAATCGCCAATCTTCATATCAAAAGCAACCTGAACTACTTCACCTTGTAAAAAGTTGGATATCGTAGCATCTACAATACTATCATTTAAATCAATCAAGCTTGCAGTTGGTGGACTAATATCCACCTTGCGTTCCAACATAGATGATAGAGAAGTTGCTGCTGAACCCATCATCTGATTCATTGCTTCACTAATGGCACTTAAATGCAGCTCAGTCAATTCTCCTTCAGTAACTGTGCCATCGCCACCCATCATCAAATCAGTAATTACTTTTACATCCTGCTCCTTTAAAATCAGAACATTATTACCATCAATTCCCTCGATATAAGAAATGTGAATAAATACACATGGTCTATCATATTGTGCTGAAATTTCATTAATAGTTACATAAGATACTTTTGGAGTAGTGATTGTAACCTTATGATTCAACAGCGTAGATAATGTTGTTGCCGCTGTACCCATATTGATATTCGCAATTTCTCCAACCGCGTCTCTCTCTGCATCTGTTAGTGTTTCTGAACTCGCTACAGATGTTGCAGTACTACTCGACCCGCCTGTTAATGCATCAATTTCTTCTTGCGATAACATACCGTCCATAAATCTATTGCTCCTCCCTTATCACTGATGTTACTCTTACTGCATAGGAATCCGAAGTTGCACCAGGCAATGCCTTAAACTTCAAAATATTCCCTACATAAACATCCAGTTCATCTTCTACTTTTGCGTCAAGCTTTACAATATCTCCAATCTGAATATTCATAAAATCATTTACAGATATGGTACTTTTTCCTAATAAAGCCCGAATTGGAATCTTAGCACGATTGATAATTGACTCAATCGCTTCCTGATAATCTTCCCCATCCTTCTCACGCATGGTAGAATACCAATATTTGGTATTTAATTTATCAATAACTGCTTCCACACATGCATATGGAATACAGATATTCATCAATCCTTCAATGGAACCAATTTTAATGTTCATTGTTACAATGGCTGTCATTTCACTTGGAGAAATAAACTGCGCAAACTGTGAGTTTGTTTCAATACGTTCCAGTCTCGGATCTATTGCTACTACACTTTCCCATGGATCTACCAAAAGACCCACACAAATTTCCATAACTCGTTCTAATATAAGAAGCTCGATTTCTGTAAACTCTCTGGTTTTTTCTAGTGGATTTCCACCTCCGCCAAGCATACGGTCAACGATAGTAAAACCTATATTAGATGCTAATTCTATAAGAATATTTCCTTCTAATGGCGAAAAATCAACCACTCCTAATAAAACAGGATTGGATAACGCATTAGAAAACTCGGAATATGTAGTTGCTTCTGCATTCATCACCTCTACCTGAACTGATTTTCTAAAATATGCAGGTAAATTTGTTGAAAGTAATCGACCATAATTTTCAAAAATAATCTCTAATGTACGAAGATGATCCTTTGAAAATTTAGATGGTCTTGCAAAGTCGTAATTCTTTACCACTTTTTCCGAACTTTTATTCATTTCGTCCGGATTCAGTTCACCATTATTTAATGCACTCAGCAAACTGTCAATCTCGTCCTGCGACAAGACATCACCCATCGTCTTCTCACCTCACATCTGAGTCAAAAAACGACCCAGCCAATTATTTTGAGAACCTATAATTACTCCTGTTCTCTTATACACCTAAAACATAATATCATATTTTAACAAAAAATCAAAGCCTTTATTGATACATAAAGTTGGTAATTGATACTTCAACTACAACTTTAGAATCCAAAAGTTCCTGAATCTGCTCCAAAGACTCCTTTTTCACCACATCCTCTGATACATCATCAATAGTGTGAGAAGTAATTACATCACGAATAATATTCGTAAACTGAGTCTGGTTCGCCTTAATAGTCTCATTTAACTCTTTATAATCTGGAGACTTTTTGTTTAACGATAAGGTATAGCCATCCAGCATAGCATAATGCAACTGCTCATCCTCTCCATTGGCACTCTTTGCCAGATTCAAGGTCTGTTGACCTTCAAAAGCAACAGGTACATCCTCTAAGTCACTTAATTTATAATTCTCAGCACCTTCAGAATCTTCTGTTTCTAATTCCAGATTTAAAACAGAAGCCACCTGTGTAATCAGATTATTTGTCTTCTGAAAGGTTGGCAGCATCACAAAAAACATAATTGCTGTCAAAACCACATTAATCACTGTTAAAGCTGCAATAATCACACTAAAAATATTTTTCTTCATAATCGTTCTCCTTTACAATATTGATTCCTATGCCTTTCACATTACTAATCAACATCTGTATATATTTTTATTTCTACTCGACGATTCTTCGCTCTGCCTTTCGCTGTTGTATTTTCCGCCACCGGATCTACATCACCGCGACCAGAAGCTTCCATATTAATTTCACTCATCCCCTTTGAATCTACAAAGAACTCTAACACTTTTGTTGCCCTTGCCGTAGAAAGCCAGCGGTTACTAGGAAATTCTGCTGAATGAATAGGTACACTATCTGTATGTCCCTCTATCTTAATCATTCTATCAGGATAATGTTTTAATATAGTTCCTACCCGACTTAATATGGGTTTTGCACCAGAACGAATCTCTGCACTTCCTGAATCAAACAGAACTCCTCCACTAAGGGAAATCATTACATATTGGTTACTGTCATCTATCGTAACATCAATAGAATCTTCTACTCTGTTGTTTTCTGCCTTTTCAACAACACCACTATATAATTCTTTTGCATCTTCTGCTCTTTGTTTTTCTATTTCAGCTAAAGGATCATCTGCATCTTCGATTTCTTCCGCCTTCTTTCCCATATCGTTAAAATATTCATCTAAGTTGTTCAGCTGAGTAGCACCACTAGAAACCAGCTTTCCTTGACCAATAGCCTGAGCACCCCCATTAAAGATACTAAAACTATTAGATAAAGACGCAACTAATTCTGCATATTTCACCTCATCAACATTTGACATAGAATATAACAACACGAAGAAACATAATAACAAGTTCATCAAATCAGAAAATGTATCCTTCCACAGGTCTGTTTTGATTTCTTCTTCCTGCTTTTGCTTCTTTGCCATTATGCCTCACCACCTTCAGCAGACATATCATCCTTTGCACCAATGCTTTCGCGAACCTTTGGTGCAAGGAAGGATTTCAGTTTTTCTTCAATAACTCGTGGATTTTCTCCTGCCTGAATAGATAAAAGTCCCTCCACCATAATTTCTTTCATCATCACTTCAGCCGCATTGTTATCTTTCAATTTAAAGGACACTGGCACACAGAACCAGTTAGCCAATACAGAACCATATAATGTTGTTAACAACGCAACCGCCATATTCGGTCCAATAGAGCTCATATCATCCATGTTATAAAGCATATTTACCAGACCAATCAAAGTACCAATCATACCCCACGCAGGACCCATACCAGCCCAGTTAGCCCAGAATGCAATTCTTTGATTATGACGACCTTCGATAGCGCCTAATTCTGTTTCCATAATGCTTCTAACTAATTCTGGGTCAGTACCATCTACAATCAGCATAATTCCTTTTTTCAAGAAATCATCTTCAATATTATTCGCTGCTTCTTCCAATGCCAGTAAGCCTTCTTTTCTAGCTACATTTGAAAGATTTATAATATTGCTGATAGTATCTGCCTCATTTGCCTGCTGTTTTTTCATAGCAAAGGAAACGGTTTTTAAACTTATAAGCATATCCGGAAAGCTCTTTGCCTGTACAATCATACAGCTAAAAGAACCACCTAACGTAATAAAAATGGATGGTAAATCATACATATTCTTAAAAGAACCAAAACCATCCGGACCGGTAACGATTCCAAGGAACATACATGCTACACCCAAAACCAAACCGACTATTGTTGCTATATCCAACACGTCCACCACCTTATGTATTTTTTATTCTTCTTTGTCAGAAGTACAATCTTTCCTATATGATTTTACTAGATTTTTCACTTGTTGTCTACTTTCTTTTACAATTATTTTCTTTCCAGTAGTTAAAGTTATCACCGTATCTGGCGTTTCTTCCACTGTTTCAATCAACTCAGAATTAATTGTCAAAAGACTACCATTAATCCTTGTGACATCAATCATACCTCCACCTCACTTAAACATTTACGTTAACAGTACAAAAAAAGCAGGTGGCAGGCATAGCTACCACCTACTTTATATTACCAGAACTTTCGACTTTAATCAAGCCTGCTCAAATTATCGTTTCAGATTAACCAATTCTTCTAACATCGTATCAGAAGTTGTAATAATTCTTGAGTTTGCCTGGAAACCACGCTGAGTTGTAATCATCTGTGTAAATTCATTTGCTAAATCTACATTAGACATTTCCAACGCACCTACTGTAAAGCTTCCACTCACACCAACCTCTTCACCGATTCCATCAAACAAACCAGAGTTCAATGAAGCAGCAAACAAACTATCTCCTACTGCCTCTAAACCAGATGGATTAGAGAAAGTAGCAACTGCAATCTGCGCTAAACATCTTGTCTCACCATTGGTGTAATTACCATATACCCTTCCCTGCTCATCAATAGATAAACCATTCATAACACCGGCATAATTTCCTGCGCCATATCCATCTGCAGTACCCTTCTTATATGTAGTATCTGAGGTGCCACCCTTAGAATACTGAGTCAGTGCAGAGAAGTTTATTTCTACTCCGCCACTATCAGTAGCTGCATCATACTGTGGGAAGGTACTATTACTTCCTGTATGTTCTGTATCAATCTGAATAACAGAGAAGTTAATGGAATTACCAGCATAATCCTGATTTGCACGATCCTTACATACTGCACCAAATCCACCAGTAGAACTATTAAAGGTTAATGCCTGGCTTAAGGATGCATCTAATACAAATTCACCAGTATCCTGATTTACACCAGCACCACTTACTCCTGCTGCAGTTCCTGCAAAGCTTACCTGTGCTCCTGTTGAAGTATAGGTAACCTTACCTGTAGTCTCGTCCACATTCTTCTGTACAAAGATAGAATTTCCTTCGGAATCATACACATCTTCCACACGTACTGTATAGTCAATTGTCTCTTCTGATGTCTGCTCTTCATTCTTAGTCAGACGCATTTTTACTGTGTAAAGCTCACCTAAGTTATCATAAAAGCTGAAAGTCATAGGCAAACCACCGGAAATTGAACCATCTGCCTCTTCTGTAGGCGCTAAGTTCTTGTCATTAGGGTCTACGTTTCCAGATAATGTAATATCTGTTGTCGCAGTAGGATCGGCATACATCTGCTCTGCTGTCATAACCTTCAAATCCTGAGCGGTATCTTTCACAATATTACCATCTTCATCTGCCATCCATCCCTGAATAATACCGCCATTGGTAGTACTATAGAGATTTCCTGCTTCGTCCACATTTAAAGCACCTGACTTAGTAAATAACTTTTCTGTTCCTGTGCTTACAATCAAAAATGCTTCTCCGTTAATCGCAACGTCTAATGCACGGTTTGTAGTAGACGTTCCACCATTTTCTGTAATATTTGTTGTAATTGATGCAACGTTAGAGCCTAAACCAATCTGCTTTGCGTTAGTACCTGCGGTACCTAATGCAGCATTGGGACCAGTTGCACCGGATACGGTCTGATAAAAGGTATCTGCAAAGTTTACACTACTGGACTTAAAACCTACAGTATTTACGTTTGCAATGTTGTTACCAATAACATCCATTTTTGTCTGGTGTGTTTTTAAACCTGCTACACCAGAGTAAAGTGATCTCATCATAATTTTTGTCCTCCTTCATCTTGGAGAATATCCTCGAAATCTCTCTGTCAGTTAAGATTTCATGCTCCCTTATGAGGTCCGGCATCGGATATTTCCTAATTAACTAATTACAGCACCATCAATATTGGTGAATACAGAATCTGTTGCATCACCCATGGCTGTAATCACTGTATTGTTCTTTACATTGACGATAAACGCCAAATCATCAACCATTACCAAAGACTCTCGAATTCCTTTTTCCCGCGCCTTCGTTGTACCACTTGCCAGCCGCTCCATCTGATCCTCAGATAAATTAATATTACGGATAGCTAGTCTTTCATTTGCATGCTTAGAAAACTTTAATTCCTCTGTCTGACTTTTCTGACTGGTGGAAGTTAAAATCTCCTGAAATGACAACTCTGATTTGGAAGAATTTTCTGTGACTGCGGTAGGTTTTTTCTGTAATAATTTTCCTGCCATCATCTCGATGGAAGAATAATTATCTCCTAATCTCTGCATACACATCCACCTTCTTTCTATTGTGCATTGTCATTTTCTGTTTCCTGTTCTGCATCTCCTGCTGAAGAATTATCACCTTCTGTGGTAGTTGCATTTCCCTTTACTGTTAATTTTACGCTATCATAATCAATGGTTGCGTTTGCATCATCAAATACAAATGTCACAGAGTATTCACCAGCTACAACACTGGATAATGCTTCCTTATCAATGGTAAGTGTTCCATCCTTATATTTCATTTTATCCGATGGAATCTGATACTTTGTACCATCCTCTGCTAAAAGAACCACTGCCATTCCCGTTGCCTGATAACCATCCTCGCCAAGACTTACCTTAGAAATGACCAAATCCTGTGGATCATGGTGTAAATAAGTATGGCTCTGCGCGCTTACAGACGGTATTTTCTGCATTAGCAAATAGTAATCATCAATCACCTGAGTTACATCAGAATATGCATACAATTCACCATTAACAGAAACATAGGCTTCTCCATTTTGAATGGTAACATACTCTACTGTACCCTGTACTTCTGATGTAGCACCACTTAAAGACTCCTGAGAAATATATACTTCTTTTCCTACTAATGTATAAGCAGAAGTATTTGTTGTTGTCTGGTTCAAATTCTGCATCTGTTCCAATTCAGAGAACTGTGCTAACTGGGCAACATATTCTGTATTGCTGGCTGGCTCTAATGGATCCTGATATTTCATCTGGGTTACTAAGAGTAACAAGAAATCGTCCTTATCCAAAGAAGATCCTACTTTTTTCTCTGTGTTTTGAGAACTTTCAGAAATCTGCACCTGACCATCTGTTACGTTTGCTACTAAACTCATATTTGCCTCCTTTCTTTTATTATGCTGTGTAGTCTACACTGGAACCAGAATCCCTCATAACACTACGTCTGACTCTCTCTGCCTCTACCTGAGCAAGCTCTTCTTCCTGCTCTTCTTCATCAAAACGGAAATTTCTTCTCTTTCCATCTCCATGCTGTAAATCCTTCTGATCGCCAGAGCCCATCTGATTATTTTGTGTAAAATCAAAATCCGACACGGATACTTCTACAGACTCCACTTTTAAATTCTTCTGTTCCAGATTCTCTCTCAGTACCTGCAGCTGACTTTCTAACGCCTCTCTGGCTTCATCTGTCTGCACTGTAAAGTTTGCTGTCATAACACCGTTTTTATCGCTGACTGTCAACAATACTTTTCCTAAGCTTTCTGGATTCAACTGCATCTCCATAGTAGTTGTTTCAGACTGAATGGTGGTCTGAATTCTCTCTACAACCTGATGAACAATATCAATCATCTGCTGCATGTGACTAGTAGCAGATACATTTTCTGTTGCTACAGCCTGTGTCAAATTCTCCACAAAATTCATTACCGTTACCGACTGGCTGTTATCTACGTTTTCCACAGACTGATGGAGTATTCCATTCTGCATACCACCCTCTGATTGGAATAATTCCTGACCAGATAAATTTTCCATAGTATCCTTTGCCACTACCTTTATGTCCGAAACAGCATTTCCCTGAACCTCTGATTTAGAATCAGTTGGTGAATACTCAACACCATCATCAAGGTTTTGTACTTCTACATCAGATACATTTTGTAATACATCCTCTGGGTTCTTTCCTAATGGATTTTCCATGTCATTTACAGAAACTTCTACAGAAGAATTCGCAGTTTCTGCTAAATCATTCTGATTCACGCTTTCCTCCAGAAAGTTTAGAAAATCCTGCTTTTCCATTCCAGTAAGTGCTTTCCAATCAATTTCTTCAAAGCTTTGAGTTAATTCGGTAAACTGTGCCAGCATATTTTCATTTGTAAGAAAATCGGTTAATTCCACGGCACCATTTACTTCCATAACAAGCTTCTGAAGGTTTGCCGGATCCAGCAGCTGTAGATAAGTAAGACCTAACTCATCCATAATGTTTTCCAGTTCAGACTCTTCCACATCCAATACAGATTTAATCAATTCTTTAATTTTCTGCTCTACTGCATCTACAAACTCTTCTGCAACCATTTCTTCCTGCATCTCAACATTTTCAGAAGTTTCATAAACAGAGTTCTCATTTCCTGCCTGTTCTACCTCTTTTCCTTCGTTGACAACAGAGGTTTTTGTTACAGCTTTTGTTGTAGTTTCTGTCGATGTGTTGTCTTGTGCATGATCCATACACTTTTGAAATTCCTCTGCAGAGCCCGTCTTATTAGAAGAATTTACCAAATTCATTGGAGATACTCCTTCTACAGACATTATGCTCATGTTCTTCATATTCTCTTTCACCTCCTTTTTGTTTTGTATCTATGTCAACAGATTTTTCTGTAGACATCCTTTTAATTTACACTATTCATTTTTTTGGTAATCTGGGCAGCAAAGACACTATCCATTTCCTGTAAAATAGCAGCTGCATTTTTTTCACTCATATTGCTTAAAATATCACAAATTAAATCCAAATCCTCTGGCATCTCAGAAAGTGCCTGAGCCGCTGCAGCAGGATCCATATTGGAGTAAGTAGTGGCTGTTGCTTTGACATTTTCAGAGTATTGCAACGCATTTAATACCTGACGATATATTTTCTCTGCATTCTCTGGAGAAATCTCTTCATAATAACTCCTATATTCTTCTAAATCAGGAGCTTTATCATTAAACACTACGTTCTCATCAAATGCCTGTACCCTTTTATTAAATGCTTCTTCACTATCTGCATACCGCTGCAATCTTTGCACCTGAGCTTCTAAATCGGTAATATAATCAGAGTTAGCTGTTGAAGTGTCATTCTGTGCAGCTAATTGATTCTCCAGCTCACGGATTCTGGCATTTGCTGCTTTTAAAGTAGTATATTGATAATTTCCTTCTCTCGCCTGCTCTTCTTCCGATGGTGTTGGTAAAATACGGTTAACCACAGGAACATCCTTTAATGCCGGATATAAGACACTGCTACCAATGCCTCCTACATCAAACTTAATCAGACAGGCAAACACCACTAACCAGATTATTATAATCACAAGAGCAATTAAAATTGAAACTATTCTGTTTCCACCTTTTTCCCGCTCAATTATATTATCGTCTCTTTTCGCCATTTTGCTTAATCCTCACTTTCCTTTGCATTACCAAACCGAAAACTAACCAGCTCATCAATTTCTTTTTGTTCTTCCGCATTGACTTCCTGTTTAAAAACCTCAAAAGCATTTTCTTTTAACTTTTCATAGGTTTTTCTTTCCTTCATGGCTTCATCCAGCTTTTTTCTGGCCTGTTCCACTTTTTTTTGCTGATTAGCAATAACGATTTTTTGGAGATTCATATTATATTTTATATTTTCCACTCCATCTTCTAACTGGCGTATTCGGAACAAATCTAAAACAGCACTGACCTGCTCTTTTAACTGTTCCTGCATTGCTTCCTTCCGCTTCTCCATCTCCATAAGCTTTTCTTCTTCCTGACGGAGAATCGCCATTTGAATTCCATACTCCGCTTTGGCCTGGTCTTCAAACTTAATTTTTATTCGTAATAAGTTTTCCATGGAAAATACAAATTTTGCCATGTTCATCCTCCCTGCCATACCGGATAGATAACTTAACCTATCTTATCTTTCATTTTACAGAATCAATCATCCGCAGTAGCATTTTCCTGCTCCTCCCAGAATAGGGATTCCAGATGTTCTATGGTTTCCTCAAAGCTTACTTTTTCGTAAACATCCTGTCTTAAAAACTGATTGACTGCATCTATTTTTGAAAGGGCATAATCAATGGCTGGATTAGAGCCTGCTTTATATGCACCTATATTTACCAAATCCTCTGCTTCCCCATAGGTAGCCAGAACATTTTTTAACTGTCCAGCCGCTTTTTTATGATCTTTATCCGCAATACTACTCATTACACGGGAGATACTCTGTAAAATATCAATGGCCGGATAATGGTTCTTATGGGCTATCTTACGATTTAACATAATATGTCCATCTAAAATACTTCTTGCGGTATCTGTAATGGGCTCATTAAAATCATCACCATCAACCAATACTGTATACAGTCCGGTAATAGAACCTTTATCAGAGCGTCCCGCTCTCTCTAAAAGCATCGGCATCTGAGAATACACGCTTGGGGGATAACCTCTGGACACCGGAGGCTCTCCAGATGCCAGACCAATCTCACGCTGCGCCATAGAAAATCGGGTCAAAGAATCCATCATTAACAATACATCCTTCCCCTGATCACGGAAGTATTCCGCTATAGCTGTAGCGGTTTTCGCTGCTTTATTTCTAATCAGCGCAGGCTTATCGGAAGTTGCCACCACCACCACGGACCTTGCCATTCCTTCCGGTCCTAAATCCCATTCTATAAATTCTCTTACCTCTCGGCCACGCTCTCCAATCAAAGCAATGACATTAATGTCTGCTTTTGTATTTCTGGCAAACATACCTAAGAGAGTACTTTTTCCTACACCACTACCTGCAAAGATACCAATTCGCTGCCCTCTTCCAATGGTTAATAAACCATCTACAGCCCTTACGCCTAACGGTAGCACCGTATCAATTAATTCTCTTGTTAAAGGATCTGGTGGCTGCGCTTCTACAGAATACGCACTTGCACTGGAAATCACAGAACCATCAATAGGTCTTCCCAGTCCATCTAAGGTTTTTCCCAGCAATTCATCGCCTACCATAACCTTTAATGGGGCATTGGTATTTTCCACCCGGCTTCCAAGACCAACCCCCTCTGTCTGGTCATAAGGCATCAATAATACTCTGTCATCCCGAAAGCCTACTACTTCTGCACTAATAACCTGATTGGTATCTTTTGCAATAATGTGACACAAATCATTTAACTTAGCGGACGGACCAATAGACTCTATGGTCAACCCAACAACCTTTGCCACTTTTCCAAGACGTTTATCATATGACTGATTCAGAAGCATATTATATTTTGACAAATCAATATCAACCATACTCTTACGTCCTCCATTCCTTTTCACATTTTCTTGATTACAACAAAATTCTTTTACAAAAGAGTCAGCATCCGAATCTGATCCTGTAGGTTTTTAATCTGAACATTCAGACTGCAATCGATAATTTTATTCTCCGTTTCGATAATGCACTGGGTATGTTCCAGACTTTCATCCTCTACAATATCAAATTCCACATCCTCTGCAACCGCCTCTTTTAACTCTTTCTTTCGAGCGGAAACTAACAAGATATCCTCTTTGGATACTCTTAAGGTAACCTGATGAGTTCGTTCCAACTGATTTAACGACTGATGTATCAGATAAATAATAATTTCTTTTTTGTCTTTACAGAGAATCCCTGTAATCTTTTCAATCAAGTCAATCATAATTTCTGCAAATTTCGGTTCTAAAGCTAACTCCTGCTCTTCTAATTCCTGAAGTCTTTGCTGTACCATTTGCTGAAATTCTTGATTCTTAGCTTCCAGCTCTTCCATTGCTGCCTGTTGACCTTCTGTCAGCCCTTGATTCCTTCCTTCCTCATACGCTTGAGAACGAATCTCCTCTGCTTCCATCCGGGCTTGGGCAAGAATAGCATCTGCCTCTTCTCTTGCCTGACTCAAAATTTGCTCCATCTGGATAGAGGTTTCTTCTTCCACCTTTTGTCTTTCTTCCTGACGCAAATCCTCCATATTCAAAACCTGAAACCCTGACTGGAAACCATTTTCTCCCTCTGCACCTATTCCCAAAGGAGTAAACTCAGTAAATTCATTGGCTTCTTCCTCTTGTTTTTGAAATATATCCGGAATAAACTGCTCTACCTGACTATCCGAGTCTATCACTCGTGTTCCATCCTGGTTAAAATTAAAATATACCGACTTAATCAGATTAGACAACGATCTCGTCACCTCCACCTCTGGAAATAATAATCTCTGCCGAATCTTCCAGCTTACGTATAATATTTACAATCTTCTGCTGAGCCTCTTCTACGTCCTTCATACGAACAGGTCCCATGAATTCCATATCTTCCTTAATCA
>CAZEFX010000025.1:0-31831 GCA_964511525.1 uncultured Jutongia sp.
TATCTGGTGAGGATATGAGCTATTTCGATGACAGTAAGAATGAGAAATATATTCCATATGTTATTGAGCCATCTCTTGGCGCAGACCGTGTAACATTAGCATTCTTATGTGGTGCATATGATGAAGAAGAGTTGGAAGGTGGAGATGTGCGTACTGTGCTTCGATTCCATCCAGCATTGGCACCGGTAAAGATTGGTATTTTACCATTGTCCAAGAAGCTGGCAGAGCCTGCAGAGAAGATTTATGCAGAATTGTCTAAGCTGTATAACTGCGAATATGATGACCGTGGAAATATCGGAAAGCGTTATCGTCGTCAGGATGAAATTGGTACTCCATATTGTATTACCTATGATTTTGATTCTGAAGAGGATGGAGCAGTTACCGTACGTGACCGTGATACTATGGCTCAGGAACGTATTAAGATTGAAGATTTACCAAAATACTTTGAAGGAAAGTTCACTTTCTAAGAAGTGTTTTATCGGAAAAATAAAATCTTAAAATTTCTTTAAGACCTTAAGAAATTCCTTATTTATGGCAAAAATGTGTCATAAAAAGTAAACATTTTATACAAGAAAATAGGATGGTAGTTTTGCTCTGTGTGCAAAATTACCATCTTTTTATTTGTTTTGTGGGAAATAACCAAGGGAAACTATAATCTCATTTCTTTATTTAGAGGAATCTTACAATTGATTAAAAAAATATCTAGTGATAAAATCACCACTGTAACGAAAAGAAAATAACATAAGGGGGAAACAAAAATGAAGTTATCCATGAAGAAAGCTCTTTCTTTAGTATTAGCATGTGCTGTAGTTTTATCTAATGTTGGTACAGTAAATGCTGCTAAGAATACAAAGAAGGCACAGAACATTCCAACAGCAAACCTGACTATTCAGGCAGATGCCGATAAGGCAGTAACCGGTAGTGCAATCGTAGATCTTGCAACTGCTTCTGCAATTGCAACAGATGCGGTTTTAAAGTGTAGCTATGATGCTGCATTAGCTACTAGTATTGCAGATGCAAAGGCAAAGGTAGTATCTGGTACAGCAGTAAAGGTTACAGTAACTGCAACTAAGGGTGCGGTAGCTGTTACAAATGCAGCAGTAGCAGTATTATCTAAGAACACTACAATTGCTTCTGTATTAGTAACTGTAAAGGCTGCTCCAACTGCTGCAAAGAAGAAAACAAAGTCTTTATCTATTAAGAAGAAAGTAGTTATTCCAGCAGGTAAGACTAAGATTGTTAACTTTACTGCAAAGAAGAAGGCTTCTGCTCAGAAGATTCAGGCTGTTAAGGTAAAATCTGAAAATACAGCAGTAGTAGAGGCTGTTAAGGTATCAGGAAAGAAGCAGATAAAGCTGTCTGTTCCTAAGACTGCAAAGAAGGGTGCTTCTGCAAATGTTGTATTAACATCCGGCAAGAAACAGGCTACTATTAAAGTATTTGTTCAGAACAAAGCTAAGAAAATCAAGGCTGCAAAGAAGAAAGTAACTGTAAAGAAGGGTAAAACCGCTAAGGTTACTATTAAGGTTACAAAGGCACAGAATAAGAAGAAAGCAGTTACAGATACTATTAGTGCAGTTGTAGCAAAGAAGAAAATTGCGAAGGTAACAAAGAAGGTTGCTAAGAAGGGAAAAGTTGTTGTATCTTTGAAAGCAAAGAAGAAAGGTACTACTAAGGTTACCGTTAAGGTTGGTTCTAAGCAGGCAAATCTAACATTAAAAGTAAAATAAATTTGTGAATTATTCACAAAATGTTTACAAAAAGAGCGAGATATTGTATGGTATCTTGCTCTTTTTTTTGTTATACTGTGAAAAGTAAAAATAAATGCTTTTATAAAGGGACTACAGATGAAAAGAGGAAATCGTAGAAAAAGAAAGCAGATATTGCGGACGGCAGTTTTTATAATAGGGGGAGTCAGTGTTTTTTCTGCTCTGGTTTTAGGTCTTTTGTTTTCTAAAGACAGAAGGGCGATTCCAGAGGAAGAGAAAAAAGCGGTTGTGGCTATCACAAAAGCTCCCTCTCCTATTCCAGTGATGACGGTGGCGCCGACATCGAATCCGGAAGAGGAGATTTATACCTATTTGCAGGGACCTAAATCATGGGCGGGTGGAATTGAATGGTCTGGTGAATGGGGAGAAGCATATGCAGATGGTGGATATTTTGGTAGTTTTGGATGTGGACTTTGTTGTTTAGCAAATGTGTATTCCTCTCAGACAGAGTATCAATGTTCGCCAATGGATATGTATGGATATGCGAAGAAATCCACTTATTATAGTGGTGGAATGGCAATTGATTGGGGATATATGCGAAGGACACTGACTTCATTGGGGTTTGACTGTAGGGTGGAGAAAAAGCCGCCAACCTATGAACAGTTTGTGGAAGATATAGCAGAAGCAGAGTGTAGCATTGTGTTGGTAAGTAGTGCGAATTCACAGGTATATTGGCAGAATACACCTGGACATTACGTAACCATTTTTCTTTATGATGCAGAGCGGGAAAAGGTTTTTCTGGCTGATTCTGGAGATCCGGAACATAACCGGCAGTGGATTAAACTGAGAAAAATTTATAAATCCCTAAAGACGAGCAGTAGCTGGCAGTATCTGTCGGTTGGTACATATGATGAAACAAAGGATCAGTGGAAGCACAAAAAGATAAATGGCAATTGGGTGGCACCTGAAAAATTTCAATAAGAATGGAGAAGGACCATGTTTATTTACGAATTGCCAGAAGGAAGTGAAGTTATTATTCGTTGTAGTTTGGGGTTAACTTATGCGGAGTATAAATCCCAAATTGTGAAAGTAGATTTGGAAGAAAAAAATATTTTAATTGATGCAATTAAAATCAACGAAAAGGTGGTAGGCTTTCAGGCTGCCAATATTATTAATGTAGTTACTGTTGTAAATCCACAAGATAAGAAAGTATATATCTATCGGGAAACAGAAATCGATGTAGTACGGGATATGACAGATAGAAATCTGGTATATCACCGTATTAGCTCAGCAGAAAGCGTAGAGGCTACAAATAGAAGAAATAATTTCCGTGTTTTTTTAGGGTTGGATGGAGTGTTGCAGGCAGGAACCAATAAAAGAACCTATGATGTCATAGTGAAGGACATTAGTGCCAATGGCTTTGGAATCTTATGCAGCATGGATGTAAAGCTGCGGGAAGGTCAGAGCGTTCATTTGGTATTTACAGATCCAGAGGATGATACCCGGTTTAGCTTGAATGGAACTATAGTGCATGCTATTGCAGTAGATGCAAATACCATGCATTATGGCTGTATGCTTCCGAGAGAATATGATTCTATTCGGAGATACGCAGCAGATAAACAGAGAAAAAATAAAGGTGGCAGGTAATGCCACCTTTATTTTGGTATAGGAAAATGCTCGAAACATAGTGGTGAACCAACAAGAATTGCGAAGCAATTCTTGCAAGGGCAAAACGCTGGTTTTACCCTTTTTTACGCTTTATTAAAGTGCGGAATAAATAATGTTACGAAGAATTTGTACATCCCGATATCCATTACCACCGCATTTTTGGATAACGTAAATAATTGTTAGGTCTTCTTCTGGATCCATGGCAACATAAGAACCAAGCCATCCATCCCAGCCGAATTCTCCCACCGAACCTAAACCATGAGAACCATGAACATCTACCATCTGGCGCATAAGATTGCCATATCCGTAGCCGTATAAGGCATCCCAGTCATACATGTCTGCCTGCTGTTTTGTCAAAACATTCTGAGTGATATATTCAATGGATTTCCGTCCGAGAATTCGTACACCATTGTAAGTTCCACCCTGCATTATCATTTGGGTGAAACGAGAGTAATCATCCACAGTAGAAACCAGTCCTGCTCCGCCTGATTCAAAGGCAGGCTGTTTTAAATGCATATAGGAAAGTCCCAGATGCTGCCAGGTACAAGGCTCTAGCTTTTGTGACTCTGGCTTATATTCATAATTCTGCATAAAACGGTTTTGCTTTTCTTCTGGAACATAGAAATCGGTATCCTTCATTCCCAATGGAAGGAAGATGGTTTCTTTTAAGTAATCGCTGTATCTCTTTCCTGTGGCAACTTCAATTACAGCACCTAAAACATCGGCACAGAAGGAGTAGCACCATCCCTCCCCTGGGTGGAATTTTAAAGGCTGTTTGCCAATTAAGTTTGCTAAGTCATATGTAGTAGTAGGTTTTCCCTGTTCTAAATCCGCATAATATTTATCAATCATATTCTGCATATATTCCCCAGCTGGAAAGCTTGCATCAGGATAAGTAACTCCAGCCGTCATATCCATTAAGTCCTGAAGAATCACTTCTCTCTTGGCAGGCACTAATCCATCTTTGGTCCATACTTTCTGGTCTTTAAAACCAGGGATATAGTTGGAAACAGAATCAGACAAAGAAATTAATCCCCGCTCCACTACAGTCATAACAGCAGCAGAGGTTACAGGCTTTGTCATAGAGTAGCAACGAAAGATAGAGTCCTTTGCCATAGGGATGTTCCGTTCAATGTCAGCCATTCCAAATTCACGACGATATATTTCCTGACCCTGATAAATCACACAAAGTGCAGCACCTGCAATGTCCCCTGCATGAATGGTCTTTTTGATTGCCTCATCTGCCCGATTTAAAATTTCTGTATTCATAATAATCTCCATTCTTTTTTATTCTAAAAAACTCACCCTATCCTTATCTAGTGTAGCATTATTTTAAGAAAATTCCTATCCTAAAATAAAGATTATTTGCAGGTTTTTTTCCATAGAGAAATAGTATAAATTCTTTTGCTATGTTGCATACTAATTATGAAAAGAAAGAGAATGTATGGAGTAGATTTTGTATGTAATATTTTACAAGATTGCTCAGACAGGAGGAAGGTATGGTTTTAAGTCCTTTACAGGCATATACAATTATGTTTTTTACAGGAGGATTTATTTATTGCGGAATTGAAATATTATCTCGGGGATTTTCCCATATTTCTATGTTGATTACAGGAGGAATCTGCTTTTTATTAGTTGGTGCTGTAGAAAATTTACTGGGAGAGTCTGCTTCTGTTGTGGCTCAGATGGTAGTGTGTGGGCTGATGATTACTTTGGTGGAGTTTTTAGTAGGAATGCTTGTAAACCGTCAGATGCACCTGAATGTTTGGGATTATTCTGGGGAGCAGTATAATTTAAAAGGACAAATTTGTCTTCTAAATAGTAATTTATGGTTTTTATTGTCATGCCCGGCTATTTTTTTGTTTGATTTTATGCGCTATTTATTAATGGGAATTGCGCTGCCTAATTATAAGATATTTTAATACGGTAAATGGGCTTTAAGCTGTGAAACAAAACAGATAAGTCCTTTGACAGGAGTGCATGGACAAAATCGACAAAATGTGATAAAATATTTTATCAATGTGTGCTGATAGAAAAGGAGCCAGATAATGACAAATCCTATGCTACCACAAGGAAAGCCAATTGAATCACAGCCGGGAATGGTAGTTTCTGCCAAGCCGAAGAGACCTGTTCAGGCGGTTTGTCAAGGTGTGAAGAAAGCAGAGACTAGTGATTTGACATGCCGAAAGGTGGAAACAGCAATGGTGGAGAAGGCTTCTGGATATCAAAGAGTTGGTATGGCTTTGACGAAGAATATGGGATTACCGGCAGGACACCAAAGAAAAAATGCAGATTTTGACAAAAAAGCTGTATATAAAGCACACATTCAAGAAAAAAAGGCAAAGAAATTAATATACAAAAGGGGAAATGAAGAAATTACCCTGGATGATTTATTTTTAAAGCAGAATGGAGAAAATCATGGTTAATCAGTTGACAAGTCTCAATTTAAAACCGATTACTACATATTCAGAATACAGTGGAAGAAAAACAACCATTACAAGTTTTGAAGAGATGTTAAAGGAACAGAAAGTGACTGAAAAGGCTCAGGAAGAAGCTTCCGCAAAGACAGAAACTACGCAGGAGTCAACAGAAACAGGTACTATCTCAGATAAGCAGGTGGTTTTCAAAAATCCGACTACCGGCTCTAGTGTGCGCTATGTAGATGTTTCTGATGCAGCGCAGGAAACAACAGCCACATCCAATAACACCAATGTTACAGATTCTTCCTCTATGAAGAAGACAAAATATGATAAGTATTTTAAAGAAGCAGCATTAAAATATGATGTATCAGAAGCCTTATTGAAGGCAATTGCAAAGGCAGAATCCAACTTTAATGCAAAGGCAGTTTCCAGTGCCGGAGCTATGGGGGTTATGCAGCTTATGCCTGCCACAGCAGAAGGACTCGGTGTAGATGATCCATATGATCCACAGCAGAATATTATGGGTGGTGCCAAATGCATTGCGGCAAAATTAAAAGAATTTAATGGAGATGTGAAAACTGCATTGGCAGCATATAATGCAGGAAGTGGAGCAGTAAAGCGTTATGGTGGAATTCCTTCTTACTGTAAAGCTTATGTCAACAAGGTGTTAAGCTATAAGGAAGCCTTTGAAACTGCATCCGCAGTGGGATGATAAGCTAAATGCTGTCATGGAAATGAGAGAATATTATGAAATATAAATATATTATTTGGGATTGGAATGGAACCATTATGGATGATGTTCATGTGGCATTGGATGCAGTGAATGTTATGCTGGATCAGTGGAACCGTCCAAGAATCTCCCTGGAAGAATATCGGAGGGCTATGGACACTCCGATTCTTCGTTTTTATGAAGAATTTTTTGATATGAAGGAAACCTCCTTTGAATGGATTGCAAAGGAGTTTAATGGATATTATAAGGAGCATCAGAAGGAAATATCCCTGCATTCTGGTGTGGAAGAGCTGTTAAAGTCTTTTCAGGAAAAGAACAGCTGTCAGGTGGTATTATCCTCCTCCTCTCAGGAAATCATTCAAGGGTATGCCAAAAGCTATGGGATTGAGTCCTATTTTCAGGACATACTGGGAGCGGATGATTTGCTGGCGGCAAGTAAAATAGAACGTGCCATAAACTATTTTCAACAAAAACAGATTCCACTAAATCAGGCGGTGCTGATTGGTGATGCAGTTCATGATTACGAAGTAGCTAAAGAATTGGGAATTGACTGTATTCTTTTAGCATGTGGCCATCAAGACCGGGAAAGTCTGGAGAAGTGTGGATGTCCTGTTTATGAGGACATCCAACGCAGTCCCTTTGGAAAATGATTTTTACAGATTCCATTTTGTGCTTTTCCCCATCCTAATGGACAGTTTTCGTAACAGACCAGAGTCCAGCCTCTTAGAGAGGAATCACAGGATAAGGTTTCACCTTTCAGATAGCGGATGGCATCCTCCAAGGAACAATCCAGACTATTCTTAACCTGCTGTTTTGTTAATGCCTTGGCAAAGGCATAGGATGGCTCAAAACGGTTTTTCTTGGTAGTGCCTACATGAAGTCCTCCCCGGACTACTTTTAGTCCTTTTAGGGCAGGAGCCTGTCTTGGAAGAAAATAGATTTCCTCTCCAAAAAGTTCAAATCTGCCATTAGAAAAATTTTGTTTCGGATTTGGGATAGAAGCTTTCTGGGCAATCAGAAATTTTTGCTGGAAATCCTCCCAATCGCTGATGATTTCTTTGGATAATCCACTCTTTTCAGAGTGGTTCTTTTTCTTTTTTGAACTTTTCTTTTTATTTATGGTTTCGTTTTCAGCATATTCTTCTATAGAAGGGGTAGGCCGACCTTTGCGAAGTCTTGCGGCAAAATGTCCCTCGCCTTTTAATTTGTGTGGCCATAGGCGCAGGGTTTTTGTAAGTTCTGCTTTCCTTTTTTCTGGAAACCATAGATTTTCGGCTTCACATTCCTGCTGGAGTTTATCCCAATTTACCCATTCTGGATTTCCGTTGCTAAGCCCCGCATGCTGGGAAAAAGAAGCAGTGTCGGCTCCTACTGGTGTTTCCTTCCAATCCTCTAAAATATAACCCGGATGGGTTGCCAGAAACCAGGCAATCATTTCTTCATTTTCCTCTGGAGCAAAGGTACAGGTAGAATAAACTAGTACGCCGCCGGGCTTTAACATTTCATCGGCATGATTTAAAATCATTTTTTGCCGTTCTACACAAATCTGAACATTTTCCGGACTCCATTCTTCAATGGCAGTATCATCCTTACGAAACATTCCTTCACCGGAGCAAGGAGCATCTACCACGATTCTATCAAAATAAAATGGGAAGAATGCTGCCATACGGTCTGGTGGCTCATTGCAAACGATAGCATTAGCGATTCCCATCCGTTCGATATTCTGGGAAAGGATACGGGCACGGGCAGGGAAAATTTCATTGGATACTAATAACCCCTGTCCCTGTAATCTGCCTCCAATCTGGGTGCTTTTTCCTCCCGGTGCCGCACAAAGATCACAGACTACATCCCCTGGTTTTGGGTCTAAGAGGCTGACCACGGACATGGCACTGGGTTCCTGAATATAGTAGACGCCTGCTTCGTGGAGAGGATGCTTACCAGGTCTTTCTTCCGGGTCAGCATAAAACCCTTCTTTCGTCCATGGAACAGGTTCTAAAGTAAAGGGCAGCTTCCCACAGCTTTTTAGAGGATTCTGACGAAGTCCATAGGTTTTAGGGCATTCATAGCTTTTTAAAAAATCACTCCATTCCTCCTTAAGAAGAGGTTGTCTTAATTGGACAAAAGCTTCTGGCAATGTTTGCATGATGTTCCTCCTAATTTCTAATCTGTACAAGATTTGACCCATGCTAAAGAATAACATGGGTCAGGATAAGTTATGTTTTTGAATTAGATTAAGTCAATAATATCGGTATTTTCACCAGTGATACCAACCTGAGCGCCATCGGCAGCTTCAGAGGTTTCTGGGTGAGCAATGAGCCATTTATTTCTAGCCCATAAATATTTATCGATTTCGTTTGCAACAGAAATCTCAGGTGCTTCTTCATTGGTTCCCTTTGGAAGAACAATGGCTACACGGAAACCTTCGCCCTTCTTTGCACTACATGGTGCATAGTGAAGTGTGGTAGCATATAACTCAACTGCTGTTCCCTTTGGACAGAGGAAAGCCTCTGTTTTGGAAGAATCAATCTTTCCATCTACAATATCCTGCTGTCTTGCTACCAAAAGAATGGCGTCGTCAGCGGCAATGTTAATTTCGCTGTCACGATGATATTCAAAGCAGTTAAGCTTGGTATTGGTACCATTACAGTAACCAATCTGGATTGGCATACCACCATAGCAGTTATCCCGTAGCTGTGCATAGGCAGGAGTATCCTCCAGCTGCGATGCAGAAGGAACATAAATAACCTGATCTGCTGGTTTCTCGGTAGTAGCCTCTAAGCGTTCCAGAAGGAGGTCGTAATCATAACCATCTACTACACGTCCATAAGTTTTGAATGCATCATCAAATACTGATTGAATTTTCATAAAATACTCTCCATTCCTGCGCCATTCCCCAGGCGCATATTTTTTGTTTTTTCATATTGCTATCATAACATATTTTGCTAGAAGGAAACAGAGAAACCGTAAAAAATATTAAACATTGTCATATGAATGAATTACATATATAATAAAAAGATGTGGGAAAAGTGGTAAAATTGAAACAAAATTACGACATGATTCATAGAAAGGGTATTCCATGGATACTGCTTTGGATTGGAGGAAATAATGAGTAAATACGAAATCAATCTTAAGATTGCCCAGATTCAGCGTCTGGTGGAGGAGAAAAAATACAAAAAGGCTGCTGCAGTGTTAAGTACCATAGATGTGCGGCAGGTTCGTTCCAGAGCAGATTTGCATACCTTTGCAGAAATATATATGAAAACAGAGCAGTTTGCAGCAGCAAAAGCAATCTATCTGCGCTTATACAAGAAGAATCGTACCCGCCGAATTTTGTATAGGCTTATTTATCTTGCTATCCGTACCAATGAACTGGAAGAAGCAGAAGATTTTTATCAGGAATTTTTGGGATTAAGTAATAATACCAGAGATAATTTGATTCTGCGGTATCGTATTGACAAGTCAAAAGGAGTTCCGATTAGTCAATTAATTGACACGTTGGAAGTATTAAAGGAAGAAGAATATATTGAGGAATGGGCATATGAGCTGGCAAAGCTTTACCAGAAGGCCGGCAGATATGAGGATTGCTGTCAGGAATGTCAGGATATTAAATTGTGGTTTGGCCAGGGGGAAATCGTGGACAGAGCGGACATGCTGTTAGGATATTTGGAGAGTGGAAAGGATCTTTACTACGAAGATAAGGATTATACCATAGAAGAAGAGGAACCAAATCCAGACGATACGGGCTCTTTACCAGATTTATCGAAAGAAATTCTGGAAGAGGAAAAGGAACGTCAAAAGCAGAAAAAGGAAGCAAAGAAAGAACAGACAGAAGACGAAGACGATTTTGTGGATGATTATGAAGAAGAACGGGATGAAGATGAAGGCGATATGTTGATGGAGCCGGGAGAACTGGCAAATATGGCAAAGGAGGGCTTTATGAAATTATCTGGTTTATGGAAACGTGGAAATAAGCAGCAGGAAAATAAACAGAAGGAAGACTCCAAGTCAGTGGAAGAAACGGAGAGAGAGGCAGAAGAGGCTCAGGTAGAGGAAAAATCAGAACAGGTGGATTCTACCCAAGAGCAGGAAACAGCTTTCGAGAAACGGGATATTTTCCCAGAAGAGCCACAGGCTCCTACCGGAATCACTCAGGATTTGGCAAAAGAAATTGCTGCTATTTTTGAAGCAGAGCATAGAGAACAGTTAAAAGAAAAGGCAGTGGAGGTAGCAGAGGATGTGGCAGAATTTGCCAGCGAAGTACCAAATATTGCTACCAATGTGTTAGATCGTATGACTCAGGCAGTGCAGCAAAAAACAGGAAAGCAGTATATCCCATTAAATATTACAGAAGAACCAGAGCAGGAGGAAATGGTGGAAGGATTTACCAATTCGGCACAGGCAGAGGAAATGGTGGAAGCATCTTCTATTCCGGTACAGCCAGAGGGAATGGAGGAAATCGTAGCACCACTTAATATTGCACCTGTCCATGTAACACCAGAAGATGCAGTGCCGGCAAGTAGCGTACAAGACGCTGTGGCATATGCAAATTCAGGAGAAGAGGTAATTATGATTGAATTAGATAAGATTATGCCAGAACCAGATATGCCGGAATTAAAGCAGGTAGTACCGGAGGATAGTCCAGAGCTTGGTAACCAGCCAGAATTACAGGAAAAAGAACTTCCTACTACCAAAGCGCTTCATAATTCCCTAAGAGATATTTTAACTCTGATTGCCGGGGAACGGGAACCAAAGCATTTTGTACTGGTAGGAGAAGGGGATCAGCGTATTCTTGGAATTACCAAGAAAATTGTCCGCATTATGAATAAAAAAGAGTTTTTATCTACTAGCCGGATTGCAAAAATACATGCTCAGCAGCTCAATGAAATGGATTTACTGAAGGTATGCCATCAGATTAAGGGAAGTTGTCTTTTAATTGATGGAGCTGCACAGTTAACCTTCCCAACCATTACCAAAATTTTTGCAGTAATGGATGCCTTTCATGGAGATTTCATGGTAGTGCTGGCAGATGAAGGAAGCACTTTGGATGAATTATTCCGAGTGGCTCCAGCTTTAGCAAGACGATTTGAATATGTCATTGACATTAGTCAGTATGCAGAAGAGGATTATGAGGAAAAATAAATAAAAACAGGGGGTTGTAACAATGGAAGAAAAAATACATGTAATTGGTCATATTAACCCTGATACAGATTCCATTTGTTCGGCGCTGGCCTATGCTGACCTGAAATGCAAAATTACAGGAAAGAAATATGTTGCAAAACGAGCTGGACAAACCAATGCAGAGACAAGGTTTGTTCTTCAGAAGTTTGGAATGTCAGAGCCGGGATATTTAAATGATGTACGTGCTCAGGTTTTTGATATTGATGTGGCGCAGGTGCCGGGAGTTAGTCAGAATATTTCTTTGAAAAAGGCATGGGAATTAATGAAGGAAGGTTCCTTAATGACACTTCCTATTGTTAATGAGGATGGAAGCTTAGGGGGCTTGATTACCATTGAAGATATTGCCAAATCATACATGGATGTGTATGACAACCGGATTATTGCCTCTGCTAAAACACCATTTCGTAATATTGTAGAAACCTTGGAAGGGGAAATGGTTACTGGAAATCCAGAAGAAGAAATTGCTTCCGGAAAATGTCTTATTGCGGCAGCGAATCCGGATTTAATGGAAAGCTATATTGAAAAAGATGATATTGTAATTTTAGGAAATCGATATGAGTCCCAGCTTTGCGCAATTGAAATGGGAGCAAAATGTATTATTGTCTGTGATGGAGCAATGATTTCTATTACAATCAAAAAATTGGCAGAAAATAATGGGTGTTATATTATAAAAACACCATATGATACTTATACAGCCACTCGTCTGGTAAACCAAAGCATGCCAATTCGATATTTTATGAAAGCCAAAAATCTCATTACATTTCATAGAAATGATTACATTGATGACATTCGTGAAACAATGGCAGAGAAAAGGTATCGGGACTTCCCGATTCTGGATATTAATGGAAAGTATTATGGTATGATTTCCCGTCGTAATTTATTAAGTACCAGAAAGAAACGGCTGGTGCTGGTGGATCATAATGAAATGTCTCAGGCGGTGGATGGTTTGGAGGATGCAGAGGTGTTGGAAGTAATTGACCACCATCGTATCGGTAATCTGGAAACAATGAATCCGGTATATTTCCGAAATCAGCCTTTAGGCTGTACGGCAACCATTGTGTATCAGATGTATTTGGAAAATCATATAGAAATTACCAAGGAAATCGCAGGGCTTCTTTGTTCTGCCATTCTGTCAGATACCTTGATTTACCGTTCTCCAACCTGTACCGAGGTAGATAAGGCGGCAGCGGAAGCATTAGCAGAAATCGCTGAAATTGATGTTCAGGAGCATGCAAAAGAAATGTTTGCAGCAGGAAGTAATCTTCAGGCGAAATCTCCAGAGGAAATATTCTATCAGGATTTCAAGAAGTTTAAGCTGGGGGATACTTCTTTTGGTGTAGGACAGATTACTTCTATGAATCAGGATGATTTGGATGCGATTAAAGACAAATTGATACCTTATATGAAAAAGGCATTAATTGATCATGAGATTCCAATGCTGTTCTTTATGCTGACTAATATTCTGACAGGAAGTACAGAATTGCTTTATGAAGGAAATGGAGCAGAGGATTTGGCGAAGGAAGCATTTTGGATTCCGGAAGATCAGAAGCAGATTATTTTGAAAAATACAGTTTCTAGAAAGAAACAGATTATTCCAGCCATGATGCAGGCGATACAGGAATAAACCAGAGGATGTTTTGTAAAATGACAGAGTTTTGACACATTGTAGGGGTACAATGGTTTCCATTATGGAAAAAATTAACATAAGAAGGGAGTAACATACGTGAGAAAGGAAAGATTAAAGAAACGGTTACTAAGTTTTGGATTAGCAGTGGCGATGCTGACAACTCAGATGTTTGGGACTGTTCCGGCACAGGCTGCAGAGGAGGAAGGAAAAAAGCCAACGGCAGATTTGCGTCTGGTATTTACTACTGATTTGCATGGACAGGTTACGGATGTGGATTATACAAATGGAGCTGCAAATAACCCATACGGTCTGGCTAAAGTGGCAACTCTCATTCAGGAAGCAAGAGCAGAAAAAGGAGCAAATAACACATTACTCTTCGATTTGGGAGATGTAATGTATGATTATACCACGGATTATATTTATGATTATGATGAAGCTCAGATTCAGCCCATTTATCAAGCAATGGCATCGTTAGGTTACGATGCTGTTACTTTGGGGAATCATGATTTTGAATATACCTTACCGTATATCCAAAATCAGTTAACTTCTACCGGGCTTTTAGATAAGGTAGTAGTATCCAATGTTACAAATGCCAATACAGGAGCTCATGTTTGGAATCGAAATAAAATAATTCCAAAAACACTTACTACAGAGGATGGAAATACAATTACAGTTAATGTGGGAGTGATTGGTGAAACCATTCCAACCCTGTCAAAAAAAAGACAGGATTATTCCGGCGAATTAATAGGAGAGGATATTGTAGCCAATGTTACAAAAGAAACTCAGCTTTTAAAAGCCCAGGGAGCAGATATTATAGTAGTTCTAGCGCATTCTGGTGTAGGTGAACAGAATCCGGTTCTCATGGATGAAAATGTGGGATATGCGTTGACAAAAATTGAAGGAGTAGATGCTGTATTGTGTGGGCATAAGCATGCAAATTTTTGTGCAGACGGTACTACAAAATATGATTCTTATCCAGGAGTAGATACAGAAACCGGACTGGTAAATGGCAAGAATTTAGTTATGGTAGCCAACAGTGGTTATGGTATTGGGGTTGTGGATTTTGCTTTATCCAATGCAAGCGGTTTTAATCAAATTGTGAAAAGAAAGTCAGCAATCCGTAAGGTGAAAAAGGATACGGTAGCAGATCCTAATATTAATAACTTCATGGGGAGCTGGGATAATACCTTTATTGCAGACAGTAGTGAGATATTATGTGAATTGGCAGCAGGAACCCGACTGGAAAATTATTTCGGAACAGTAGAAGATAGCGGTGCTGTTCAGTTGATGAATAATATTGGCATTTCTTATGGACTTTTATATCAGAATACAGAGGGAGAAGCATATAAAGAGCTGCCTGTAGTAGCCGCTTCCCGTCATATGAAATATGGCGGTGGTGGTGGAGAAGACTATGTAGACATTTCCGGCAACTTTACCCGCTCAAATATGTATCAGTTAATGAATTATCGTGTTCAACTTTGGTTATATGCTGTAACAGGAAGTCAGTTAAGAGAATGGCTTGAATGGTCTGCCAGTGCATATGAAACAGCAGGGGAAAATCTGCTGAATTCTTCAGAATCTGACCAGCCGTCGGATATAACAAGCGGAGGTTCTATTGTAGTTAGCCCGGGAGCCATGCGTTCTATTATTGATTATGATGGTTCGGAGTCATTACAACCATTTATGAAGAAGGAATGGACCACTGATTTAAGTAATTTTTATGTTTTTGATGGCATTGAGTATCATATTGATACTACTGTGAGGCCAAGATATAATTATAATGGAGACAAGATTAATGATACCTTTCGTGTGGATAGTCTTACCTATAATGGACAGGAGTTAAAAGATGGCGATCAGGTTTTATTGGTGGTAAACCGCTTAAAGGAAACTAAAAAGCCAAATCTGTTTACTGCCACAGAGGTAAATCGTGTCAGTGCTGCTGATATGAGGGATTATGTAGAACAATATATGGTGAGAGAATCCTTATGTGGAACCATGAAAAACCCACAGGACAATAACTGGAGTGTTGGAACTTCTGAGGATTATCAGTATTTGCTTCAGACTGGTTCTGGCGCAAAGGAATTGGCAGAAACAAAAGCATGGGTTGAGGAACTGCTGGATAGTTCAGAAGACTTTTATTATTACCGTGCAGATTTTTCAAAGGTGGATTCTCTGGATACCACAGGTCCATCTTTGGTTTTGAAAGCGTTAAACGATGAGGAAACCAATAACGATGTAAAGGTGGCGGTTCAGGCAAATGATGCCTCCGGCTTATATTCCATAAAATATTTACAGGGAAAATATGCTGCTGATTCTAGTGTCTGGACAAATGCAGAAAGAGTGGAAAAGTATGTAACCTGTACAGAAAATGATATCTATTCTGTTTTGGCTACGGATTTACATGGAAATCGAACCATAAGATATATTCGAATTAACAACGTAAATAAGAGTATTTTGCAGGCTCCAAAGGTAAATACCTATACCAACCGTAAGCAGTATATTGAAGGAACAGCAGAGCCGGGTGCTACTATTTATTTTCAGGTAGAGGATGGAACCGTATACAAATCTCTGGTAAAAGAGGATGGAAGCTTTAAATATGCGCTGCCACCGCAAAAATCTGGCTCTAAGGTGTTAGTATATTTAACAGATGATCAGGGAAGAGCAAGTGCCAGAACGGTGGTTATCGTTAAGAGAACGGGACCAAACAAACCATCCATGGATAAGGTGGTAACAAAATCTCGAAAGGTTACTGGTAATTTAAATGATACCAATGTATATCCGGTGTTTATCGTTGCGGATCAGAAAACGGTATATATGCAGGATGACGGAACAGAAGAATTATATAAAATTGCGGATATTTATAATGCAAAGTATAAAGTAGTTAAAAGAAAGATTGCTATAAAAGAGGATGGTTCTTATAGCTTTGAATTACCAAAGCTTTTGCCGGCTGAAATGAAAATCCAAATAAAAACAATAGATGCTATTGGCAGGGATAGTCTGGGAACCAGCAGGAAGGTGAAACAGACAGAGCCTGCAAAACCAACAGCAGATGAGGTGACAAATCTTACTAAGAAGGTGAAAATTTATTCTGAAGAAAAATGTACCAGCGCATCTGTTCAGATAAAGAAAAAGACTTATACGGTGAAAAAGTCAAAGTTCCTTTCTAAGAAAAAATTATACCGTTATACCATAAGTATTCCGAGAACAGATTCCGGAGTGAAGGTAAAGGTGTATTTGAATAATATTAAAGGAAAAAGTCCGGTTTTGAGTCTGACAAAGAAGGAAATGGCACCGAATAAACCTACAGTTACCAAGGCGAAAAAGAATAGCAGAATCATAAAAGGAAAGGTTCATTTGGTGAATGCTGCGGTAACAGCAGCTACTTCCTCCAGTGTTACTACAGGGACAGCAATAGATTCTGATGGAAACACGGAAAATAGCAATGAAGCTACCGTAGAAAATACCAAGACAAAGGTATTTGTCTGGGTGAATAAGAAAAAATATACTGCAAAAGTTACTGACTCTGGAATTTTTAAAGTGAAATTAAAAAAGAAATTTAAATTAAAGAAGGGCGATAAAATTGTAGTACAGGCAAAGAATTCTTTAGGTAAAAGTCTGAAACGTAAAATAACGGTGTGATAATACAATAGTAAAGGATAAGTGAAAAAAGAACTGGAACTTATATGTTGTTCCAGTTCTTTTTTGTAGTATTTAAACATTTTTTAAACGATTTGATAATTCAAAGATATATGTCATTTCGTTCGTTACTTTTTCTAAATCAATGACAGCTTGACGGGAAATATTTACACCGTCCTCCGAAGTAGCTGCAATTTCTTCACTACTTGCAGATAGATGTGAAATGTTGTCGTTGATGGTGGTAGTAGCACTTAAAATCTTGTGCATTACATTTTCTGTTTGATGAATATTATTTACCAGTGCGTCTACCTCACGTTCGATTACATCAAATTTTTTCTGGGTCTCCAAAATCATTTCTCCCTGTTTCTGGATGTTTATACTAGAAACAGATACACTTTCATTGGTAATAGAAGCATCTGTAATTAGTGTTTCGATAATTTCTGTAATCTGATTAGCAGACTCTCTGGTATCTTCGGAAAGGTTGCGGATTTCATCTGCAACTACTGCAAAACCTTTTCCGGCTTCTCCTGCTCTTGCTGCTTCAATAGAGGCATTTAATGCAAGAAGGTTTGTTTGGCTGGAAATTGCTAAAATTGCATTAATAATTTCTTTTACATTAGTAACTTTAGCGGATAGACGTTGTGTGGCCTCCACGGTTTGCGCATTAGCCTCTTCTACCATAATTGCCTGCTGTTTTAAGCTTCCGATTAAATCAGCACCTTCTTCTACAGTGTTCTTTGCAGTGTCCGATGCAGAAATCATGGATTCAATCCCTTTTTCTGCAATATTAGTTTCATTTTGGATTTCTCCACACATGGTGGCTTGTTCTTGTACTGCCTCTGCACTACTATTTGTAGCGGCAGCAATATTTTGCATTGCTTCATCCTCAGTGGTCAGTGCCTGGTTTAATTCATCTAACAAGGTCTTGGCACTTTCAAAACTATCTGTAATCTGTTTGGCAATTTCGTGAAGTGCTGCTGAGGTTTTTGCTTCCTGTTCTGCTTTTTCTGTAATTTTAGATGTGTTTTCCTGATTATATTTTAGAAGCAGACTTATAACAGCAATAGAATTGATACAGCATAAGCCTATGGTTAAACCTCCCATAAAAACTAAATTAGAATCTACATTTCCTAATAGATTTAATTTAATTACATGAATGATATATCCCACAATGATAGCAATATTTCCGCCAATAATCAGACGTTTGTTTAGATATGCCATGGATAAGAATAGTAAAATAAAGCCATATAAAAACACATACTGAGTATTGTTAAAGGTACATACCATAAGATACATAAAGGCTGCGGCAGAATTAATACCTATCATGCCGGATTTTTTGTTTCGTTTAAAGATAAAACAATATGTTGCAAGTATAATGCTAGAAAGTATGCCGATTAATTGAACATAAAGACTAGCGGTGTTTCCTTTGTTTACTTGAAAGGCTAGTGCACTGATTAAGGTTAATGCAATAAAAGAACAGGTTATGATTACACCAATGTAAGCCACTTTGCTTGAACGTGTATATTGTTTTTCTGTCATTAATACCCCTCCTATATATGTAGTTTGTGTATTGATTTTACCATGTCATTTTTATTTTGAAAAGCATATTATATAAAAAATGTGTATAATGAAATATACTACATCCTAAACCAAGATTGACGCGTGATGCATATTGGGTTAATCTTGGTTTAGAAAAATAACAGATTTATTAGGAAATGTTGGAAGAAAATGAAATAAATCTTGAATCACACATAAACATACACAAGATAAGGAGAAAAAATATGCCACCAAGCAGGAGAAGTTCAAGTTCTAGAAGTTCACGTAGTAGAAGCAGCTCCCGTAGTCGGAGTAGTTCATCAAGAAGAAGCAGTTCGTCACATAGTAGTTCTTCAAGACGTTCGTATAGTAGCTATAACAGATATTCATCGGCAGCAACGCCTAAAAGACTTCGGACAAATCAGCCTACAAACATGCCATCAAATATTAAGACTAAGGCAGTTGTATTAGTTTGTAAGGAACATGATTATCTATTCGTCCATGAATCCTGGAAGGATGAGCAGACTGGTACATCGTACAAAAAGGGATATTATGATGAATACGGAAAATATTATGATGCTGACAATATAGTTTTTAAAAAGCCGGATGGTTCATATGAAGCCCATTATTTGTGTGAATATTGCGGAACGGAATTAGAGACTAATTGGACAGAAGGATTCTACCCAACCTGTAAAAATTGTGGTGCAGAAATGACTAAGACACCGGTTTATATTGATGAAATTATATATGTAAAATGGCTTGAGCCTCCTGCGAAATCATCGGAAAATCATGTCCAGAAAATAGGATTCTTTGAGGTGATTTCAGTGATTATGGTGGTTATGACAATAGGTTTTTCTATTGTGATTTGTTGGATGAGCATATTTCCCGCAGAACAGAATGAGTATTTATCCACAAATCAAGAGCAGGAAATAGAAACCAATCTGGAGATTTATGGAACAGAAATTTATTTGGATGAAGTTTCGCCGAACATGTACCGTATCTGCACACAAGAGGATGAATATGAGAAACATATCACATGGGACTATGGAGTACGGTCATACTATGATTATGACAGCGATTGCTATTTGTGGTACAACACCGATGTCAGCCCGAATTTATGGCAGTATTGGTATGACGATATTGCAGGTGACAATGATTATGGCTGGATGGAATGTGAGGGAGAAAATTGGTATATAGAGGTGTCTGATACGGACTGGGAAAAATATGATGGGGATACTTCGCAGCTTTGGCATATAGAAAACTCCTTTGATTGAAATAAATAAGATTTAAGAAACTTGTGGAATGGAAAAAAGACTATGGAAGTCATGAAAAAGAGGATGATTATGAAAAAACATATTTTAACAGGTGTTTTACTTAGCTTAATTTTAATTCTGACATATAGTATAAGCATATCAACTACCAAAGCACAGGCGTCAAAGAAGATAAAATTAAGTTCTAATGGCATAGAGCTGTCTGTTGGGAAAAAGAAAACAATATATGTAAAAAATCTTTCAAAGAAGAAGCGGACAAAATGGCAGGTGGCAGCTGGAAAAAAGTACATTACTCTTTCAAAAAAGAAGAAAAATTGTGTTACGATAAAAGCGAAAAAACCAGGGATTGCAATAGTAGTTGCAAAAATTGGAAAGAAAAAATATCGTTGCACAGTATATGTAAGAGATGAAAAGAATCCAGCTTCCACTACAGAACCAACATATGCACCGGAAGGAAGTGCAACAAAAACACCAGTGACAAGCACAACACCGACACCGGAGGGAAGCGTAACAAAAGCACCAGTGACAAGCACAACACCGATACCGGAAGGAAGCGCAACAAATATACCAATGACCAGTGCAACACCGGAAGAAGATATAACCACTTTTCCAACACATATACCAGATGCTGGAACGAAGCGAATCTATCAATATTTAGATTTGGACAATAATTGGAGTGAAATTACGATACCAGAAAATATCGAAGAAGGCGCAGAAATTTATTATATGGAATCCAATGTATTTGAGGATGCAAAAGGAAGAAGCTTTCGTTTGGATTATCTTCCGGAAACTACAGTGGAAGCATATATATATGCCTATGAAGTAGAGCAGATAGAAGCAGGTGGCGTAACATTTACTTTTAATAAAGATTCAGATATAAGGAACGATAATTCAAATACAAAGGATAATGAAACAGAATATATAGAGCACATCACACTTACAATATTAGATGAAAATCAATTGGAACATTTTGAAAAAGATGAGCTGACAATAAAAACCTCATACGATACATACACAGCATATCCTGATTATGAGTATGACGCAGAAGGAAATCGTTATGAATATGGGGAATTTGCTTATTACCCAAATTACAAGGATTCTGCTATTGAGACCAGCTATGATGTTCAGTCAGGAAGCTTAGGGGAGGGTTCCTATACAAAGCCTGTAAAATATCATAGAATTAATATTGTGCTACGAAAAAAAGGAGAGCATTGGATAGAAGTTTACTATAAAGGCGATTTGGTAAAACGAAGAGAATATTCTTTGAAATACCAGCAACAATCTCCGTTACGTCTTTATGTAAAAAAGCTGGAGGATGCTTTATGGACAGAAGAGATGACAGAGGCCCAAAAAGTCGAAGCAATCGGAGTAGCGTGCAGTAAGCTTCCATATCAGCTGGGATATGATTGCTGGGTGTGTTCAACAATCGCTATGGTAGCAGCTCATGATTTAGAATTAGATGCATACATACAATCTTTGCAATATCCGGAAAAGCGAAGTTATGTAGGAGCTGCAAGCTCAGACCATAATTATTTGGTGGTAAATTATTCTGATGGAACGAGTTCGGATTTAAATTTCCAGGGACAAACTATTTCGTCGGATTATATGTATTTGTATGATTATTTTGAAGAGACACTTTTTACATCTGAGATGACGCAAAGAGAAAAATTAGATGCCGTTGCGGCTAAGATTAGTGATATGAGCTATTCCCAGGTGAAAGAAGCAGACTCAAATATACAAGGCAATTCATTTTCCGGAGTAACGATGATGATATATACAGCCGGGTGTATAGGTGTAGACGGATATACCTATATTATAGACTCTGAAAATAATTTCACTTGTATGCTTTCTGATGAAACGGAATATTACGTGAGTGAATCAGAGGTTGCTTTTAAAGATGCAAGAGTAAGAAGAGAGCTTTGTGAAAAGGTTTCAGGTGCATTATTTACAGAAAATATGTCAGTAGATGAAAAGCTACAGGCCATGACGGAATGTTTCCATGCTGAAATCACACAGGAAGCTTTTATGGAAATCTTTGAAATTACACAGGAGGATATGTCCTATGTAACCTATTATAATATCATCGAAGATTTGTTTTACGAGATAGGATGTTCAAATTATATGATTGTAACTATGGATGAAACCATTAGCTATTATTTGTATTTTGATGAACAGGAAAGAAAAGAAATAGAGTTGTATTGGTTCTGAAATTGATACAAAAGATTGAAATGTTTGGAGGAAATATAAAGATGGAGATATTTATAAAAGTTTTGGTATGTTTTCTTGCTGGAGCAGGGGCTGGTATAGGAACCGGATTTGCGGGGATGAGTGCTGCAGCAGTTATCGGACCAATACTGGTGACATTTTTGAGAATGCCAGCATATCAGGCTGTAGGCATTGGGCTTATGAGTGATGTGTTAGCTAGTTTGGTAAGTGCATGGACATATAAAAGAAATGGTAATCTGAATATCAAAAGAAGTCTTTTGTTGCTTATTTCTGTACTGACAATGACAGCAGCAGGAAGCTATGTAGCGAGTTTTTTACCGGAACAGACTATAAGTGGAACTATGCAGGTTGCGATGATATTCATTGGATTGCGCTTTTTGCTAAAACCGGTGCAGACCACAAAAGAGCAAATGAAAGAGCAAAGTAAGAAGAGCAGGATGATAAAGTCAGTTGTAGGAGGAACTGTAGTTGGTTTCATATGCGGAACTGTTGGCGCAGGTGGAGGTATGATGCTTTTATTTGTGCTTACATCATTTTTGGGATATGAGATGCACATGGCAGTAGGTACAAGTGTATTTATCATGGCATTTACAGCATTAACCGGTGGCGTTAGTCATTTTGCAGTTGGAGGTATGCCAGATGTGTTCAGCTTGATTCTTTGCATGACATTTACATTTTTGTGGGCAAGAATTGCCGCAATAATTGCAAATAAGGTATCAGCAAAAACTTTAAACCGAGTTGTTGGAATTGTTATGATAATTACCAGTGTTGTCATTTTGGCTGTCAATTATTTAAGTTAGGAGCTCGAATGGATGAATTATATAGGAGGAGAAAATGAATAAGAAAACAATTATAGTCATGGCATTTTTAGGAGGCGTATTACTTTGTTGGCTTATTTCCGGAATTTTATTTTTTGCAAGAGGAAAAGTTCAGGAGAACATTGAAAAAAGGAACGAAGTTTGTACAGAAGTAACAGACGCTACTATTATTCAGTTGAAAAAGTTCAGAAAAAAGGTGAATGACAAATATGTGAATCGCTGGAGACCGGTTTATGAGTACTATGTAGATGACGTGCGTTATGAAAAAGAAAGTACAGGCTACTATAAGAATGGTGTTTTTGAGGAAGGGGATCAGATGGAGATTTATTACAACCCTGAGAACCCGGAAGAAATGTATATTCCTGCTGAGAAAGCAGAGGATTCTGTTATGATACTTACTATTATCATGGTGGCATTCTTTTTGGCCGGTTTTTTGGTTCTTGGAATCATGTTTGTGAATATTAAGAATAAATAGCTGTTTTTATAAGCTAATGGACTAAATGACATTGAAGAGATGGAACCTTTTGTATTGCATTCAGTATGTTAGTATAGGAATACTAGTGATTTGAGTAGGAGGAAAATAGTTTATGAACAAATCAAAAGAGAAAAGAATAAAAAAACTTAAGAAAAAGCGTATTTGGCCATCTGTATTAGGTTTAATTTTAATTCTTTGTATATTTGTTGTTATTATGGTATTTGCACTGGGGGGAGCCGGTATGGATATCGTACAGAGAAAATTGATGGACAGTAGTAGAAAATCTGTGAAGATTGCGGAACTTTTTGTAGATTACAATTCAAAAAAGGAAGAAAAAATTGAACAGACGGTATTATCTCATATTGATGTGCTGGAGGAAATTGAAGCGGTAGCTGTCATAAATAAGGATAGAAAACCGGTGTGGTCTAGTAATGACCGGTATCCTGTAATGGATGAAACTATAAATATAGATTTTTTGTCGGAAATTACAGAGGAAGAAATCCGTGTTATTCTTGCTGGGGAGAAGGAACAGGCATTTACCATTGATGACGGAGAACTTGTTGTTAATGAAAATGTCTTGGAAGAAATTTTTTCCAAAGCGGAGTTTAGTGATGCTGCTTCTTTTGCTCAGTTGGAGCTTTGGATTGTTATTCAGGTAAATGACTTGGAAGTCATGGTTCTCAATAATGTTCCAATATATTTTCGGGACTTTTGGATGATGGGATTTTGTATTTTTCTTTGCGGATTGTTGATTGCAATTTTTGTAATCTATTATCTGATTTCTATTATTAGTATGGTATCTAGCGTACGTAGAACTACAAAAATTATTTATACAGACATGGTGACTGGTGGAGAAAATGGACTGTTGTTCATTAAAAAAGGAACAAAGCTGTTAAAGAAGAATAAGAGAGGGCATCGAAAGTATGCTATGGTTCATTTTAAGATGCGTAAATATCGCAGTTTTTGTACCTGCTTCGGTGTGAACAAGGGACAAGAACTAATTGAGCAGTTTTATGATACGCTAAAGAGGGAGATTAATCGGAATGAAGTGATGGCGCATCAGGAGAATGCAGAGTTTAGTCTTTTATTGGTTTATACAGAAACGGATCAGCTGGAAACACGAATTCAAGAACTGGAGAATGGGCTGAATGCAGTTTTACCAGGAATGAAAGTGTATTTTGGTATAGGTGTATATTTGGTTCAGCCCGGTGAATGTGATGTAGAGCAATTATACAATAATGCCATGATAGCTTGTGAAATGTTGGGAGAAGACGCAGAAAATAAGACCGCTTTTTTTGATGTGGAAATGAATAACCAAAAATTGTGGGAGCGCAAGGTAGAGGATGATATGGATCGCGCGTTGGCAAATAGGGAATTTCAGGTATACCTACAGCCTAAAATCAGCACTTCACAAGAGGTGTTAGGTGGTGCAGAAGCATTGGTTCGCTGGATTCATCCGACGGAAGGATTTATTGCGCCGAACCGTTTCATTCCAATTTTTGAAAAGAACGGTTTTATATTAAAATTGGATGACTATATGCTGGAAGAGATTGCCAGAGTACAGGCTGAGTGGCTTGCACAGGGACGTAAACTTGTGCCAATCTCTGTCAATGTATCCAGAGCTCATTTTACCAGAGAAGATTTGGCAGAACATATCTGTGCTATTGTAGATAAATATCAGGTGCCACATAGTGTGATTGAACTGGAGCTTACAGAAAGTGCTTTCTTTGATGATAAGAAGGTATTATTAAACACGGTGCAGAAGCTGCGGAAGGCTGGATTTCCGGTGTCTATGGATGACTTTGGTGCGGGATATTCTTCTTTGAATTCTCTAAAGGAACTGCAAATTGATGTTTTAAAAATCGATGCCGATTTCTTCCGTGGAGCAGATGTGGAAGAGAGAGGCCTGCTGATTGTATCTGAGGTTATTGACTTGGCAAAGAAATTAAATATGAAAATTGTTGCAGAGGGGATTGAGAGCAGAGAGCAAGTTGAGTTTTTGACAGAACAGGAATGTGATTTGATTCAGGGATATTTTTATGCAAAACCAATGCCAGTGGCAGAGTTTGCACAGAAATATAGTGTATAACTAATAAGTTTCATCGTGGAAAGGCACAGACATCCCCGCCCCCGCATAGGATGTAAGGATAGCGTGAAAGAGGTAGAATTGCGTGCAGTCATTTCCACAACCTTTAAGCGCCAAAGAAGAAGAAGTGTATTTGAAAAAGTGTAAAGAGGGAGACCAGAAGGCGAGAGATTGTCTGATTATACGAAACCTGCGACTGGTTGCATATATCGCCAAGAAGTACAATATGGGTGAGCGGGATATGGAGGACCTTATATCTATTGGAACCATTGGATTGATTAAGGCGGTGGATTCCTTTGATGAAGGGAAGGGGATTCGGCTGGCGACCTATGCGGCGAGGTGCATTGAAAACGAACTCCTCATGATGAAACGCTGGGAGAAGAAAAGTGCCAGGGATGTGTATCTCTACGATTCCATCGGTTCTGATAAGGAAGGCAATGAAATCAATTTATTGGATATTATTGAGTATGAGGATGAAGATGTGGTGGAGCGCCTGACTACTCAGGAGCAATTAAGTCATCTCAATGATTATATGAAAAAGGTGCTGACAGAGCGGGAGCGGGAGATTATTTGTATGCGGTATGGGATTTTTGGAGAAGAAGAGAAGACTCAGCGGGAGATTGCTGACAAATTTCAAATTTCTCGTTCGTATGTTTCACGAATCGAGAAAAAAGCGTTAGGAAAGCTCAGAAGGTGCTACGAGTAAAATCAGGTGCTTGTACTCTCTTTTGTATGGATATCTGGATGGAATTATAAAAATGTCCTCGACACAGAGGATAATATGCTTTAAAATAGGAACGAGTCAGATATACATATAGAAGGAGAACAGAGCGAAAGAAAAAAATTTTGCTCCACAAATTTGTGTCTGCGCGCTGCTGGACACAAATAGTACATACAATGAAGCAAGCAGTGTAGAAATGAGGAAAATATGCATTACATTGAAGAGTATCAGGAAGGTAATAAATTTTACGGAATATATTTATGTAAGACAAAGCAGATATTGAAGACAAAGGCAGGAAAGACTTATTATTCCCTGCTTTTACAAGATAAAACAGGAACAATTGATGCCAAAATCTGGGAATTAAATAACGGAATTGAGAATTTCGAGGCTATGGATTTTGTTATGGTGGATGGAATGGTAACCTCCTTTCAGGGAGCACGTCAGGTAAACATTAGCCGGTTACGGAAGGCTCAGGAAGGGGAATATGATCCGGCAGAATATATTCCTGCTACCAAATATAATATTGAAGAGATGTATCAGGAATTAAAAGGACTGATTCAATCCATTAAAGAACCACATTTAAAAGAACTGGCGGAAAATTGTTTTGTTAAGGATACAGATTTTGTCAAGGAGTTTAAGATTCATTCTGCGGCAAAAGCAGTGCATCATGGATTCGTAGGTGGACTTTTGCAGCATACCCTGGCAGTAGCGAAAATGTGTGAATTTATGTCTGCTAACTATCCGGTTTTGGACAGGGATTTGCTTTTGACTGCAGCGATTTTTCATGATATTGGAAAGGTGTATGAATTGTCCGAGTTTCCTACTAATGAATATACAGATGAAGGTCAACTTTTGGGACATATCTTTATTGGTGCCGAGCTTATTGGAAAGAAAGTGCAGGAAATATCAGGATTCCCACCAATGCTGGCGACAGAACTTCGTCATTGTATTTTAGCACATCATGGAGAATTAGAATATGGTTCACCAAAGAAACCAGCTATTGCAGAGGCTATGGCTTTGAATTTTGCAGATAATGCAGATGCTAAATTGGAGACTATAACAGAAGTATATGATAGTGCGGATGCTACTACAGAGTGGCTTGGTTATAATCGCTTTGTAGAGTCTAATGTACGTCAAAGCTGTGGTTACGTGAAGAAGAGAAAAACAAATTAAGAATAAGATTAAACTATGAAGATCTCGTCTGGAAACAGACGGGATTTTACTGTGTATTCAAAGGGAATGCGAAATAGTATGTAAAACGAGGATAGAAAGGAAATAAAATGGCACAGAAAAAGAAACAGAAAAAAGAAACGGAAATTGTATGCCAGAAGAATCAGGAGCTGACGCTGGAGATTATAGATATGGGAACCGATGGTGAAGGAATCGGAAGAGTAGAAGGATATACTCTCTTTGTAAAGGACGCTCTGGTAGGTGATGTGGTTCGTGCAAAGGTGATTAAAACAAAGAAGCGTTTTGGCTATGCCAGATTAATGGAAATCCTTACGCCTTCTCCATGGAGAGTGGAGCCGGTCTGTTCGGTGGCGAGACAATGTGGTGGATGCCAGATTCAGCACTGCGACTATGGAAAGCAATTGGAATGGAAGAGCAAAAAGGTGGCAGAATGTATCAGTCGTATCGGTGGGATTCCAGTGTTATCTTCTAAAGAAGATTTGAATACACAGGGAAAAACAGAAAATGCTATTATTATGGAGCCAATTCTTGGAATGGACAAGCCTTATCATTATCGGAACAAAGCCCAGTTTCCAGTAGGGTATGATAGAAATGGAAAATTAATTGCTGGATTCTATGCAGGACGCACCCATGATATTATCCCATGTACAGATTGTGCTATCCAGCATCCATGTAATAAAGTGATTTTGGAAACGGTTCTGAAATTCATGGAGGAAAATGGGATTACAGCATATCAAGAAAAAGAACATACCGGTCTGGTAAGACACATTTTGACAAGAATAGGAAAAAAGACGGGAGAAGTCATGGTGTGTCTTGTGATTAATGGAAAGAGCTTGCCACAACAGGAAAAGCTAGTGGAGAAATTGCTTGCGTGTCCTATAAATAGGACAGATAGAAATGGTGAGAAGAATTCAGATAAAAAATCAGATAAAAAATTCACAGAAAATAATTCAGAAGAGTTACAGAAACTTCAGATAAAAAGTATTTCCTTGAATTTTAATACAGAAAAGACAAATGTTATTCTTGGAAAAGAAGTCAAAACTATTTATGGAGAACCATATATCGAAGATTATATTGGAAATATTCGTTATCAAATATCGCCATTGTCCTTTTATCAGGTTAATCCTGAGCAGACAGTAAAATTGTATCAAACAGCATTGGAATACGCAGATTTGCAAGGTGGTGAAGTGGTGTGGGATTTGTACTGTGGAATTGGAACTATTTCGCTTTTTCTGGCACAGAAAGCAGCGAAGGTTTGTGGTGTGGAAATTGTTCCACAGGCTATAGAAGATGCCAAGAGAAATGCAGAATTAAATGGACTTACTAACACGGAATTCTTTGTAGGAGCAGCGGAAGAAGTGGTGCCGGAGCAGTATGCTAAGAGCAATGGGGCATTACGGGCGGACGTGGTGACCTTAGACCCACCGCGCAAAGGCTGTGATGAGAAACTGTTGGAAACAGTGGTAAATATGGCACCGAAGAAAATTGTTTATGTGAGTTGTGACCCAGCTACGCTGGCAAGAGATTTGAAGTATCTTTGTGAGAAGGGGTATCAGTTGGAGAGAGTGCGGGCGTGTGATATGTTTGGACATAGTGGCCATGTTGAGACGTGCGTGCTTTTAACCCACAAAGATATCGCGGGGTAGGTATTATGACTAATAGTATATAAGTGGCTTGATTTTGGAGGAGTGATATGTTGATTTGATGGAATGTGATTTACGAGAACAGTAGTAAGCAAAAAATTGTTATAATTAAGAAAGAGAGGCAGGTGTTTTGTGTGATAAACTATGATTCTTTTAAAAAGTTAGATATAAAGATTCGTTCTGGTATACAAGAGGCGAAAGAAGTATATCAGGAACGTTTGCAGAAGATAAAAGAATTACCACTTCGTGGAATAAAAGGCGAAACGCTAGTTTATGTAGAAACGCAGGAACTATTGAAGCAGTTGGCTTTGGTGGAAGAAGTTTATCAGAAAGTTAGTGCCGATAAGAAAGTGAAGGACATGGTTCTTATTGATAGTTTTCATTCTGCGACAATTGAGGGTGCCAGAACGACTGTAGCAAAAGTGAGACGTGTATTTGAACTGCCTAAGACCAAAGATGATAAAATGGTTGTGAATACTGTAAAAGGTATGAACTTTGCATTAGAAGAAGAAATAACTACGCAGAATCTTGGTGAACTTTGGAAGATTGTTGTAAAAGACGTGTGCGGGAATGAGGGGGTACAAGGTGAGCTGTACCGAAATGGCATGGTGCGAGTGGGTAGTATCAGTGAGACAGTGCACGTTCCTGAAAAGCCAGAAAAGATAGCAGAAAAAATGCAAGATATGTTTGCGTTTTCAAATGGAGATAGTATTCATCCGATATTGGTTTCTTTTTTGCTTCATTTTTACTTTGTATATATTCATCCGATGTGCGATGGTAATGGCAGAACGGCAAGAATAATAATGAATTCCTATCTGTATCATCATGGCGTAGAGAAGATAACTTATTTGCCGATATCAAGAAGTATTAATGAAAATCTTGCTGGATATTTTTCTTCCATTAAGGAATGTGAGGACAATATAGAGGTTGATGGAAATCAAGTCTTAGATGTGACTCCGTTTTTAGTATATATGCTAAATGTGTTTGAAGACTGCATTTTGAATTCTATCGCTTCGGAACATGAGTTAAATGAGTTAGAGAATAAAGTAATGGAACGAATGCGAAAGATTGGTAAAGGTGCTGAGATTTCTGTGAAAAAGTGTGCAGGTATGCTGAAGATAGTAGAAAATGAGGCGCTGGACGTCCTTGATTCGTTAGCAGAGAAAGAGTATGTTGTAAAGAGAACCGAAGATGGTATAGACATTTACCGAATGGTGTAAAAGAATAGTGAAAGAGAAAGAAAAATAGATACAGACTAAAAAAATGATGGGAAATATGTGCAGAATATAGAATAAATTTCTAATATGGGAGGATATAGACTATGAAAATTGGGGTTTTAGGAACTGGTGGAATCGTGAAAAGCATTACATCAACTTTGGCTCGTATGGAAAATGCAGAGTGTTACGCCATTGCTTCCCGGACTCAGGAACGGGCGCAGGAAGCGGCAAAGGAATACGGTTATGCAAAAGCTTATGGAAGCTACGAGGAATTAGTAGCTGATCCAGAGGTGGAGCTTGTGTATATTGCAACTCCTCATTCCCGGCATTATCAGGATATGAAGCTCTGCATCCAACATAAGAAACCTGTTTTATGCGAAAAGGCATTTACCATGAATAGCCAGCAGGCAAGGGAAATAAAAGAGCTGGCAGAAAGGGAAGGAGTTTTTGTGGCAGAGGCTATCTGGACCAGATATATGCCATCCCGTAGTCTGATTCAGGAAATGTTGGACAGTGGAATAATTGGAACAGTTTCTACGCTTACTGCAAATTTGTCCTATGTCATAAATCATAAAGAGCGAATTATATCACCAGAGCTGGCGGGGGGTGCTCTTTTAGATATTGGTGTCTATGGTCTGAATTTTGCCATAATGCATTTTGGCACAGGCATAGAACGCATAGAGTCTTCTGTGCAGTTTACAGAAACAGGTGTAGATGGGAGGGAAAGTATTACTATTTTTTATAAGGATGGAAAAATGGCAGTACTTACCCATGATATTTATGCCCGGTCTGACCGGAAGGGTATCTTCTATGGAGATAAAGGGTATATGGTAGTGGAAAACATTAATAATCCTCAGTTGATTTCGGTTTTTGATATGGAAGATAATTTAGTGAAATCTATGAAGATACCCGAGCAGATTAGTGGCTATGAATATGAATTTATAGAATGTATGGAAAGAATTCAGCAAGGAGAAATACAAAGCAGCTCCATGCCGTTAGAGGATAGCATTTTTGTTATGGAAATAGCGGATAATCTTCGGAAACAATGGGGCTTAGTGTATCCGCAGGAGCAGTAAGAAAGAAGATAAGCTTTCGTTAAAAATGTAAAAAAGTCTTATAATATGGAGGAAAAGAAGGTGCAATACCGTAATGATAAATATGGAAATAAGCTTTCAGTGCTGGGATATGGCTGTATGCGCTTTACCCAGAAGGCAGGAAGGATAGATTTTGAAAAGGCAGAACGTGAGGTAATGACAGCTTATGAAGCAGGTGTAAATTATTTTGATACAGCCTATGTTTATCCTGGTAGCGAAGCAACCATAGGAAAAATTTTTGAGAAAAATAAGATTCGGGATAAAATCAATATTGCCACAAAGCTGCCTCATTATATGATTAAAACAAGAGAAGATGCAGAGAAATACTTTCAGGAAGAGTTAAAGCGTCTTCGCACTGACCATGTAGATTATTATCTGATGCATATGTTGGCGGATGTACAGACATGGGAACGCTTAAAAAGCATTGGAATCCATGAGTGGATTCAGGAGAAAATGGAAATTGGCGCTATCCGTCAGATTGGATTTTCTTATCATGGAAATACCGACATGTTCTGTCAGCTGGTGGACGCCTATGACTGGGATTTTTGCCAGATTCAGTATAACTATCTGGACGAGCATTCTCAG
>CAZEFX010000026.1:0-31370 GCA_964511525.1 uncultured Jutongia sp.
TGTCCACTGTGGAGCTCTTGTAGAACCCTGTCTTGCATGACCTGTTCCTTTCTGTCTCCATGGTTTTCTTCCACCGCCGCTTACTTCGGAACGTGTTTTTGCTTTCTGTGTTCCCTGACGGTTGTTTGCCAGCTGCTGAAGTACAGCCATGTGTACTAAATGCTCGTTTACTTCTACACCGAAGATCGCGTCATTTAACTCCAGCGTGCCAACTTCTTTGCCTTCCATATTATAAACAGCTACGTTAGCCATCGTTAAGTTCCTCCTTTCCTATCTAGCACTATTTACCAGCTTTTACTGTCTCTTTAATTGTTACTAAACACTTCTTAGCACCCGGTACGGCACCCTTTACTAAAAGCAGGTTGTTCTCTGCATCAACTCTTACAATCTCAAGATTCTGAGTTGTAACCTTAACGCTACCCATATGTCCAGGCATTCCCTTACCCTTAAATACACGGCTTGGTGAAGAACATGCACCATTGGAACCCTGATGACGATGGAACTTGGAACCGTGAGCCATAGGACCTCTGTGCTGTCCTAATCTCTTAATAGCACCCTGGAAACCTTTACCCTTAGAAATTGCAGTAGCGTCGATCTTGTCGCCCTCTGCAAAGATATCAGCCTTGATTACATCGCCTAAGTTGTACTCGCTTGCGTTCTCAAACTTGAACTCGCGAACGAATCTCTTTCCTGAAACACCAGCCTTTGCAAAGTGTCCCATCTCTGCCTTGTTAACACCATGTCTACGAGCGACAGTCTTCTTGCCGTTCGCATCCTTGTTAACAACCTTTTCCTTCTTGTCAACAAATGCAACCTGTACTGCTTCGTATCCGTCGTTCTCCACAGTCTTAACCTGTGTTACAGAACAAGGACCTGCTTCCAATACAGTAACTGGTACTAATACACCGTCTGCATTGAAGATCTGAGTCATTCCGACTTTTGTTGCTAAAATCGCTTTCTTCATTCTTTTACCTCCTGTTTTCTCTACAGCGGAACGCTTCATGCCCATCATATGTGGGGTAGCGGAACCGTTCATCCTAGAAAGTCCATATAAGTGGAATGAGGTATATCTACCTAATTGCTTCTATATAAAACCCTTCAGGATATTATCTTGTTTAAAATTTTTAAAACGAAGAATCTTACTTGTTCTTCATTGAAATGAAAAATTATTTATTTTTCATTTTGATATCGATATAAACACCAGCTGGCATCTCTAAACGAGATAACGCATCAACCGTCTTCTGGGTTGGTGTAACGATATCGATAAGTCTCTTATGAGTTCTCTGCTCGAACTGTTCACGGGAATCCTTATACTTGTGAGTAGCTCTTAAGATGGTAACGATCTCCTTCTTTGTTGGAAGAGGTACCGGTCCGCTCACCTGTGATCCGTTCTTCTTTACAGTTTCGATGATTTTCTGTGCTGATGAATCAACCAACTCGTGATCATAAGCCTTCAGAGTGATTCTCATTACTTGACTTGCCATAAAAAAAGTCGCCTCCTTTTCGCACTTTTGATTAGTACGACAAGCGGTGACTGTACACATTTCCGGGTGTATCGCAAACCTCTGCTCAATCATCATAAAGCTTCCGTTCGCCCATCCTTAGCGGATGCCTACTACCCATTCTACCTTCCGTAGACCTTATTCGTGATACAGTGACTTGTCGCCAGTTTCCTAACTTGACATTCGCTCCACGGAAAACCTGCAATCTCTTGCAGCAACCTCACGCTTCTACGCTATCAATGTCACAGCAATGCATATTGTACATGATAGTTTTTCAAAATGCAATAGTTTTTTTCAAATTTTTTATTATTTTGGAAAAATTGTGTTTCTTCCTATATAATAGCTACTAAATCTTGTAATACAAAGTTCGATATCGTCTTACTCTATCCCAATGCATCTTTTTCACCCAAATCTGTCAAAGCGTGTTATAATAGCTTTTGTACGAAAAAATATTACATTTTTTTCTAGAAAAAATGTAAAATCAACTTATTACGAGGAACATTATCATGAACATAATTATTGTAGGCTGTGGAAAAGTAGGATACACCCTTGCTGAACAGCTAAGTAACGAAGACCACAATCTAGTGGTTATTGATGAAAAGCCGGAACGGGTTTCACGCATTACCGACTCAATGGACGCAATGGGAGTTGTTGGAAATGGTATCAGCCACAGCACCCTTTTAGAAGCCGGAATTTCTTCCGCAGATTTGCTGGTGGCAGTCACCGGTGACGACGAAAAGAATCTTCTTTGCTGCGTAATTGCCAAAAAAACCGGACACTGCCAGACTATTGCCCGTGTCCGTAATCCATTATATAATGATGAAACTGAATTCCTGAAAAAGGAATTTGACCTTGCAATGATTATCAATCCTGAGCAGGCCGCTGCCCATGAAATTGCAAGAGTATTCCAGTTTCCGTCTGCTATCCGGGTAGATTCCTTTGCAAAGGGACATGTGGAAATGCTTCATTTTAAAATAGGAAAGGATTCACCTTTAATCGGTCAAAAGCTTTATACGCTCCAGCAGACCTTCCGCAGTAACGTACTGGTATGTACTGCAATTCGGGGCGAGGAAGTTATCATTCCAAATGGTCAGTTCGAATTTATGGAGGGGGATGTCGTTGCCATTGCGGCACAGCGTCGTTCCGCTATTGAATTTTTCCACAAAATCGGAATTATGAAAAACCGTGTTAAAAATGCAATTCTTGCCGGTGGCGGAAAAATCAGTTATTATCTCGCCAAAAGCTTATTGCAGTCCGGAATTGCTGTAACTATTATCGAGGCCGACCGTAACCGTTGCGAAGATTTAGCCGAAGTTCTGCCTGATGCAACCATTATCTGTGGGGACGCCACTGACCAGACACTGCTTTCTGAGGAAGGCTTAGAAAATGCCCAGGGATTTGCTGCTTTAACTGGTTTAGATGAGGAAAATATTTTACTTTCCTTATACGCAAACGATATCTCTAATGCCAAGACAGTTACAAAAATTAACCGAATCAGTTTTAATTCTGTTATCAACGAATTAAATCTTGGAAGCATTATTTATCCTCGAATCATTACTGCTGATTATATTCTGAAACATGTTCGCTCCACCAGTAACTCTATGAACAGCAATGTTGAAAAGCTGTACAAACTGGCGAACGGCAAAGCAGAAGCTTTAGAATTTATTATTAAAGAAGATTCTGTTGTTGCAGATATACCTCTTCAGGATTTACATTTGCGCAAGAATACGCTGGTCTGCTGTATTTACCGTCAGGGGAAGGTTATTATTCCTTCCGGTCAGGACAGTATGAAAGCGGGCGATTCTGTTCTTGTTGTAATTTCCGGTTATCGTGTTTATGATATTAAAGAGATTTTGGAGGATTAGGCGGCAATGAATTATTCCATTATTCGATATATTCTCGGGTGGTTGTTAAAATTTGAAAGTGCATTCTTAATGCTGCCCGTTCTCGTTTCATTGATATATCATGAAAAAGCAGGCTTTTCTTATCTTATAACAGCTATCCTATGCTTAATTACCGGATTACTGTTATCCCGCAAGAAACCTGTCTCCAAAAGTCTTTATACAAAGGATGGCTTTATCACTGTTGCACTAAGCTGGATTATTATGAGTATTTTTGGTGCACTTCCATTTACAATGTCAGGGGATATTCCCTCCTATGTGAATGCTTTGTTTGAAACCATTTCCGGTTTTACCACCACCGGAGCAAGTATTTTAAAGGATGTTGAAGCATTATCAAATACCAGTATTTTCTGGCGCAGTTTTACTCACTGGATTGGCGGTATGGGTGTTTTTGTTTTCATTATGGCGATTCTGCCTTTAATGGGCGGTTCCACCATGAATCTGATGAAAGCAGAAAGTACCGGTCCCTCTGTAAGTAAGCTGGTTCCACATGTAAAGGACACTGCAAAGATTTTGTATGGTATTTATATTGCCTTCACCGTTATACAGGTTATCCTTTTATGTATTTTTGGCATGCCGCTTTTCGATTCCTTAACAATCAGTTTTGGAACAACCGGCACTGGTGGATTCGGTATTTACAATGACAGTATGGCAAGCTGTACGCCAATTCAGCAAAATATTGTAACATTATTTATGATATTAAGCGGTGTTAACTACTCCGCATATTTTCTGATTTTATCAGGTAAAATAAAAGATGCCCTGAAAATGGAAGAGGTACGCTGGTATTTTACAATCATTTTTGTTGCAGCTGCTCTTATCATTTTTAATACACGCCCACTTTTTCATTCTTTTGAAGAAACAGTGCGCCATGTATTTTTTCAGGTCGGTTCGATTATTACTTCTACCGGTTATGCAACCACTGATTTCGACCTTTGGCCTGAAATGTCAAAATGTATTCTTGTAATACTTATGTTTGTTGGCGCCTGTGCCGGCAGTACCGGTGGAGGTATGAAGGTTTCCCGAATTGTTATTTTAATCAAAACTATTCACAAGGAACTTTCCATGATTATTCACCCACGCCAGATAAAGAAAATTCGTATAGATGGCCATGTAGTAGAACACAAAACACTGCGAAATACAAATGTATTTCTTGTTATTTATTTTGTCATGTTACTCACATCTACGCTTTTAATCAGCGTGGACGAATTTAACTTTACAACAAACTTTACTGCCGTTGTTGCAACTTTAAACAACATTGGTCCGGGATTAGACCTTGTAGGGCCAACCCAGAACTTTTCGATTTTTTCTCCATTTTCGAAATTTGTTCTGATGTTTGATATGCTGGCAGGGCGTTTGGAACTGTTTCCGATGATGGTACTCTTAATGCCATCTACCTGGAAACGTAAATAATATTTGTTTTATTTTAGAAAGGATTCTTATGTGGATTGCAGAAAATTGGAAAGATTATGAAGTTATAGATTGTTCAAAAGGTGAAAAATTAGAGCGCTGGGGTAATTATATTCTGGTACGTCCGGACCCTCAGGTTATCTGGGATACTCCTAAGACACAAAAAGGCTGGAAAAAGATGAATGGTCACTACCACCGCAGTGCCAAAGGCGGCGGTGAATGGGAATTCTTTGATTTACCGGAGCAGTGGCAGATTCATTATGGAAGTCTGACCTTTAACTTAAAACCCTTCAACTTTAAGCACACCGGACTTTTCCCGGAACAGGCTGCAAACTGGGACTGGTTCTCTGAAAAAATCAGAAAATCCGGCAGACCGATTAAGGTGTTAAATCTTTTTGCCTACACAGGCGGTGCTACTCTTGCAGCGGCCGCTGCCGGAGCCAGCGTTACCCACGTAGATGCTTCCAAAGGTATGGTTACCTGGGCAAAGGAAAATGCTGTTTCTTCTGGTTTAAAAGATGCACCAATCCGCTGGATTGTAGATGACTGTGTAAAATTTGTAGAACGGGAAATCCGCCGCGGAAATCACTACGATGCCATTATCATGGACCCACCTTCCTATGGAAGGGGACCAAAGGGAGAAATCTGGAAAATTGAGGATGCTATCTATCCATTAGTACAGCTTTGTGAACAGTTGTTAAGCGATGACCCGCTCTTCTTCCTGATTAACTCTTATACCACCGGCTTACAGCCGGCAGTCTTAAGCTATATGATGAATACTGTACTTCGCAAATATCATGGAACTGTCCGTGCCGACGAAATCGGACTTCCTGTTTCCTCTAACGGACTGGTTCTGCCATGCGGTGCCAGCGGACGATTTGAAAGATAGGACACAGCCCAAATTCCAAAAAACAGGGACGCAGCCTAAATTTTGAAATTTAGGCTGCGTCCCCGGATTTCAGAATTTAGGCTGCGTCCCTGTTTTTCATTTTAAATACGCTTCTGCTTCTTTTACTGTGTTTACAAGATACATCATTGCTTCTACCGGATAATCTCCTGCGGCAGTCTCTCCGGTTACCATCACAGAGGATGCACCTTCTGCTACTGCCCGGAAGATATCAGATACCTCTGCTCTTGTGGGTACAGCCGAATGTTCCATGGAGGCTAACATCTGTGTTACCACCATAAAAGGTTTTCCGGCTTTTTTACATATTTGGGATAACTGTTCCTGAACTACCGGAAGTTTCCAAAGAGGCATTGCATTTCCAAGATCTCCTCTTGCAATCACAATTTCATCACAATATGGCAATAGTTCTTCTATCTTTTCCACACCAGTCATATTTTCTATTTTTGCAAAAACCTGTATATCTTCTGCATCTGCTTCCTTCAGTGCTGCTTTTAAATTTATCAGGTCTTCTTTTCCACGCACAAAGGGCAGCATTACCCCTGTAACACCATATGCTTTCGCCAGCGCAATGTTTCTGAAATCTCCTTCTGTCAGCGTTGGAGCATCTACCTCTTTTCCTACAAGGGCAATGCTCTTTCCGCTTTTTAAGATTCCGCCCCGCTGTACGCTACACTCTGCCCTTTTCCCGGCGAACATTTCTTCCACATGTAAAAGGAGTTTTCCGTCATCTATTAATATTTCCTGCCCTATGCAAAGTTCTTTTAGCAGATGCTCCGGTACCGAAACCTCCGTTGGGTCAAAAAGATTTCTTTGTCCCTCCGGTAATAATGTCAGCATTTCTCCCGCAGAAAGCTGTCGCTCTGCCAAAAGACTTCCAAGTCGAAGCTCCGGGCCCTGTAAATCAATTAAGATTTCCGGTTTTTCAAATACGTTCCCAACCGTTTTTGCTCCCTGTTCTTCTCCTATTACATTATCCTTCTGCTGTCCATAGGCTTCCTGAATATTTTTAATCCACTCCTCACATTCACTGAGATTTCCATGGGAAAGATTTAAGCGTATTCCTGTCATTCCCTTTTCAAACAACTGAAGAAGCGTATCTTTCCGACAACATGCCGGTCCAATTGTTCCATATATCTTCATAACATCTTCTTTTTCCGTAAAAATAATAACGTTATTGCACAAATTAATATAATCAGAATACAAATAATTAGAAATCCATGGGTCATGCTTGCAAAAGGCATTCCCGCTGTATTTACATTCATTCCGTATAAACCGGAAATCATGGTTGGAATCGCCATAACAATCGTTATAGATGTCAGATACTTCATAACATTATTCAGACGGTTATCTAATACCGCTGACATCAGCTCTCTTGTACCATTGATGATATCTCTGTAAATTCCCGTCATCTCTATCGCCTGGCGGTTTTCGACAATTACATCATCTAACAATTCCTTATCCTCCGGATACTGTTCCAAACGTTTATAACGGGTCAGTCGGTCAAGTACGTTGCCATTTGCCCTTAAGGATGTGGCAAAGTAAACCAGTGTGGATTCCAATTCGTGTAATTCTATTAAATCGGCATTATCCGTATTTTTGCCAATACGGCCTTCCACTTCCATTCTCTTCTTATCAATAATTCGAAGATTCGCCTGATAATTGCTGGCAGTGCGATATAATATCTGATATACAAAACGCAGTCTCTTTTTTGTACTGAATTCCTTTACACGGCTCATTATAAAATTCTTTAATACCGGCGTATCCTCTGTACAAACTGTGACAATCACATCCTGTGTTAAAATAATACCCAAGGGTATTGTTGTATACATCTGTTTATCATGGCGTATTTCAGTCGTTGGAATATCCACAAGAATCAATGTATATCCATCCTGCAGTTCAATACGGGAGCTTTCTTCTATATCAAGTGCCGCCTGTACATCCTCAATATCCACCATCAGCGTATCCGCCAAGGTTTCGCATTCCTGCTGCGTCGGCTGAATCATCTGTACCCAGCAGCCATCACACAATTTATCTACTTCATTAATTACCTGATCATCTGTTCTAAAATATTTTACCATCGCATTCACCTATTCCTTACTTCAACAGGGTGTAATGCATTACCTCTCATATATTATCTGGTATGCATTCAGTGACAATTTTTCCCCGAATTTGTTCCCAGCATTCCGAATTTGTCCGCAAAAAGAAAAACCAAACTTCTCGTGCAAATGTATGCTTGCCGCATTATGACTGGTTATCAGTGATATTACCGTCTCAATCTCCGGACACTCCTTTGCAAATGCTAAAATCTCCTTCATCAGTTCCCATCCTATATGGCGCCCTCGATAATCCTTATGAATATAAACGGATATTTCAACAGCTGCATCAAATGCCTTTCTATCCCGATAGCGGGAAAGCGATGCATAACCGGCAACCTTACCTTCCAGTTCCTTCACTATCAGACGATATTTTCCTGTATGTTCACAAAACCATGCAAGACGATTCTCATAATCCTTCACTTCCGTATCAAAAGTTGCTGTTGTATTTAAAATTGCCTCATTATATATTTCCATTAATTCTGGTATATCTCTTAATTCTGCTTTTCTTATCATTATCTGTACCACATTACTAAATTATTTCTTTAAGCTGTAACGCATATATTTTCATACCCGCTTTACCAACTTTGGTATGCATATGTTTTACATTACAGCTTCCCATAAAGTAAACAAAAGAAAGCTTTCGGAAGCCGAAAGCTTTTCTCTTTCTATCATAGCATAGTTATTTACTGGCTGTCACGAAATTTTTCTATTCGTTCCACATTAAGAAACATTTTTGCTATTTCTAATTCTATTTTTCTTCTAAAACTGTTTTTCTTTTGTCCCCTCCGGCAGCTGGGCAAGAACAATCGCACCAAACATCAGACCGCATCCGGCAAGCTCTCTGCCTGACATTGTCTGATTCAAAATCAACCAGCCGGCTATCACAGAAATGACGGATTCCATACTCATAAGCAATGATGCCACGGTAGGGTTTAATCCTTTCTGCCCAATTACCTGAAGGGTATATGCCACACCACAGGATAATACTCCCGCATATAAAAGCGGTTTCCATGCTGCCAGAATCAAATTTATCTGTGGGTTTTCAAACAGAAACATACTAACTGCCGATAAAATTCCGCAGGTAAAAAACTGCATACAGGAAAGCTTTACTCCATTCACCTTAGGTGAAAAATAATCAATCACCAAAATGTGAAAAGAAAATGCCACGGCACAAAATAGCACCAATATGTCTCCCCTTTGCAATGCAAAGCCGCCACCAGTTATACAAAGCATATAAAGTCCTGCCACCGCCAGCATTACAGCTATTCCAATTTTGATTCCAACTTTTTTCTTCAAAAAGATACCAAGAAGCGGAACAATTACGATGTACATTGCCGTAATAAATCCCGCTTTTCCAACGGTTGTATATTTTATTCCAAACTGTTGTAAATTACTTGCCACAAAAAGAAGTGTTCCGCAGCTGATTCCACCAATCAAAAGTGTTTTCTTCTCAGACCACCTTCTGCCGGTTTGTAATTTCTTATCAGTTTTTAAAATATCCTCATCCACTTTGTCTATGGCATCCACACCACAGTTCTTCTTTTTTTCACTAAATCGATTCAAAAACGCAATACAGGGTAGCAGTACAACTGCTCCTATCAGGGAACGCACTGCATTAAATGTAAAGGGCTCCACATATTCCATTCCGACGCTTTGGGCAACAAAGGCCACACCCCAGATAGTCGCTGTCAATAACAGCAGCAATGACTGTCGCAAAACAAATTTATTCATTTGTACGCTCCCTCTAAATTGCTGAATATCCTGCAATTCCCATCAGATAGCAGATTCCATACAAAATTAATAAATGTACCGGATAGAAAGCATAGAAAAAGTATTTCATTTTCCATCCTCTTTTTCCATTGTAAAAAGCAATCGGAATAAAGGCTAATGGTGCTGTCAGTTCCCACAAAAAGGACACACATCCAACAATAATCTGGGTACTTTTTTTCTGGCGGAAAATGTATAACATCATAATGCAAAACACACCGATTGCATCATAATCCGTTCTTAAAAACTTCGCAATTCCCATGCCTGCTAATACAATTACAATCCAGCAGACAACTTTAAGCACGCCACTCCACTCCTCTTTTTTCTCTACTGCTTCATATGCAATCATGGTTACTAAACCAATAAAAAGAGTGAAAAATACATTCTGATGCTGGAATTCCAACACCGCACTGCTCACTGCCAAATCAAAGGGAATCTCTGAAAGCAATGCAAATAAGCCAAGACGTAATGCATACTTTCTCTTATCCCTTGTATGGGCAAAGCCCTGCACTAATAAAAAGCAAAAAATCGGAAATGCAATTCTTCCGATATAACGAAGCACCATGTAAACTGCATAAAGCCCCGCATTATCCGTTAACCACTGTAAAACCACTGACGTATCTGTGGTATTTAAGCTGTCAATGCCCGCCGCCATCAGCATTCTTCCAAAAATTGCTGCACCAATATGGTCAATCAGCATGGTAATAATTGCAATCATTTTTAGGGTGCTGCCGCTAATCCCCTTTTTTTCCTGAAGCGGCTGCTGATATGTACTTTGATTCATTGTAGTATAGTTCGTATCCATATGCTCCTCCTTCTAGCCAACAAAACTATTTTACATTATGCCTTTTTTGCGTATATATGTCAATTCAGAACAATGCTCTCCACTTACAAAAATTCCTATGCATCAAAAAAAGGAACATACTGTAACCTCAAAGCTACAATATGCTCCCATATTCTCATTCTATTCTTATCCTACAAACTCTTCCACACATCTTCTGTATGCTGCTACCGGGTCTGCTGCCTGTGTAATTGGTCTTCCTACTACGATATAGTCTGAACCGTTCACCTTTGCCTGAGCCGGTGTCATCACACGCTTCTGGTCACCCACTTCACCATCTGCAAAACGAACACCCGGTGTGATTGTTAAGAATTTCTCTCCACACACTTCATGTACCTTTCCTGCTTCTAATGGTGAGCATACCACTCCGTCCAGACCAGCTTCCATTGTATTTTTTGCATAATGCATTACTGTCTCATCGATTGGCTTTTCAATCCAGAGTTCCTGCTGCATTACTTCTTCACTGGTAGATGTCAGCTGTGTTACTGCGATAAGTAATGGTCTTGTTCCATCTGCTCTTGTTAATCCTTCGATTGCTGCAGACATCATTGCCTTTGTTCCTGCTGCATGTACATTACACATATCTACATCCAGTCCGGATAATACAGACATCGATTTCTTTACTGTATTTGGAATATCATGTAATTTCAAGTCAAGGAAAATCTTATGTCCCATGCTCTTAATGGTTCTTACGATTTCCGGTCCTTCTGCATAAAAAAGCTCCATTCCGATTTTTACAAATGGCTTTTCATTTTCGAACTTGCTTAAAAAGTTGATTACTTCTTCCTTGCTGTTAAAGTCACAAGCAATAATAACGTCTCTTCCCATGATTTCCTCCTTATGTTCCGGTGAAATTTCTACCGGCTGCTTTCTTTTTCTCACTGCAATTACTTCCCATTTGCAAATAATTGCCATTGCGATTATACACCTATCAGGATGCTAATTACAATGGCAATCTTGTTTATTTTGTTATTTCTTTTTCCACTTTGCGTAAAGTGTGATGTTACCGGTACTTCCCTTTTTAATTTGGGTAATTTTATTTTTGTATTTTTTGTCTGTGTACCAGCCCTTAAAAACATAACCTTTTCTGGTTGGATTCTTAAGCTTCTTTGTAGAAGTAGTAATATAGTAGGAAGTTGGATTTTTCTTATGATTCTTTCCACCATTTAATTTGTAAGTCACTTTGTACTTTGTCTTCTTCCACTGGGCATACAATGTTATTTTCTTATTGGAAGTTGATGTAAGATTCTTAATACTCGCTTTATTTTTATAGCTTTTGCCACTTCCATCTGCCTTGGTATTCCAACCCACAAAGGTGTAGCCCTTTTTCTTAAACTTATTCGTCCGCAGTTTATAAGCTGTTCCATATTTACAACTGGTTTTCGACATTTTACCACTGGTACTTCCATTGCCTTTATATACGATGGAATAGCTTTTCGCTTTCCACTTCGCATAAAGAGTCAGATTTCCGGTAGTACCTTTTTTAATCTGGATAATTTTATTCTTATAAGCTGCATCTGTATACCAGCCAGCGAAAGTGTAACCCTTTCTGGTTGGATTTTTAAAGCTTACCTCTTCTGTCACATCATAAGATACCGGATTGCTGCCATTTGTTCCACCCTTCAGCTGGTAGGTAATACTGTAATCAACGATAGACCATTTTGCATAAAGGGTAAGATTTCCCCGGGTTCCCTTCTTGATTTCTGCAATCTTATTTTGATAACCGGCATCTAAATACCAGCCTTCAAACTGATAACCGTTTTTCACAGGTGTATTCAATACAACCGATGTTTCGCTATTATAATTTGCCGGATTGCTGTCATGATTTATTCCACTATCCAGATAATAAGTAATACTATAGGTATCCGGCGACCACTGGGCATAAAGTGTTACATTTTCTGTCCATGCACTTGTATCTACCTCTGCCATGTTCGAATATGAAAGCCCTGTTCCATCTGCTTTTGTATTCCAGCCGGTAAAGGTGTAGCCCTCTCTAATATAGGCATTCTCTTTTAAGGAAATTCTAAGTCCGCTTAAAAAGGCTTTTTCCGGCATTGTTCCCACTGCTGTTCCATTTCCATCATAGGATAAAACAAGGGGTTCTACACTGTCTGTTGTCACATCACTATCCAAATACGCATCACAGACTGCCATTGCTTTCACATCATCTAAGGATGTGGTCTCAAAGGGAGCTGTATATTTAAAACATCGCGTTGCTGCAGAAGATGGCTCCTCTCCATTCTGGGTATAATATATGGAAGCCCCCTCCGTCTGACAGCTTAACGTCACAAGATAGTTTTCGCCATTTGGCTGAATCGATATTTCCGGTGCAATCACACTTTCTGTAATTGTTGGAAATGGTTTGCACTCTGAAATGGTGTTTCCGGTATCTAAGGTACATGGCGGCACATATTTTGCATCTCTTGCAATTACAGTGTGCGACGTTACATTCGAGCTGTAATCATCTGCGTATACAGCACTGCTTCGCCCATAATATTTATAGGATACGTTATCTCCGCCTTTATCTGCCCATGTTGCATCCACGTTATACCAGGAATCATTGATTTTAACCATATTCCAGCGATGACCGGTGCCAGATACTGCAATTGCATCTATTCCTGCACCATTACAAACCATCGACAGTGCCTGGGCATATCCTGCACAGACGGTTAAATCCTTGCAGAACACGCTATAGGCACTCTGGGTAAATGCCTCCTGTTCCACATATTCCTCGTGGTTATACTCAACCTTTTTTACAATGGTGTCATGAAGATATTTTAATTTCTCCTCATCTGTTCCGTATCCGTTGGCTCCGGCAATCATACTATCCGCCACATTTTTTACTTTGGCAGTTTCCCCTGCACGTACTTCACCATCGATAAATGCCTCATAGATTCCAAGGGCAGCATAATATTTTCCACCGGATTCCCCACGCCAACAGGTTGTTGTCAAAAAATAAAACTGCGGATACATCGCCCGGATTAGTCCTATTACATCAAATACTTCTTCCTTGGTTAAGGAACCACAGTCCACATAGCCTGTCATATAAGAGGTCTTACCATTGCTTTGCACCTCTACTGCATCCTTTTCGGTAGTTAAATATTCCATACACAAAGCATACAGATTTTCGAAGGTTCGCCGCTTACTATCCGTCATCTGATTCAAATAATAATTTGAACTGTATTTATCCCATTCGTTCTCATAAATAGCAGAATAAGTTCCATTCTCTTCCTTTTTCATCATGGAAAGCTCTGCCGGATTGCAAATCTGCCATTGTGGGATAAAGGTTACATCAAATACTTCCATTTCCTCAAGACCGGTTGGTAGATTGGTTTCATCGTATAGGAACGTTTCTTCCCTACTGCTTACTATTTCACTTTCCGCTTCAGCCGGGATTTCCTGCTGACCTTCTACTGCATCATTCACTTCTGCCCCATAAACATTTCCACCAGCAGGGGTAAATGACGTAAACACCATAGCAGCAGCTAATATCATTGCTAAAATTCTTTTTTTCATTTCTAAATGTACCTCTTTATCAATTACTTTTTCTTCCAGTACAATCAAATGATGTCAATAGCCACTATTATAGTGCCTTTACCCATGAGAAATCAAGAGACTTTCGGACCATTTCGTATTTCGTATTTCTACCTGCTCTAAAGAAAAAAAGCTTCCCTAGCCCCTATTGACATTTCAGTTTTTGCCCGATATACTAAGCGCGAATCAGACATCTGATTCTAACGTAACAAATAAACCCTGTATCGAAAGGAGGATTATCATGACAAAGAATATTTTATTTACAAACAACAATTTTACACTCAACAACAGAGGTCTGGTTATCCTTCCTATGATTCGAGGATAATATATATTCTAAAGCATTGCTTTATTCTTATCCGTTAATTATGCTCTCCTTCTATTTATCTGAGGCTTTAAGGATACCCGCATCTCACCAGAGGTGCTATTTTTATGCCCTTCATCAGTTACAAATGCTCTGTGATAACGAGACAGCCGAAGGCTGTCGGATAAAAGATATGCCGGACGTTCATCCCGGAAAAGTCGCTACCATTGGTCTTACCATGACCATCGGCTCTAAAATTATGCCTAACCTGGTAGTCATTGATATTGGCTGTGGAATGACCTTAGACCGGATAAAAGGAAAAAAGCTTGAATTTCAAAAAATAGATACGGTAATCCGCGAAAATATTCCTTCTGGTTTTTCCCTCAGAAAGAAGCCACATCATCTTGCAACAGAATTTGATTTTCACAGATTGCACTGTCATAAGCATATTCGCGAAGAAAAAGCCCTTCTTATCCTTGGAACGCTTGGTTCAGGAAATCATTTTATTGAAGCAGACAAGGATGAAAATGTTAAAAGAGCAGGGCATTACCACTCCATATGAACTTACTTATCTGGAAGGCTCTCTGATGGAGGATTATCTTCATGATTTACAAATTGTACAGGAATTCGCCGCCCTCAACCGGGAAATTATTTTAAACGAATTAGCCAAAGGAATGAAATGGAAAATATCAGACAGTTATTCCTGCATCAGCAAAGACACCCTCGACGAAGCACCTTTTGCTTACCCACCTTCCTACTGGAATTGTGGTTACTTCTACTTCCGAACGAACCCAGCTTCTCAACCGCAGGGATGCCCTCAATAAACTTAACATTCTTCTCAAAGAACGGGAAATGAATGCCCAAAAGAAACAGGCAAAGGATGCCTGGATGGAACACACACGGATTGTCCGCGGAAATCCTGTAAGGGTGTATGTGGGGATGGAGTTTCGTAAAAAAGCATAGCTGAATATGACGAAAAAAACGAGTACCTTCGGTACCCGTTTTTTTGTAGTCGATGCGACAGGATTCGAACCTGCGACCTCTGCGTCCCGAACGCAGCGCTCTACCAAGCTGAGCCACGCATCGATAAATATTGTGTGCAAAACCATGCCTAACTATATTATCACACTCTAAAAACATTGTCTAGAATTTTTATATGAAAATCTTATAAAAAAATATGCTATAATAACAAAAAAATTATTTGCGAGGATTTCTTTATGAAAAAAACTGTTTTAGTTACAGGCGCTTCCCGAGGAATCGGACGTGCCATTGCCATAGAATTTGCAAAAGCAGGATACCAGTTAGTAATTACCTGTTCCAAAACAGAAGCTGCCTTGTTACAGTTAAAAACCGAACTGGAGGAAAACTTCCAATGTGCGGTACTATCAAGCGTAGGCGATGTTTCTGATTATACCTATGTTGAGCAGCTGTTTGCAGAAATAAAGAACAAATTTGGCGGTGTAGATGTACTGGTTAATAATGCGGGCATCTCTTATGTTGGTCTGCTACAGGATATGAGTATTCAGGACTGGAATCATATTGTAAACACCAACCTGACTGCCGCTTTTTCAACCTGTAAGCTTGCTGTTCCTTATATGTTAACCAAACATGCCGGAAAAATTATTAATATTTCCTCTGTCTGGGGAAACATAGGTGCTTCCTGCGAAGTGGCATATTCTGCCTGCAAAGGCGGTATTAATTCCTTTACCAAGGCATTAGCAAAAGAACTGGCACCCAGTAATATTCAGGTCAATGCCATTGCCTGCGGCTGTATCGATACCCAGATGAATGCTTGTTTTTCTGCTGAAGAACGCTTAGCCCTTGCAGAAGAAATTCCAGCCGGACGCTTTGGTACTCCGGAAGAAGTCGCCGCTTTAGCTTTACAGCTTGCTACCGGAAATGAATACCTGACCGGTCAGATTATCACTTTAGACGGTGGATGGATATAAGAAATATCCCGGATTTCATTCTGTCTTTTTAAGAATCTCACTTTAATTACTTGTATCCAGTGTTTTCCCAAAAAAGAATATTTAAAATGCCTTCATTATTTAAGCATCAGGAGGTTATTATGAAAATGGGTGCACGTATTCAGGAACTACTAAACGAAAGGAATTTAACGCAGCGGGAAATGGGCGAAATACTTCATTTAGCGCCTAATACCATCAGTGGCTATGTCAACAATCACCGTTTTCCCGATTTAGAAACAGCGTTTCATATCGCTATGTATTTTAATACCAGCTTAGATTACCTGGCTGGTATTTCTAATATCCGGCACAATTCAGACACATCCTTTACTCTGGATGAATCGGCTCTTATCAACAGCTTTCGCAGGCTTGACAAAAATCATCAATGTTTTTTGATAGACTTCTCTATTCATCTTTGTCAGCTTCAGGAAATGCAAAAAGAGAGTTTATCTTCTGAAAAATAAATCGCATCATGAATTTTCCCCAAAAAAAGGACAATTCTTTTTCATTTCAAGAATTGTCCTTCTTTTCTATTTAAGCTGCGTCCCCATTTTTCGAAATTTAGGCTGCGTCCCCATTTTTCGAAATTTAGGCTGCGTCCCTATTTTTCAGTTTCTCCTGTTAGAATAATGACAGTACGAGGCGGAACCTTTAACGAAGATTTGTAATAGAACTCGGTAAGAGACTCCACATCTTTTCCATCCTCGTATTCTGTATTGGTATTTACCACAACATTCCACTGCATTCCCTCCGGAAGCTCCGGAAGTTGCATAACAAGCGGCTCCCAATATGCATTCACACAATAAAAAATTATATCATCCCGAATATCATCTTCATCTCTTCCGGCATACATAATTCCAATTAAGCGACTATTATTATCCGTACCACCATTCCAAGGAAAACCGTTGTGGATACTGATTTCAGGGAGCTTGCAGGCTGCCGGCATTGTTTTTTTACGAAGAATTGCATATTTCTTACGAAATGCAATCATATAACGAAAGAAATCATGTATCTCCCGATACTCATCCAATCGGTTCCAATCCAGCCAGGAAATAATATTATCCTGACAATATGCATTATTATTTCCAAACTGAGTATTGCAGAATTCATCTCCTGCATAGAACATTGCCGGTCCACGGCTGCACATCAGTGTTGCAAAGGCATTCTTTACCATTCGCCGCCGCAATCCCTCAATCTCCGGATTGTCCGTTTCACCTTCCACACCGCAGTTCCAGCTGTTTCCATTGTTATCACCGTCCGTATTGTACCAGCCATTTTTCTCATTATGCTTCATATTATAAGAATAAAGGTCATATAGTGTAAATCCATCATGGCAGGTAAGGAAATTTACGGATGCACTCTCTCCACGATATTTCGGGTCATAAAGGTCTTTTGAACCGGTAATTCGCGTAATTGCAACGCCTGCCAGCCCGCCATCTCCTTTTAGAAAACGTCTCAAATCGTCACGGTATCTTCCATTCCATTCTGCAAATCTGCTTCCCTCCGGGAAACTTCCTACCTGATAAAGACCACCTGCATCCCATGCCTCGGCAATCAGTTTCACTTTTCCAAGAATAGGGTCACAGGAAAGAGTCCTTAAAATCGGAGGATTCTCCATTGGTGCTCCGTTCTCATCCCTGCTTAAGATGGATGCTAAATCAAAACGGAAACCATCTACGCGGTAGTCAATTACCCAGTGTCTCAAACAATTTAAGATAAAGCTGGTAACTGCCGGATGATTGCAGTTCATTACATTACCACATCCGCTGAAATTATAGTAATAGCCATCCGGTGTCAGCATATAATAAATATTATTATCTATTCCTTTGAAAGAAAAACATGGACCATTCTCATTTCCTTCCGCAGTATGATTAAATACTACATCTAAAATTACTTCGATTCCATTTTCCTTCAATTCATAAATCAGGTTCTTTAGTTCGTCGCCTTCATGATTATGCTCTACCACAGAGCTGTAGCTTGTATTTGGTGCAAAGAAACATACTGTATTATATCCCCAGTAATTATACAATTGCTCCCCCTCGTAGAACCTGTTTCCTTCCATTTCATCAAATTCAAAAATAGGCATCAGTTCAACGGCATTAACACCCAAATCTTTTAAATAAGGAATCTTCTCTCTTAATCCTTCAAAGGTTCCTTTGGCTTTGACACCGGAAGACTCATGTTTAGTAAATCCTCTGACATGCATTTCATAAATAATTAAATCCTCAAAAGGATGTTCCACCGGACGAATTTTTCCCCAGTCAAAGTTATTTTCCACGACTCTGGCATGGTACTCGAAGTCTTTTCCACCGGGTGCTTTTTCTCCCCAGTTACGCTGTCCGGCAACGGCTCTGGCACATGGGTCTAACAGCACATTCTCCTTATTAAAGAGTAATCCCTTTTTCTCATCATAAGGACCATCCATCTGATATGCATATTCAAATTCTTCCATTCGTAATCCATAAACCAGAATCGAATAGGTATTTCCTATGTGATATGCCTCTGGAAAAGGAATTTTTGCATAAGGCTCATTCTCCTTAGGATGGAACAACAACAACGTACAGCTGGTTGCTCCAAAGGAATGAATCGTAAAACTTACACCATTCTCTGTCTGCGTGGCGCCTTCTCTGTTATAAAAACCCGGTCTGATTTTGAATCCTGCCACTTCATCTAATGGCTGTAATTTCTGTCCTCTTTGTGGTTTTCTATCTCCGTTCATACGCATTCACCATCCTGCCCTCAGAAAATTATTCATAATACTATTATAAATAATCTTTCTATAATTTTCAAACTTTATTACTTTTTTCTTGTTATTGCATTGCAAAAGATACAATTATCTCAAAAAAGCACACAATTTCTACCATCAATCATAATCATTTTTGCATTTATTATTTTCCCCACAGTTTCTCTGATTTAAAAATTGCAACACACTTCTCAAAGGTTTATAATATCGTCATATGCGGTACTTCATGCAAAATACAACACTGCATTAGTTTACATAATGTTTTAAAGAGGAGTTTTTATGCAAAATATAATTCATGTTTCTAAAGAACCAAAGGATTCTGCTGTTTTTTCCACCATTACAGAGGCATTGGAAAGTATTCCTGAAAATAATCAAAGCCCTATTATTATCTCCATCGCACCGGGCACTTATTATGAAAAACTTACAATCAATAAACCTTTTCTAACATTGGTGGGGGAGGGAAATTCCAATCAGAATGTGGTTCTTACCTATGATGATTACGCCAACTTCATGATGGAGGATGGTTTTAAGCGTGGAACCTTCCGTTCCTATTCCGTTTTTATTGATACCCATGATATTACATTAAAAAATTTAACCATTGAAAATGCCTCGGGGGATTCTATTACCCATGGACAGGCAATTGCTCTTTATGCTGACGGCGACCGTCTGACGATTGATTCCTGCCGCCTGCTGGGTCATCAGGATACCCTTTTTACAGCACCACTGCCGCCAAAGGAAGTAGAACCTCGCGGCTTTATCGGTCCAAAGCAGTTTGCACCACGAATCTCAGGACGACAGTATTACCGTAACTGTTATATTTGTGGTGATATTGATTTTATTTTCGGTGGTGGAACCGCTTATTTTGAAGACTGTACCATTGAATCCCTGCGTCGTTTCCAAGAAACCAACGAGACTCCGACAGATGCCATTCAGGGATATGTAACTGCTGCCTCCACACCGGAAGACCAGAAATATGGCTATGTTTTCTCCCACTGTAATCTGATTTCTGCCGACTGCCCGGCTGGCACCGTATACCTTGGCAGACCTTGGCGGGAATTTGCAAAAACAGTTTTTATAGACTGTACATTAGGGGCGCACATCCATCCTGACGGTTTCCACGACTGGAACAAAACTGCTGCCAGAGAAACTATTTTCTACGGAGAGTATAGCAAAACACCTTGTCCAAATCGGGCTGATTTTGTCAAGAAACTGGAAGAATCCGAACTGGCAGAATATACAAAGGCTGCGGTTTTATCCGGCGCTGATAACTGGCTTCCGGAATAAATATTCCGCCTCTGCTAATCCTCTATTTTCCATACACTTTAAACGCCAAAGTTTTATTCTTATTTAATTTGTATAATGATTATAGAAATGGTAAAATATAACATAGTAATCCCCTGATTTATCCTTAGATAAATTATCCCGGGGAACGTGTTTTAAGACCAGCAATAGTTTTCACAGGGAGGTACCTTCTATGCAGGAAAAAATTTATAAACTCATGGGTTCCACTGGCGCAGCAAACATTGCACTCGGTGTCTGCGTCCTGGTTACCGGTATTGTTTCCGGAATTCTTCTGATTGTAAATGGTTCCAGACTTTTAAAAAACAAAGGGAAGATTGTCTTCTAAGACATCTCCCCTTTGTTTTTCCATAAACATATTTCATACAGCTTTTTAATACATACAACCAGAATCTTTTTTATGTACCATATTCATTTTTCCTATCACTCTGTGGTTTCCAGACTATTCATCCATGTTTTCCTTCGAAAAATTACCAGTGCAATCATTAACCTGACAACTTCTTCCAAAGATAAGATGAAATATACCATTGTAATTGGCAATCCGAATGCAAAGGCAGAAATCAGTCCTAGCGGCACACCAAATCCCCAGGTTCCCAGCATATCAATCCACATAACAATTTGGGTTTTACCACCACTTCGAATAATTCCTCCCCCTAGAATCATGTTTAATACTTTTACCGGTGAAATCAATGCAAAAGCCAACAATAAATGTTCTGCTGTCTTTTTTACCACTTCCTCCACCTGATAAATTTCAACATAAAATCCCTTCAGTAATACTAATAAAACGGACAGGAGTATTGCTCCCAGCAAACCATACTTTACCAGCTTTTTGGAATTTTTATACGCTTCTATATAATCTTTCTTTCCCAGCGATTTTCCAATCAATATGCCTGCTGCCTGTGCCAGACCACTAAGCGCACCAATCAGCAGACCCTGAATCGGATTTGTCAGAGTCATGGCTGCACATGCCTCCTTTCCGATATGTCCATAAATAGAGGCATATACGTTTTCTCCAAGACTCCAGAAAAATTCTGTCAGAAGTATCGGAATAAGCATTCCCAAATATTGTTTGTATCCCTTTGCTCCAAGCCTCACAGAAAAAGTAAATGTTCTTTTTCCCTTACAGCAAACAACTACAAGTGCAGTCATTACCAATAAAAAATTGACAATCTGGGCAAAGACTGTGGCAATCGCCGCACCTTCCACTCCCATTGGTACACCTCCTAATTTTCCAAAAATCAGGATGTAATTGAGTGCTGTATTTATTATTGCCGCTATTATAGAGGCATATAACGGAAACACAGTCTTCTCCATACACCGTAGCATGGTAGATAACAAAATTGTTCCTGCTGCCGGCAAAAAAGTAAATGCTATGATTTTTAAATATTCCGCTGCCACCTTACATATTTCCGTTTCCCGGGTATAATAGCCCATAATCACCTGCGGTTTTAACAGACATAATACAGTAAAAAGCAATGCGATTACTGCTGCCACTACAAGGTTAACAGAAAGGCTTCTGTCTTCTTCTTTCCGTTCTCCTTTTCCCATATATTGAGCAATCATAATTCCTGCCACAGTTGCCACCGCTGAAACCACGACCGTAAATATACCAGAAAATTTACTTGCAAGCCCAATGGCTGCAATATTTACACTTCCGAGCTGTCCTATCATTACCTGGTCGATAATACTAAAAGATGATTGCAGCATCGATTGCATGGTCACTGGTATTGCTATGTTACAAACGGTTCTCAAAAAATTTTTTTCCTGTTTCATAATTGTTCTCTTTTCTAGACGTCTGCCTATATTGTAGAACAAACTATAAAATTATCAATGGGTTAAACGCGTAACCCTTACCAAAATCAGCCATCAATTTTTGTGCACTTTGCTGTACTGTCTCGTTTTATTAAGGTTACCGGCAATTCTTTTTCCATGCCCTCCTGCTCTCCTGTTTTGAGAGCCTTTAAAACTTTCAATGCATGCTTCGCCCGCTCCGCAGCATCCTGCCTTATCGATGTAAGACTTGGCACAATCTGCTCACAAATCGGATTATCGTCAAATCCGGCAATAGAAATATCCTCCGGCACACGAATTCCTTTTGCCATAAGAAACTGCATAAGATCAATGGCATAATAATCGGACACAGCAAATACTGCTGTATATTTTGTAAGTTCTGCCATATGCTTTTCATAGAATCTATGCCGCTCCTTTTTTTGCATTGGAATCAGCAGAAAATCGGCTATTCCGGCTCCAAAGCCTTCTCTAAATCCCTGATAGCGCTCCAAATCCACATGTATGTCATTATCGGAAATACAAAGAGCATTTCTATGTCCAAGGCTTTTAAAGTGCGCGCCAATCAGACGTCCACCACCATAATTATCAATTTTCAGATTGCAGATTCGTCCACTATTTTCAAAGTATCCGTCATACACCACAAAAGGTACACGCATAAATCTTCGAAGCTGTTCATAATCCTGTTCACAAAATCCAATAATAACGATTCCCTCCAGATTCCACATAGATGCAAATTTCACAATGCTTTCAATCTCTGTTGATGTTTTCACCATCATGAAGTATCCGGCCTTTTCAATTTCAATGGATAAATGATTTAGTGAAGCTGCTATAAAAGGATCTTCTAATACATGTCCCTCATATTTCTCATGGTTATTAATTACGACACCAATAATGCGGGAATCGTTCTGTGCCAGCAAAATCCCTGCCATGCTTGGAATATACTCTCTTTTTTCCAGAAGTTCCTGTACTCTTTTTACTGTTTCATCTGAAATCTTTTTGGTTTTTCCATGAATAACATTGGATACTGTTGCCGTACTTACACCTAATTCTTCTGCAATATCTACAATGCGGACTCTTTTTTCTTCCAAATGACTTCCCCTCTTCTATATTTCCCCATGCTTTTCATAATTTGTTATCTTCGTAACCTGATTTTTCTCATCCACAAAAAGAACCGTCGGACGAAGCTCCTTTGCTTCTTCCGGTGTTACATTCACGTAGGTCATTAAAATAATTTTATCTCCTGTCTGTACCATGCGGGCAGCTGCACCATTTAAGCACATCACGCCGCTTCCACGCTCTCCTGCAATTGTATAAGTTTCAAAACGAGCTCCGTTATTCACATCTACAATCTGCACCTTTTCATATTCAAAGATTCCTGCCTGCTCTAATAAATCAATATCAACGGTAATGCTTCCTACATAATCTAATTCTGCCTGGGTTACTGTGGCACGATGAATTTTCGATTTTAACATTGTAACTGTCATTTTTTCTCTCCTCAAACTATCTTTCTGATGGCTCTACACCTTATATTTTTCAGTACCTTTTTGTAAAAGCTTCTGCCAACTTAACTAAGATTTGCAGAAGCTTTTACTTTCCTTATTGGAATTTATTCTCCAATGATAAAGTTATCTATTAATCTTGTTTTTCCAATATACACAGCAATTGCCACCAATACGCTGCCTTCCATTGTCTTTGTCTGCTGCATGTTGTCCATGGAAACGGCTTTTACATAATCAATTTTTGCTAATGGTTCTTTGGAAATCTCTTCTGTCATTGCTGTCACAATTTTTACAGAATCCATTTCTCCCTGTTCTGCCATTTCTTTTCCCAAGAAAATGGAACGGCTAAGTACTAACGCTGCTTCGCGCTCTTCTTTGGAAAGGTATGTATTTCTTGAGCTTTTTGCCAGACCGTCAGCTTCGCGGACAATTGGGCAACCGATAATTTCAAGTGGCATATTTAAGTCTTTTACCATTCTTTTGATAATTGCAAGCTGCTGTGCATCCTTCTGTCCGAAATATGCCTTATCCGGTGTTACTATATTAAAAAGCTTAGTTACCACCGTACATACACCACGGAAATGAACCGGTCTTGTTAATCCACAAAGTTCTTCTGTCAGCGTATTCATATCCACATAGGAATAAAAGTTATCCCCATACATTTCCTCCGGTGTTGGATGGAAAATTAAATCTACACCATGTTCCTCACACATCTTTGCATCCCGCTCTAAATCTCTTGGGTAGCTTGCCAAATCTTCGTTTGGCCCAAACTGCATTGGATTAACAAAAATACTGACAACCACTTTGCCGTTCTCTCTGGCTGCATCCACAAGGCTCATATGACCTTCATGCAGATAGCCCATGGTTGGAACAAAGCCAACAGTGTTTCCTTCTTGTTTCCATGCATTTACATATTCTCTTACTTCTTTAATGGTTGATACGATTTTCATTTTAATAGAATACTCCTTTCATAATATACGTTTTCTATAATGCTTTCTATATGCTTATACCTCTCAGACTGTCCGCGCTGTAAAGACACTTCATTTTAATAACTAAAATGTCCATTACTCATTTTTCAGCTGTTCTAAAATGGCATCATCTATCTTAAAACAGTGCTCTTCCGCCGGGAAAACGCCCTGCTTTGTTTCCTCTATATATGCAGTAATTCCTTCCCGCATAACTTTTCCTGCATCTGCAAATACCTTCACAAATTTTGGTCTGAAGCTACCATATAATGCCAGTAAATCCTGATATACTAACACCTGTCCATCACAATCTGCCCCTGCACCAATTCCAATCGTTGGAATGCTTAAGGCTTCTGTTACCATTTTTGCAAGCTTTGCCGGTACGCACTCTAGGACTACCATACATGCGCCTGCTGCCTCTACCGCTTTTGCATCTGCAATTAATTTTTTAGCAGCCTCTAAATCTTTTCCCTGTACCTTAAAACCACCAAACGCATTGACTGACTGTGGCGTTAATCCAATATGTGCCACCACCGGAATCGATGCCTTTACAATTGCTTCGATATGTGGTGCAAATTCTACTCCACCTTCTAACTTCACTGCGTGGGCACGGCCTTCCTTCATCAGTCTTCCTGCATTTACCACCGCATCATAGACCGAAGTCTGGTAAGACATAAATGGCATATCTGTCACGATAAACGCATTTTTTGCGCCCCTTGCAACTGCTGCCGAATGGTGAATCATGTCTTCCATCGTAACTGACAGTGTATCCTCATAACCAAGCATTGTCATTCCAAGGGAATCTCCCACCAGAATGGTATTTACTCCTGCTTCGTCCATAATTTTTGCTGTTGTGTAATCATAGGCAGTTACCATGATAATTTTATCCCGGTCTTCCTTCTGCTTCTTTAATGTTAATACTGTGTTCTTCATCCAATCCCTCTTTCCATTAGTCGCCAAGTAATCCTACACATTTTTTCATCCGGGTATAATCCCTGTCCGGATGCTTTTTCTCTGCAATCTGAATCAGATATGCAGTATTTGCCTGGTATGCCGCCTTTGCCTGCGCATCTAACACCTTTAGATGTTTTTGTACTGTTTCTACATCATTACGCTCCACCGGTCCTGTCAGGGCATTCATACATCCTTCTTTTAAAATGTTAGTAAGGCTTCCCTCTGCTAATTGATATAATTCTTCTCTTCCCTCAAAGCCACATTCCTCAAAAAGTGTCTGTGACATATCAAAAAGAGCTGTTAATTGATTGGATAATATTGCTGCCGCCGCATGATACTTTATTTTATTTTCCGTTGAAATAATTCGGGTTTTATTACCCATCCCCTGCATTATTTCTTCTATGTAATGGAGATATTTCTCATCACCCTCTATCGTAAACAATGCCTTCGGAAGCTCCCTCCAGGAGTTTTCCTTACTGTTTACCGCCATAAGGGGATGCAAAGAATAGGCATAACAATTTGCTCTGCCTGCATCAGAAAAGATTTTTGAACTATGAAGACCGCTACAGTGAACTACTATCTTACCGGATATATATGGTTTTGCCGCTTCCCATACAGAAGCAATTTCCCCATCCGGCACTGTAAAAAGAATGATATCGCAGCTGCTTATCATTTCCTGTAAGCTCTCATAATATGTTGTTTGTGTAAATGCTGCTGCCCATCTGGCAGACTCTAGGCTTCGGCTATAGTATCCAACTACTTTCCTGCCCTTTTCCTTAAAATATTTTCCAAGTGATACGCCGACCTTGCCGGCACCTATAAAACCAATTTGTATACAACTCACCGGTATACACCGCCTCCTTTCGGAAGCAGCCACGCTTGTCTTTCTAATGTCACGGTTCAACCTCTATCGAATCCATGCATTGTTCTGTCACAGTCGTTCTCATTGTTTTATATCTTTTCTTATATTGATTGTCCGGTATCATTTCCGCCTTTGCAGAATATAATCCATTTGGGTAAATGTTCGTTATGTAAATCTGTTGCACCGGAATCATTTCCCAAATGGTACTATATCACTTTATAGTGGAAATGTAAAATGAAAAGAAATGTGATACATTTTTTCTATCCTTTATTCTATGTTTGTGTTATACTTATCAATATTACTACATTATTAAATTTTTTAAACCTATTTATATTGTAAAAAATATATAACCTGCATCCTAGGAGCATTACTAATGAACAGAAAAAAACTTACCATTAATGAACAAATCCAGGACATGTATGCAAAAGGCATTACTTTCCATTATAATGATGAAAAAGAGATTTCAAACTTTCTCTCTTATAACAACTATTACTTTAAACTAAAATCTTATGGAAAAAATTATGATAAATACCACGCCACTGAAAAAAAGGGGAAATACATAAACCTTGATTTTGCATATCTTCAGGAACTTTCTACACTGGATATGTACCTAAGAAAAGTTATTCTTTCTATGGCATTAGATGTGGAACACGCTCTTAAAACCCAGCTTTTATATGACCTAAGTAAAAATACTGCTGAAGATGGTTATCAGATTGTCGAAAAATATCTTAGTCTGGACTTTCATCGTGTAAAATCACTCCACGACAAAATCGGAAAGTCTGCCGCAAGCGATTTAATACAAAAAATGCAGACAAATAATGACCATTATGCGTTATGGGAAATAGTAGAAGTGATTTCCTTTGGTGAATTTATTGATTTATATCAGCTTTATTATTCCACATATCCATCCAAAGAAAATGATTATAGCAGCTACCTCTGGTCTATTAAATTTTTTACGCAATGCTGCTGCACATAATAATTGCCTATTAAATAGTTTAAAAGCTCCTTATCATATTAAAATACATAAAACAAAAGAGATTCAGTTTGAAATATCAAAGATAAAAACTATCTCTCAAAACTCCCGCGAAAAATGGATGAATAATCCTGTTATTCATGACTTCATTATACTTGTTTTTGTATTCTTAAAACTTATTAAAAGTGATGGCATAAAACAAGCAAGAATCAACGAATTAAAACATCTTTTTAACGAACGAATGCCTCGCCACAAGGAGTACTTTTTTAAGAACGATTCCATCATTGAAAGTTATAAATTTACAACAAAAATTATAAACTATTTTTGTAACAAATTTCGCAAATAAATATTGATTTTTTTTTATAATTGCATATAATAACATAGACGAACAAAAAAACTATGTTTTTTCCGCGGAAATGGTGCCTGCATTGTTTCCGTATTTTTTTGTTTTGAGCGAGTTTAAGAGTATCCATATTATGCGACATGGATACTCTTTTTTTCGTCTTTGTTTCTCTTTTCTACTTGCACATCACGCCTTACTTTTCCATCGCGTACACAAAAATCGCATCCCGTAAAAACTTGGTGCAGCCTACTGCAATTTTATCATAATATGCCGTAAATCTTTCATCTGCCACATACCCTTCTGCTAATGCCTTATGGGCTTCCCTCGAATATGTCCCCTCTTTCCAGAACATACACAGCCACTGGCGGTGTAAATCGCAAGCTTTCTGAGCAAGTTCACCTGCCGGGTCTCCCTGCTCAAATGCTGCTTTTAATGTCTCATTAATAGAGTCGCTCAATTCCTGCGCTTTCTGCCACTGGTTTTCACCCATGCCTAAAACCTTAGCATTTGAAGCATCAATTATCTCATCCCCGTATTTTTCACGGATTTCCTTTCCATAAGCAGCTTCGTTTTCCTCAATTAACTTTTTCTTAAATCCCTCAAATTTTTCTTTATCACTCATAGTCCTCTCTCCTTTTAATGTGCTGATTGTTTTCTTCATATTAGCAATTAGTGCTTCTATTTGATTTCTCCGTTCTATAAGAGCTGTCAGCTGTTCCTCAAACAGCTGTTCCTTGTCCAACTCCGGCATATTTAAAATGTCTGCAATCTTTTTTAAAGGCATTCCAAGCTCCCGATACAAAAGTATCTGCTGTAGTCTGTCAACTTCTGCTGTTCCATATATCCTGTAGCCATTGTCCTCTATGCGCATTGCGTGTAACAAGCCTATCTGGTCGTAATAATGCAGTGTACGCACGCTGACACCTGAAATTTTTGCTAATTCATTTACGGTATATTCCATCATTTTTCACCTGCCTCTTTCTTCCAATTGGAAAATACGTTATTCTGTATACCTGCCGGCTTTGGTATCTCATTCACATCCTAGGATAATTGCATTATATACTATGACGTAACGTCATACTCAAGAGTTTTTTAATATTATCATATCTCTTAATACAAATGCTTTCTGTTGACGTTACAAATTGCTAACGTTAATATGACTATATTACCAAAATTTATATTCATAAAAGCACAAAATAGTAAGGTTACGTAAAATGATAACATTGAAATTTGTTCACCATTGAAGATAATAATATGGATATATTAATTGAATTATTCCATGTGGAAGACGATAAACTTTGAATTTGTGGAGGTAATGGAAAATCAATTATGTACTTGTTGATTATAGGTATGGAATGTATGTTGCTGAGCAAATACTTTCTCACTTGACAAACTAACAGTTGTTAGTATATGATAAAAACTAACAACTGTTAGTAAAGGAGAAAGGTTATGTATTTTGAAAATTTTGTAACAACGATGTCAACGGTCATGCTTATTATTGTATTTGGATATATTGCCTATACAATACGAAAACAAGGCAGTATCGAATATTGGGGCAGACGAATCGCATTTCTTGCGGTTTTCGGATTAGTTGTATGCTGTTTTGTGGCTACAAGGGACAATTATCATCTGTCTGTTCAGGCTTCTATAGATGGAAGTGTTAATCCTGGTATATTTACCATTGAAAGCATACAGTCAAAGATTTGTTGTATTGGTGGAGCAGTAATTGCTTTTTCAGCACTATCCAGTATATTTATAAAGAAACCAAAATATAGAAAAGCGATGTTTCTATTATTAAGTGCTATGATTGTAATAAAAACACTTGTGATTGAAATATCAAGATGGATGATGTAAGCAATTGAGAGGTGCGAGATGAGCGAAAAAAAGAGTACAAAACAGAAAATTTTAGAGAAATCCTTAAAACTTTTTGCAAAAAAAGGATACGATGGAGTTTCCATGCGTGAAATTGCTGCGGCAGTAGGGATTAAAGGAGCTTCCATTTATAATCATTTTAAGGGAAAAGAAGATATTTTCCAGGGCATTTTTCAGGAAATGATAAAACGCTATGATGATATGGCTGGGCTGCTTTCTATTCCAACAGAGGGAACAACAGATGCAGCACAGCGATTTATTGGATTGGGAGAACAGGAGATGTTGCATTTAGCGAAAGCGTTGTTTGCCTTTTTTGGAAAGGATGAATTTGTGGTACAGTTTCGCAGAATACTTGTTGCAGAGCATAATAGAAGTTCGTTAGCGGCTCAGACGTTAAAGAGTTACTATTTTGATGCACCGATTCAGTATCAGACACAACTTTTTGAAAAGATGCAACAATGTGGTGCTTTCAAAGGATATGATGCCAAGACAATGGCACTACATTTTTATAGTCCGGTATATTTTATACTTAGTCGATATGATTTGGAGCAGGATTATGATACCAGCATTAAAGAATTGGAACAGCATGTACATTGGTTTATGGATTTGTATAGCAAATAGTTATAAACATAATGAAGAGCTGTAGATAAAGGTAGGGATGATATGAAAATTGCAATGATTCATGGACAGGGACACAAGGGTGTTACTTATACAATGTCCCAGTGCATATTAGGAAACTTAAAAGAGGAAGATACGGAAGTTAAGGAGTTTTTTCTGACAAAGGATGGTCCTGGATTTTGTGTGGGATGTAATAGCTGTTTCATTAAAGGGGAGGAAGTTTGTCCTGAGGCGGCAAAGGTTCAGCCAATCATGCAGGCAATAGAGTGGGCAGATGTGATTATGCTGGATACACCAAACTATTGTATGGATATGAGCGGAGCCATGAAGACATTATTAGACCATTTTGGTTATCGGTGGGTTACACACAGACCACATCCAAGTATGTTCCACAAGGTGGGAATTACACTTTCTTCATCCGCTGGTGCATCTCCTAACAAAACAGTAAAATCTTTAGCTAAGCAGTTAAGATGGATGTGCGTACCGACTGTGTATACCTTTCCGTTTGTTTCTAATGCCATGGGAATCGAAGATTTGGCAGAAGAAAAGAAGCAGAAAATGGAGAAGAAAGCGCTAAAGATAGCGAAGAAAGTAAAAAAGGTTGTAAAGCGTAAGAAAGTTGGTTTACGAACAAAAATGCTGTTTTTGCTGTTTCGAGGTATGCAAATGGAAGAAAAATCAGCGTGGAATCCGACGGATACCAATTGGTGGAAAGAACAAGGCTGGCTGGAAGATAAAAGGCCTTGGTAATAATAAGCAGTGAAAAGTAGCAGAAGAATTAGAAATTTCAGTTGAAATATAGCAGATGGATAAACTTGAATTTTATGTTGTGAAAAAGATGTCTATTAACTAAGACATCTTTTTTTGAAATAACTATTGAAATTAATTTTTAATTCACTTAGGCTTATTATAGGACGTCCAAATAATATGATTTTTACTGCTTTACAGGAGGAAGTTTTGATGAAGAAAGTTTTAGATACTTATTCAAGTAAAAACGATATAAATATAAAACAGATTGTAGCCTATAAAGATAACATACTTGAAATTGAAGAGTATAAAGATGGTTTTAAAAAGGACGATACAATGAATGTAATGAGTGTAACAAAATCTGTAACATCATTGCTGATAGGTATTGCCATTGACCAAGGTTTGATAAAAAGTGTAGACGACTTTGTGATGGACTATTACAAGGAAACTTACACTCCTAAAAGAGGAGAGCAAACTATATTTA
>CAZEFX010000027.1:0-31208 GCA_964511525.1 uncultured Jutongia sp.
ATTATGTATTCAAGCTACGAAACGTGAACATCATAACGCTTTCTGCTATAAGCAGAATCAATTATAAGAAAGAGAGGAAGAAAAGTATGATGAAAAGAAAATTATTAGCAGCAACTCTTACAATGGCAATGACAGCTAGCCTTTTAGCTGGTTGTGGTGGTGGCAGCAAGGAAGCTGCAACATCTGGTGAAGCAAGCAGTGAAAGCGCAGAAAGCTCTGAAAGTGGAGATCTTATTACAGTAGGATTCTCACAGGTAGGTGCAGAGTCTGACTGGCGTACAGCAAACTCTGAGTCTATGAAATCAACATTTACAGAGGAAAATGGTTACAAGCTGATTTTTGATGATGCTCAGCAGAAACAGGAAAATCAGATTACAGCAATCCGTAACTTCATTCAGCAGGAAGTTGATTACATCGTTTTAGCACCAGTTACAGAGACTGGTTGGGACACTGTACTTCAGGAGGCAAAGGATGCAGACATTCCTGTAATCGTAGTTGACCGTGAGGTTAAAGTATCTGATGAAAGCCTCTTTACCGCATGGGTTGGTTCTGACTTTAAGTTAGAGGGACAGAAAGCATGTGAGTGGTTAAATGCATATGCAGAAGCTAAGGGAATGAAGGAAATCAACATTGTTGATATTCAGGGTACTATTGGTGCATCTGCTCAGATTGGACGTACCGGAGCTTTAGATGAAGCAGTTGAGAAATACGGATGGAACTTACTTGCTCAGCAGACTGGTGAATTTACACAGGCAAAAGGACAGGAAGTTATGGAGTCTATGTTGAAGCAGCATGACAATATCAATGTAGTTTACTGTGAGAACGACAACGAAGCATTTGGTGCTATCGATGCAATCGAAGCAGCTGGTAAGACAGTTGGTCCTGATGGAGATATCCTCGTAATGTCCTTCGATACAACAAAGGCTGGTATCACAGATACATTAGATGGAAAGATTATCCTTAACACAGAGTGTAACCCACTTCATGGACCTCGTGTAGAAGAGATTATCAAGACTCTGGAAGAGGGTGGCACACCTGAGAAGAAGGCATATGTAGAAGAAGGAATCTTCGCACATGGTGCAGATGTAGCATCTGTTTCTATCGACGGAACTGATTATGAAGTAACAGAAGTAACTCAGGAAGTTATTGACGGTCGTGCATATTAAGATAATAAGCCTCCAAATAAAACTTAAATGCACTAAATAAAATTAAATAAACGGCGTGGTAGACGATACTAGGCAGAAGCCTGATTAAGCTGCCACGCCTTTTTAGACTTTAAATATTAAATGCTGTAGAAAGCAGGTGAGGGAAAAATGGAAAATAATATTGTATTAAGTATGAAAGATATATCAAAGACCTTCCCGGGAGTAAAAGCATTACAGAATGTAGACTTCACCTTGCGTAAAGGCGAGATTCATGCGTTGATGGGCGAAAATGGCGCAGGAAAATCCACATTAATTAAAGTGCTTACCGGTGTACATTCTTTTCAGAGTGGTGAAATTAGAATGGCAGGAAGTGAAGCTCCAATTATAAATAAGTCTCCAGAGGATGCTCAGAGTCATGGTATTAGTACGGTGTATCAGGAAGTAAACCTTTGTCCAAATTTATCTGTAGCAGAGAATTTATTTATTGGAAGAGAACCAAAGAAGCTGGGATTGATTGACTGGCGTACTATGAATAAGAAAGCAACCGAGCTTTTAAAGAAGCTGGATATTGATGCGAGAGCAACAGATAAATTAGAAGAATGTTCTTTAGCAAAACAGCAGATGATTGCCATTGCAAGAGCAGTGGATATGAAGTGTCAGGTTCTGATTCTGGATGAACCTACCTCATCTCTGGATGATGAAGAAGTAGAAAAGCTATTTGTTCTTATGAGAAAGCTAAAACAAGAAGGGGTTGGAATAATTTTCGTAACTCATTTCCTGGAGCAGGTATATGAAGTATGTGACCGGATTACCGTACTTAGAAATGGTAAGCTGGTAGGAGAGTATACTGTGGAAGATTTACCAAGAGTAGAATTGGTAGCAAAGATGATGGGTAAGAACTTTGATGATTTAGCGGATATTAAGGGTGACCATAAGAAGCTGGAGAAGTTTGAGCCTGTAGTTGAAGCCGAGGGCGTTGGAAGAAAAGGCAGCATTAAACCTTTCGATTTTGTTGTGAATAAGGGAGAAGTGGTTGGTCTTACAGGATTGCTTGGTTCTGGTCGTTCTGAACTGGTTCGTGCAATTTATGGTGCAGATAAACCAGACAACGGTACCATTAAAATGAATGGTAAGGAAGCAAAGATTAGTGCTCCAATTGATGCCATGAAGCTGGGAATGGCATATCTTCCAGAGGATAGAAAGAAAGACGGAATCATTGCAGATTTGTCTGTCCGGGAAAATATTATTATTGCTCTTCAGGCGAAAAAGGGAATGTTTAAACCAATGAGCCGGAAGGAAATGGAAGAGGCAGCAGATAAGTATATTGAAATGCTTCAAATTAAAACTGCCAGCAGAGAAACTCCAATTAAGAGCTTGTCTGGTGGTAATCAGCAGAAGGTAATTATTGGACGCTGGCTTTTAACAAATCCAGAATATCTGATTTTGGATGAGCCAACCAGAGGTATTGATATTGGTACAAAAACAGAGATTCAGAAGCTGGTATTAGATCTGGCAGACAAGGGAATGGCAGTAACCTTTATTTCCTCAGAGGTAGAAGAAATGCTTCGTACCTGCTCCCGTATGGGCGTTATGAGAGATGGTAAGAAGGTTGGAGAGTTATCCGGGGATGAATTAACCCAGGAAGGTATCATGAAGGCAATAGCAGGAGGTGGTAGTGATGAATAATGCCATGACAACGATTAAGAAAATTACATCCATGCGGCTATTTTTACCAATTGTATGTCTGATTGCCGTGTTATTGGTTAATGTAATTACAACACCGGGATTTTTTAAGGTTTCCATAAACAATGGTGTATTGTATGGATATATTATTGATGTAATTAACCGTGCATCCGAGCTGGTTATACTGGCTGTAGGTATGACATTGGTAACAGCTGCCTCCGGTGGTCAGGATATTAGTGTTGGTGCAGTGATGGCAGTGGCAGGTGCTGTATGCTGTCAGATTCTTTCCGGAGGACAGGTGTCTGTCACAGAACTGGCACAGCCAATTGCATTAGCAGTTTTAGCAGCATTGCTTGTGTCTATGTTATGTGGAGCTTTTAATGGATTTCTTGTGGCAAAATTAAATATTCAGCCAATGGTGGCGACACTGATTTTATATACCGCAGGCCGTGGTATTGCTCAGTTAGTTACCAACGGACAGATTACCTATGTTCGTGTAGATAGCTATAAGGTAATGGGTGGATATATTGGAAGCTGTCCGGTTCCAACACCAATTTTCATAGCACTTATTGTAACAGTGATTGTTTCTTTGATATTAAAGAAAACTACATTGGGTCTCTATATTGAAAGTGTAGGTATCAACGGTACTGCATCCAGACTGGTAGGATTAAATTCTACATTGATTAAGTTTCTTACTTATGTAATCTGTGGTTTAATGGCAGGTATTGCAGGTGTGGTTGCTTCCAGCCGCATTTATTCCGCAGATGCTAATAATATCGGTCTAAATCTGGAAATGGACGCCATTCTGGCAGTAGCTTTAGGAGGAAATGTACTTGGTGGTGGTAAGTTTAGTCTTATGGGCTCTGTTATTGGAGCATATACCATTCAGGCACTGACAACTACCCTTTATGCCATGAATGTATCCGCAGACCAACTGCCAGTATATAAGGCAATTGTGGTAATTATTATCGTAATTTTACAGAGTCCTGTATTTAAGAAGTTTATTGCAAATCTAAAGGCGAAATGGACATCAGCAGCAGTGGAAGGAGGCAAATAATATGGGAATTTTTGAATCAAAAACAAGTACGAAAAAGAAAATTAACGGAAATAGCTTCCTTCTTATGATTACGATTGTATTGTTTTTTGTAATGTACATAGCTGGAATGATTGTATTTCAGGATAAAGGTTTTGCAAAACCACAGATGTTTTTAAATTTATTTATTTCTAATGCGGGACTGCTGGTAATTGCAGCAGGTCAGACTATTGTTATGATTACTGGCGGTATCGATATTTCCGTAGGTTCGGTTACAGCTTTAATCTGTATGGTAATGGCAAACCAAATGGAAAATAAGGGAATGAATGCTTACGCTGCGGTGGCTATTGCCATAGGTATTGGTTTAGCATTTGGTATCGTTCAGGGATTTTTAGTTTCTTATTTGGAAATCCAGCCATTTATCGTTAGCTTGGCAGGTCTTTTCTTTGGTAGAGGTCTGACATCTATGATTAGCACAGAAATGATTGCCATCACCAATGAAACCTTCCTGAAATGGGCGAAGTTCAGAATTAACATGCCATTTGGCTCCTATAGTAAGCGGGGGAATTTCTTGCCGGCTTATATCTATCCGACGGTAATTATCGCAGTGGTAGTAGTAATCATCGTGGCATTGGTTATGAAATATACCAAGTTTGGACGTGAAGTATATGCCGTAGGTGGAAACGCTCAGAGTGCTATGATGATGGGCTTGAATGTAAAGAAAATTAAGTTTAAAGCCTATGTACTAAATGGATTTTTGGCAGGGCTTGGTGGATTTCTGTTTTGTCTGAACAGCTGTGCAGGTTTCGTAGAACAAGCAAAGGGATTAGAAATGGATGCCATTTCTGCATCTGTAATCGGTGGTACGTTGCTTAGCGGTGGTGTTGGAACTCCAATCGGAACCTTATTTGGTGTACTGATTAAGGGTACCATTACCAGCTTAATTACTACTCAGGGTACCTTAAATAGCTGGTGGGTACGTATCGTGCTTTCTGCTTTGCTTTGCTTCTTTATTGTGTTACAATCTATATTTGCAAGTATGAAAAAGAAGAAATAGGAATTATAAATTTCGATAATGTCAGCTATGGATGAGTGACGCAGAAAAAAGTCTTTCGGTTTTCCCCTTCGCGGACGCCTTGCGGCTCGGGATAAACTACGCAGCGGATGCATAGAATGATAGCTGCATGCTTTGCATTTGCTATCATTCAAGCACCGGCGAGTTTAAACGCCGCTCAGTGGTAAAACGAAAGACTTTTTTCTGCTGTGTACTGGCTATTGATTTGGTGACATTATGGAAATTTGTGAAGAAGTTTTTGAAAAAGAGAGTAAAGACTTTGTAAGTAAATAAGTAAATTAATGAAAGGATGGATTGTTATTATGGCGAATGCAAAAGAGATTATTGAGTCTGGTAAGGCGGTGCTGGGTATTGAGTTTGGTTCTACCCGTATTAAGGCTGTTTTGATTGATGATACTCACACTCCCATTGCTTCGGGAGATTATGAGTGGGAAAATCGTCTGGAAAATGGTTTCTGGACGTATTCTTTGGAGGATATCTGGACTGGTTTGAAAACCAGCTATAAAAATATGGCAGCAGATGTGAAGGAAAAGTATGGTGTGACCATTACTAAGATTGGTGCTATTGGTTTTAGTGCTATGATGCATGGTTATATGGCTTTTGATAAGACTGGGGAGCTTTTGGTTCCTTTCCGTACCTGGAGAAATAGTACCACTGGTCCTGCTGCAAAGGAGCTGACAGAATTGTTCCAGTATAACATCCCTGAGAGATGGAGCATTTCCCATCTCTATCAGGCGATTTTGAATCAGGAAGAGCATGTGAAGGATGTGACATTTTTCACCACTCTGGCAGGTTACATCCATTGGAAGCTCACAGGGGAAAAGGTGCTGGGGGTAGGTGATGCATCGGGTATGTTCCCTATTGATATTGCAACCAAGAATTATGATGAAAAAATGATTGGAAAGTTTGATGAGCTGGTGGCAGATAAAAACTATCCATGGAAATTAAGTGAGATTCTTCCAAAGGTATTATTGGCTGGTGAAAGTGCCGGTGTATTGACAGAGGAAGGTGCAAAGCTTTTGGATGAAAGTGGCAATCTGCAGGCTGGAGTGCCTCTTTGTCCACCAGAGGGTGATGCAGGAACCGGTATGGCAGCTACAAATAGCGTAGCAGTCCGCACCGGAAATGTTTCTGCCGGAACCTCTGTATTTGCTATGATTGTATTGGAGAAAGACCTGAAAAAGGTATACCCAGAAATTGATTTAGTAACGACTCCAGATGGAAGTCTGGTAGGTATGGTACATGCAAATAACTGTACTTCGGATCTGAATGCCTGGGTAAATCTATTTAAAGAGTTTGCAGAGAGCTTTGGTATGAAGGTGGATATGAACGAGCTTTTTGGAACCTTATATAATAAGGCAATGGAAGGAGATGCAGATTGCGGCGGTTTACTTTCCTATGGTTATCTCTCTGGAGAGAATATTACAGGAGTAAGCGAAGGAAGACCTCTTTTCGTACGTTCTCCAAAGAGCAGCTTTAACCTTGCTAACTTTATGAGAAGTCATTTATTTACTTCTCTGGGGGCTTTAAAGGTAGGAATGGATATTCTTCTGAAGGAAGAGGAAGTGGCGATTGATAGTATCCTTGGTCATGGTGGACTCTTTAAGACTAAGGGCGTTGGACAGAAGATTTTGGCAGCAGCTATTAATGCGCCGGTGGCAGTAATGGAAACTGCTGGTGAAGGTGGTCCTTGGGGAATGGCACTTCTGGCATCCTATATGTTAAATGGAAATGGAGCAAATCTTCAGGATTATCTGAATGATACTGTATTTGCAGGTAGTGAAGGTGTGACCGAAAATCCGGACAGCAAGGATGTGGCAGGCTTTGAGCAGTTTATCGAAAGATACAAGAAAGGCATTGCCATCGAGCAGGCAGCAGTGGAGAATTTGGTGTAAGAATAAAAGATATGGGAAAATGACGCCCGAAAATGTTGTTGGTATTTCTTCTTCGTAGACGCCTTGCGGCTCGGGATGAACTACGTAGTGGTGCATAGGTTTTTATTCTTAAAAAGAATGAAGTAGTGTGGATAATTTGAATGAATGGATATATGTGAATGTTTGTGTGTTATTATGAGAAAGATGAGATAAATTAATATATGAGAGAAAGAAGGATGAGGATAGATGTTAGAGCAGTTGAAAAAAGAAGTTTATGAAGCGAATATGCTTTTACCAAAGTATGGTCTGGTGACTTTTACCTGGGGGAATGTCAGTGGTATTGACCGGGAAAAGGGACTGTTTGTCATTAAGCCAAGTGGCGTAGAATATGACAAGCTGACTCCAGAGGATATGGTAGTTGTGGATTTGGATGGAAATAAGGTGGAAGGAAAATACAATCCTTCTTCTGACACTGCAACCCACGTGGTACTTTACAATCGTTTTCCAAAGGTAGGCGGTATCGTACATACTCATTCTTCATGGGCTACAAGCTGGGCCCAGGCGGGAAGAGGAATTCCTTGCTATGGAACCACCCATGCAGATTATCTTTATGGAGAAGTGCCTTGTGTACGGAATCTCACCAAGGAAGAGATTGACGAGGCTTATGAGAAAAACACAGGGGTATTAATTGCGGATGAATTTGAACGTCTGAAGCTGGATTATGTGGCAACTCCTGCGGTACTTTGCAAGAATCATGGACCTTTTACCTGGGGCAAGGACGCAGAGGAAGCGGTGCACAATGCAGTGGTACTGGAAGAGGTGGCAAAGATGGCTGCCCGCTGCGAGATGATTAATCCTCAGAATCAGCCTGCTCCACAGGAACTGCAGGATAAGCATTATTACCGGAAGCATGGGGCAAATGCTTATTATGGACAGAATGTGTAGGGAATAGGAAAGAGAAAAGTATCTTTGGTGCTTTAGATAAGAAAAACGTCATATGCAGATTGTATTGACGTTTTTTCTTATGTGATAGAGGAAATTGTTCAAAAAGTAGTAGTATAAAAAATTGTATTTATTTTTCTTTAATTGGCAAAACAATAATAGTCTCAAAGCTTCTCTCTTCTGGAAAACACGAGTATGTTCCAGAGTATTTTTCTACAATATTTTGAATATTCGTGATACCAAAACCATGATAGAGTTCTTCAGGATAAAATTTAGTTTTTTCGCTGATTGTGGTTTTTACACGAGTATTTTTTATATGAATAACAAACTCTAGCTTTGATGTGAAAATTTCTATTTCGATTTGTCTGGGATTCGGGACAGGGATAATTCTTGTGGCATTTAAACTATTATCTAATAAATTTCCCAAGACTACACATAGGTCGTAATCGTCTATTGGAATACGTGTGGAATCAATCTGAATATCGGTAATGTATCCAATGGCTTCTTGTTTGGCTATGGTCATATAGTTACTGATAAAAGCATCAATAACAAGGTTGCCTGTGTTGATACGGCTATAATTCTGCTCCAGATGGGTTAAGGACTCTTGTAAATAACTTAAGACTTGATCGTTTTTTTCTTCCTTTATACATTCCTGAATGTAAAGAAAATGCTTTTTGGTATCATGTAATAAACTTCGTGTACTGCGGTAAGCAGAGGAGATTTGCTGGTACTTGGAGGTTTGAAAGTCTATCTGCTGGTTTAATTGTTTTTCTCGCTCCTTTAAATCTGCTATCTGTAAGACGTTATTAAGAAGAAAATAATTTATAATGTTTAATAAAATCAAACAAGATGCTATCATAATATACATCATAGAAGTATTCTTTTTAAAGAGTAATTCAAATGGTAAACATAAAATAATAATTAAAGATAATATAGGAGTTAATAAAATTAATATATTATAGGAAAGAGTTCTCTTTGTTTCTTTACGGCATAGAAAGATATCAATCAGTAAAATAATCAAAAATGCAATGATTTTTGAGGAGGTAGTAATATAGGGAGCTATATTACTTTCTTCCATATTTTGTGTAAATAACAGTAGTGGAACCAATACGCAGGCACAAATAATTTCAGTGAGTGCACATATGGCTTGAAAAGAAAAAGCTACAAAAAAACGGGTTCGGACATTTGTTTCATAAAATAATGCAAGAAAAAAAGTGACAGTAATTCCGAGTACAACAATATATAATCCTTTCATAGGACTATGGATATCTGTGAGTAATATAGAGTTTGCAAACAGAATCAGTTCGGCAAAGAGAAATCCCATAAAATATGGGATACCGGTAACTTTCTGAGCGTGTTTCTTAAAGAATATTTTGAAATAAAAAAGCATTATAAACATATCAAAAAAGGCAGATAAAATATTAATAGCATTTGTAAGCATATGAAAATCCTTTCTAAAAAAACTTAATGTCTAATGGTAAGTATGTGTTTTGAAAACAATGCACGAATACTTCGGTCGCAACGTCGGCTTAAGGGGATTTCCGTGCCAGACGATAGCGTAAGGGAGTCTTTATTTATATAATGGATATGGTTCATATTTACAAGGATTCCACGATAGGGTGTTACGAAAGAATAATCTGCCAGATTATTTTTCCAATCATTCAATAATCCTTTTGTTATAATTTCGTGGTCTGTAAGAACGAAACGTAATACATTTTTCTTGTTTTTTAATGCTTCGATATATAAGATATCGTTAATATTAATCAGTTCTTCTGTGCCATCCTCCTGAATGAGTAGCTTCGTAGTAAGTGACTTTTGGTAAGATTGGATGATTCGCTGCATAATCTCTACAAAGTCATTATAAAGTAATGGCTTCTGTAAGTAATGAAAAGCTTGAACATTAAAACTATCCTGCATATATTTAGGATAATTACTGACAAATACAATTCGCACAGTATCATTTCCGGCATTGCGAATAGCAGTAGCAATTTCAATCCCATTTCTTCCCGGCATCTCAACATCCAGAAAAAGAACATGAAAGTCTTTTGAACCGGAGTAATCTTTTAATAACTGTTCTCCTGAGGTGCATATCATGATTTCAAAATCAATATCATGTTCCATTTCAAATAGATTTAAGTGTTTTTTTATGGTTTGAATCTCTTGTACATCATCATCACAAATAGCAACCTTCATAATCATGGTAAAGTTTCGTCCTTTCTAAAGGTATTTTGGATAAATCCAAGGAATATTGAGAGTGCGGCAATTATAACACAAAGCGTGAGCGTACCATAATGTAATGGTTCTTGGAATAGGTAAAAGTATCCAAAAAATATTATATAAACAAGACAAAGTATGCGACAATTTCTTTTTAGAAAGATTCGCTTTTGAGTGTTAATTGGTCTGTTTTTAGTTTCTACAGGTGCCAACGATAATATAATAATTATAGCAAATAAGAAGAGCAGTATCCATAATTTTGAGAAAAGAGGGGTAATAATGGGAGAAAATATAAACAAGTTTTTTACTAATTAATTGGCTAAGAGACATAAAGATACCTCCATATATAAAATATGTGCTCTATTATAAGTTATAAATGCTAATGTAATTATAAGAAGGATTAAGTGGTCGAAAACCAAGGATAAGCGTATTTATCCTATGTCAATATCTTAACGCTCAACCTTGGTTTTTGACCACTTAATCTTTTTTTTTTAATTTATGAAGAAAAAATAATTATAATTAAAAATGTTCTAGAACTAATAGATAGAAGGAGGTACGAAAGAATTGAGTCTTAGAAAGATACTTGTAAAGTATGGAAATGTACTTTGTGCATTGGCAGTCATAGTTGCACCAATAGCAACGAGTACATGGTGAATCATTACAAGTTAAGTTCAAAAGGAATTGAAGAAAGGTACGGAGAGAGTGATGCAATTTATTTGGCATATGGTGCATCAGTTTCAGCAGGTGATTGTATAATAACTGATAAAGTAGCCACAAAACCTAACGCTTCTAATACAAATATGCATTTTAGAACAGATGTTCAATTCTCGACATCTGCGGGAAATATGGGGTATAGTGTAACAATGCATTCTATACTTAAGCTTAAAGCAATAAACTATGCAACGAAAAGAGTGACCATAGAGCAGATTTTTAGGGTGTAATGAAAAAGTACATATATAGTGGATTAGACATTATTTCTGAAAATATGGAGGGAAAATGAAATTAAGTTCTTATGTTCAAATGATAGGTATTTATGGAGTTATTACAATAATAGGAATTACTTTTTTAGGGATTCTTCTTTATAAAATAGAGAAACGACAAAATTGGAGAAAAAACAATACGAAAAAGTCTAAAATTCCATTGATTTTATTTATTGCGTCGGTGATAGTTTGCCTTTTCATAGGAATGTTTTGTCTATTAGTAAAAGAATATGAAGGAATGCTAATGGGATTAGTAATAGGTATTCTTTGTAACATCTCTAATATTATTTTGATGAAGAAAATGAAGGGTAACAGGAGAATTCACTGAGCCAATATAAATAATATGGAAATGAGAAAGCCAGATTAAAATCACTGTATATCGTCATACAACATCAAGTTCTTCTTCTAGTCAGATTGATCCTATAGTAGGAATTTTACCGTAACTACATTAAGTGACAGTTTCTTAGGAACGACAGAATAGTTTCTTTGGAAATTGTTCTGTTGTTTCTAGTGCATTATCGTTTCAAGCATAGGATACGGAATCAAGGAATGTTCATTTCCTGAAACTGGAACCGGAATTGTTGTTTGTTTTTCTTTCTATTATACTGTAATAAAAAAGGAAGGGAGTTGTAGTTATTATGAAAAAGCATATTTTAGTTTTGATGGTTACTCTATTTTGTATCATTGGTGTGGACAGCAGGCAGGTGGAGGCGTATTCTGTGTCATTGGAGAAGGATGGCATATATGCGGAGGTACTGCCGGAGTCGGTTGTGAATAATTCCACCGTGTTTTTTGAAAAGAGTGTAAAAAAAGCCAAGAAGTATTATGAAAAATACAAGGATGCTGGGGAGTATACTCTTGCCACGGAAGTGCCGGATAAATATCGGGACTTTATGTATGTAGCAAAAAAGATTCAGGATTCTGATGAGATTATCATAAGAAATCCGTTTTATATTTATGATGTGGCAGAAGATGGTGGTATATATGAATACTATTTTGTTGCAGAAAGAAACGGAAAAAAGCTGTGTTTGTTTAGCATCAACATTGACCCGGAGACAGGGGAGATTTTTTTTGAGTATGATAAATCCATGAACCGATATTTTGTTTATGAAGAAAAGACAATGGAAGATACGTTGTTTTATAAAATAGATGGTATTACCTATGCACAGACACCGGAGGAAACCAGTGTGGTGAGAGACCAGACAATGCCTGGGGAAAAATTGGAAGGGATAACTTCAGAAGCTTCCACTGAAGAATTTGAAAAGAAAGATTATGAGGGGAAAAAAGAAGAGATTCTTTCCTATCTGAAAGATATAAAAAATCGGAAGAGTATTAAAAATTCTGAAAAAGAGTTAAAGCTGGAGTTACAGGATGACTACATAGAGCCGGAAAAGGATGTAAAAGAGGATGGCATGGGAAAAGGTGTCTTCGTTGGGATTGGTGTTGTGGTCATGGGAGGAATCGTTGTAGCGGTTATCTTTGGAAAAAAGCGAAAAGAAGAGTAGCAGGAGGTGCTGCTTATGAAATACATATTAAAAAATATCAAATCCTTTGCAAAGAATTATACGAAAATATTCTGGCTTCTGATTATTACCATTGCAGCCTCTACAGTGATTATTCATTTGTCCTATGGGTTGTTTCGGGAGTATAAGGACAGGAAGGAATTTAGTCGTAGCGGGACAAATCAGATTATATTACATCTGAAAAGCTCTTACGAACAAGTGACAGATTCTACATCAGGCTCAGAGGGAGTTATGATGCAGCCGGGAGACTTGGTATATCAGACCTATGAGAAAACAAGTGATGTGCAGGATGTGACCGTTGCAGATATGAAGCAGTTTTGCAAGGGGGTAAATGGAGAAATAGAGGGTAAGTTATTAAACATTCATACGGGAATCTTGCAGGGGGATTATCGATTTGAAACAGATTTTTTAATATCCCATGGAGAGATGGTAAATAGTAGCAAATATGGTGCGGATTCTCTTTACAACTTCTCCATTGTTAGTTACCAGACTCAAAATATTTTTGAATATGGAAGATATTTTACGGACCAGGAGTACGCCCAGGGAAGCCGTGTGTGTATTATGTATGGTTTTGAGGACAATTTCCGTGGGGAGTATTTGGAAAAGAATCTTGTGGATGATACAAATGTACTGATTGGAGATAAAGAGTATCAAATCATCGGTCTGCAGAGTGGGCTCGGGACAGGGTTTCTTCCCATTACTTCGGTGGATGAGGACAGTGTTCTTCTGGATGAGATTCATCTGCGGTTTCGGGATAATATTTCCATACGTGAGATTAATGTGCTAAAGCATATGGCGAAGCAGTGTTTTGGTGACCGGGTTGTCTGTGATTATAAACTGGAGAAGACAGAGGAAAATACCTATCTTTACAATACCATTCTGCTTTTGGTACTGGTAGTTTCTCTGGTGGCAGCATTTAATTTCTGTGCCTTGTATCACTATATTGTGACGACACGCCGTCGGACGCTGAAAATCTTTCGGATATGTGGGCTGAGTTATCGAAAAAGTGTCTGGCTCTATCTGGGAGAGTGTTCCATTTTATCTGCCGGGACATATCTTTTGGCACTTGGCTTCTTCCGGTTTATGCTGATGCCATTTTTGGCGGGAAAAATGAATGTGTTTGATTTTCATTATAAGGCAGAGGTATATCTGGTACTTTTTTTGATTTATTTTGTTTCTTCTTTTGTGATGCAGTATGTGATGATTCGCTGGAATCTGAAAAAGAAGATGATTCGGTAAGGAGGGGTGGTATGGCGTGGAAGTATGCGGTACGTGAGTGCAGGATGCATGTTGTGATGTCTGTCCTGTGTCTGGTACAGGCGGTATTTTTATTTGCGATTGTAATCGGACTGATTTCTATCTTTATGGAAAGGTATTCCGGTTATCAGCCGGTGCAAAAGCTGATAGAGCAGCCGGGGGTTATCTGTGATATGATGTGGAGTCGCCATTTGGAAGGTGATGCTGAGGGGATGGCGGTGCAAAGCTCCCAAGCCTATGAAGAAATGTTAAAGGATGCCCAGGTCTATGGCCAGTATGAGGTGGATGCATTTATAGGGGATGATAAGGCGGTTGCCATGGAGCGGGAGGAAGGCTCCTATTACATTAATGTGTGGGCGTACGATGATGAATGGATACGGGGATTTAAACCCGGGCTGCAGTCAGGAAGCTGGCTAAAAACGGAAAATACAGAGGGAAGTCAGTTGGAAGCGGTGGTACTACAGAGTAGTGATAAGTATAAGACAGGTGATGTAGTATATCTGGATAATAATTGCTTTACCATGTTACAGACGAAGATACCGGTAAAAATTGTTGGTATTATTGACAGAAATTCTGATATTATTTTTCAGTCTAATGAAGGTGAGGATATGGATTACCATCTGCTTTTTAGTAATATGGTAAGGCAGACAGAATCACTGGAGGATATTACCTATACTGGAACTAAAACTATTTTTGAACCGGAAATGTTTTTTATCTCCAAAAGAAATTTGGATAGTGTACAGGAGCAGTATGTAGAACAGGAAGCAGAGGAGAATCTGTCTGAGCATTATGAAAATGTTCTAAGTACGGAGAAAGAGATTTTCGGGACATACTTAAGAGGTGTAGTGATTGTTGCCATGAAACCGGACTGTTCACCAGAGGAGTTTGCATATAACAAAAACAGGATTGCACAGATATCCCAATTTAATTTTCTACATGACCTTGACTATGTGAAAGAGAATACATGGAAAAGAATTATGGCAAACATTTCGGATATCCTTCCCATAGGAGCCGGTATGATTCTGTTTTCCATGATTTCCTTTGTAACACTTTCCACTCTGATGTATCAAAAAAATATGCGGAAATATTCCATTTATTATATGTACGGATTGACATGGCGGGATATTTTCTGGATTCATATGTTATATATATCACTGATTGCGGTTATCGCACTGGCGCTTGGAACAGCTCTAATATTTGTTGCCGGATATTTTGGAATCTGGAAAGGGCTGGCGGTGCAGCTTGGAGCAGCGCAGCTAGGTGGATGTCTTTTGGTGATGCTGTTATTGTTGTTGTCCGCTTCGCTTGTTTGTATTTCTCTTGTGAAGGGAAGAACAGCGAAGGAAATTCTGCAGGAGGTGGAATAAATGATTTGTTTGAAGGATATTGTAAAAACATATAATAAAGGCAAAAGTAATGCCTATGAAGCACTTCACGGTGTTTCTCTGGAGATAAAGGACGGTGAAATGACTGCCATCATTGGAACATCAGGAGCCGGAAAGTCTACTTTGCTTCATATTCTTGCCTGTATTGATGGGTATGATTCTGGAGAGTACACCATGGATGGCGAAGATGTGGGACATCTTTCGGAAAGGCAGATGGCACAGATCCGCAATGAGAAAATCGGAATGGTGATGCAGGACTTTGCTTTAGTGGAAGGGTTTAGTGCATTGGATAATGTGCTGATACCCTTGGACTTTACAGAACGGAAGCAGCGAAAAAAACGAAAGGAGCGCAAGGAACACGCATTAAAAATGCTGGAATTGGTAGGAATGGCAGAGTATGCTAATAAAACTATCAATAATTTGTCAGGAGGACAGAAGCAGCGTGTTGCCATTGCACGGGCGATTGTCAATGATCCCTCCTTTGTTCTTGCGGACGAGCCCACCGGGGCGCTGGATTCTGCCAACACAAAGGAGATTATGAAGGTATTTCGTGATTTAAATGAACAGGGAAGAACCATTATTATTGTTACCCATGACCCAGCTGTGGCGGAGGAGTGCGGCAGAGTGATACGAATAGAAGACGGGAGAATTGTTTCCTGTTAGGAAAATGGAGGATGATTTGTTTTGAGAAATGATAGGAGAATTCATTATGCTGAAAAATATGTGGAAAATCAATCAATCGAAAATACATATTAGTTTAATAGCCATTGTCATCGTTGGTGTTGCCAGCTTAATGATGGCTCTCCTTTTTGTGCGCACCATGAAGATGAATGAAGTGTCAGAAATGTTAGAGGAAAGAGGAAATTATGATTTATCCTTCTACGGGATTTCTGCGTCTTGTCTGGAGGCATTGGAAAATGAGGATGTAGTAGAGAAGATGGGATTGCTATATGAATTAGGGGAATATCAGATAAATAAATCAGGAAATAGGATTTCTGTGGGTGCCTTGGAGGGGAGGGCGACACAGGACTTAGTATGGATTCCTCTGTTGAAGGGAGCTTATCCTAGAAAAAAGAATGAAATCTGCATGGATAGGATTACTCTGAAGGAAAACGGCTATGAAGGGGAGCTGGGAGAAGAAATTCAGATAGAGATGGATGGGGAAATAAAGACCTATTCTTTATGTGGAGTAATAGAACTACGGAGGGGAAATTCGGAAGGAAACATTCGCTGTCTACGAAAAATAGCCACAGAAGATATATCAAAATACCGTTTGGGAACGGATGTAGGTGAGCTGAAAGAGTTTCCTATGGCGTATCTATCCTATGGCGATAATGGTGAAAAGCTTCCGGTGGAAAAGACCCATTGCTTTTTGACATTGAAATCTATGGAGGATACTGTCAGAGGAGACTTTTTAAAAAAGTATTATTATAATGAAAAATGGGATTCTCATTTTTGTTTTTCTAATGACATTGAATTATTTGCACGAATGACTATTCAGATGGATTTAGTAAATAAGAAGACATTTGGGGAATACAATTTATCTCAGCAGGAATTGTCTTCGGTTATGGAAAGCCATGAGTCCACAAAGGATATTTATACGGAATATATGATTCCTGTTCTTTGCTTTTTGATTGGCTTTGTGGCACTGATTAGTATCTATAATGTCATACGGATTATTGTGGAAAGAAAAAAGGCACAGTTTAGTACATTGTTATGTCTGGGAATGAAACAGTCCGTCCTTGTGAAGTACATGCTATTCTTTTATTTTATCTGCTATGTAATTTCTTTGGCACTGGGATACTGGATTGGCTGTGAAGGATATGAATTGTCCTTAAAAATCTGGAGCAAGCTTGGCGTAAGTTTGCCTTCCGCCTTGCATATAGATGTTGCTTACCAGTATTATCTGCCATATATTAAAGAGGTTACAAAGGAGCCATGGATTTATCCGGGAGTGGTTATTACAGTGGCAGAGATTTTGGCATTGGGATTAGGTATGGGGCCAGTTCTGGGAATTATGCCTTTGGAAATGGAGCGCTCTAAGGTGTACAAATTAGAAAAGAAAAGAGGAAAAACACTGTACCAAATATTAAACCGCAATCTGGGAAGAGAGTCTTTGGTAAATCGGTGTATTCCATTTTTCTGTATTTGCAGTATTATGGTTTTGGCTGTTTTTGGATATTTGTTTTTCCGATGCAAGGCAGAGTATGATTATTCCCAATTGGCAGAACATATTGAAAATGTAGGAGTTGGAAATTTTGATTATTATATGGATCGCACAGAAGAAACCATAGAGAAAGAGAATTGTTACTTGGAGGGAGCCCATGATACGGGAATCTCTCAGAAAGCTTTTGAGAAGCTGGAGCAATGCCCACAAGTGAAGCAGATACATGGTCTTAGTATCAACCGCTCCAGTGCATTTATTTACCATAAGGATGATATGAAATGTATCTATTTAAATAGTCAAAAGGAACAGATACGCAGCACAGAGAAGCTACGAAAATGGTACAGAGAAATTGGAGTGAAGGATAATCAAAGACTCTTCAATGTTCCAACGGTTGGTGTACGGGAAAATGACCTTCAGCAGATTAATGAATGGGCAAAGGACGAGGATTCTTTCGTAGAGCTGGAAGGTAAGCTAAATTATAAAAAGATGGCGTCGGGAGAAGAGGTTGCAGTAATTATAAAAAATGAACGTCAAAAGAATGCTTTTTCATTAGGAGAAGAATTACCCATGTGTGATTTTGTTTCTGAGGGGGATGTTCAGATAAAGAAGTTTTCTCCAAGGGTGGGTGCCATAATTTATATGAATGAATATGAAGATAATTTTTATTTTGAGGATTATCTAGGAGCAACCATAAATGTGCTTGCATCAAAAGAGGCATTTTCTGTCTGGCAGCTGCCAGATAGGAATGATACCCGGCTAGGAGTTCTTTTGAATGATATTTCTGAGACAGACGAGTTTCAAGGAATGTGGTATCAGGCTCTTGCACAGGCAAAATATATGACATGTTTTGATGTAGGAGAACTAGTATATGTACAGGAAAAGGGACAGCAAAAGGTAATGGCTATATTTTATACCCTGTTTATTTATCTAATGCTTCTTGGGGGAATTACCATTTGTGTCGTTGTCTGGGTAGGGATGCAGAAAAATCAGATAGAGATGGAAACCCTTTCCTATATGGGAATGAAAAAGAGTCAGTTAATTTATCTAAATATAAGAAAATATATTAGGTGGATTGCTTTGGGAGGAGTTTTAAGTTTTCTTTCTGTTATGTCTTTTTCGGCATTATGTTTTCAATGCAGCAGCATGAGAGATGCAGCTCTTTTTAGCGGAACCATGGAACAATTAAGTAAGGAGAAACCTTGGATTTATTTAATTCCAAATTTTGATTATGTACATCAGCCAGTGGTTTTGACTACCGTGGTAGCTGTATTGGGAATGTTGGTTTTTATCAGCGTAATTGTTTTGATATATCTGTCACAGTTTAAGGAGAGGAAATAATACAAAAAGAGGTGGCCTATGGAAGAAGTATTAAAAATAACGAACTTGGTAAAGTCTTATGGTAAAGGAGAAGGAATGGTATATGCATTAAATGGGGTAGATTTAACCATCTGTCAGAATGAACTGCTTGCCATTACGGGAGCCAGTGGAAGTGGAAAATCCACATTGTTACATATGATTGGTGCCATGGATAGTCCAAGTTCCGGTTCTGTATTATACCAGGGAAAGGATATTAGCGGATTTACAGCAAACCAAAAAGCAGAATACCGATGTGAAAATGTGGGGTTTGTATTTCAGAATTTTAAGCTGATGGAGGAACTGAATGTACGGGAAAATATTATTATGCCAGTTCTTATTGCAAATCGAAAGGTAGATGAGGTGCTTTACCAGGAGTTAGTGAGGATGCTGGGACTGGAAGAACGGCAGACTCATCTGCCAAGTGAATTGTCAGGAGGACAGAAACAGAGAGTGGCTATTGCAAGGGCGTTAATTAATGGAGCGGACCTGCTTTTGGCGGATGAGCCTACAGGCAATTTAGATCATGCTACCGGGGAAGAAATCCTGCAAATCTTCCTGAAGCTGCATAGAAGAGGAAAGACCATTGTAATTGTAACCCACGACGAGGGGATTGCTGCCCGGTGTCAGAGACGGATTGAGATGCAGGATGGAAAGATAGTTTAAAAGCAAAGAACATTAATTAGAATTATATTGGAATTTTTAAAAGGCAATGTTTTTGACATTGTCTTTTTTACCTCTTACCTTCTGATTTTTACCTCTTAGCGAAATGGGGTTTACAATTCAATTTTCCTTCCCTATAATGTGTTCAAACAGCAAAGCAAGTAAAACTTTCCGGAAAAAAGGCACTGTTTTAAACATAGTATCTGCATGATTTTGCAGATAAACGTCAGAAGCAACATGGAGATGAAAAATGAAAATACGAATTGAGTTGGATGAGAATCTACAAGAGGAAGAAGTAATCATCCGTTGTCGTAGTCTTTCTGAACAGGTACAGCAATTGCAGCGTGCCATATCAGATACCACCTCTTCTGTGGGGAAGATGGAATTTACAAAAGGAGACAGGCAATATTATCTGCCGCTGGAGGAGATTCTTTTCTTTGAAACAGAGGGGGGAAGCGTTGCGGCACATACGGCACAGGATGTGTTTCAAACTCGTTTGAAGCTTTATGAACTGGAGGAAATTCTTCCAAGGCATTTTATGCGGATATCCAAATCCTCCATTTTAAATACCAGTCTTGTTTATGCTATTAATCGAAATCTGACCTCTTCCAGTGTGGTGGAGTTTCAGAATTCTCATAAGCAGGTTTATGTTTCTCGTAATTATTACAAAACGCTAGTTGACAAATTAGAAGAAAAACGCGCACAGCATTCATAGCGCAGAAAAGAGGTTACTATGAGTAAAAGAAGATTTAATGCAGACAAAATTTTCTGGGGATTTTGTTTCCTGGGAGGAGCGGCAGCTCTGATTTTTAGTAAGCTGGGATATTTGACGGATATATCTATCCTCAGTGTATTCCTGACGATTCTTTTCCTTTGGATGTTTATTAAAGGATTGGCAACTCTTAACTTTGGAGAGATTCTTTTCTCCGTGGCACTGATGGCATGTGTCTATGCCAAGCCCCTTGGCATTACCGAGCTTACCCCTTGGACTGTTTTAGGTGCAGCACTGTTAGGAACCATTGGTTTGAATCTTTTGTTTCCAAAAAAGCACAAGTGGCATGTCCACAGCCATCCCCAAAAAGACGAAGAAGTAATTGATATTCCTGACGAAGATGTAATTCATTTTTCTAATTCCTTTGGTGGAACCATTAAGTATATTAATTCAGATAATTTTAAGAAGGCAAATCTGGAAACCAGCTTTGGAGAAATGAAAGCGTATTTTGACAATGCCGTTATTCAGCAGGGAACAGCCCAGGTTAATATTAAAGCTTCCTTTGGTGCCATGATTCTCTATATTCCAAAGACTTGGAAAATCGTTGATAATACCAGCGTTTCCTTTGGTGCATTGGAAATTAAGAATCCTACTACCTGTGAGTATCAGGAAGGGAATCCGGTATTGTATATTACTGGTGAAGTTGCTTTTGGTGGGGCAGAGATTTATTATGTATAATTTATGGAAAATGCAGAAGGTTTTTCAGGAGGGAAACGTTGTATTTTACAAAAAATTTATAATTATATAAGTTGCTGACAGGGAAAAGAAAGGCTATACTAGAATATATTGTAGAGAAAAAGAATACAGAAAGAATTTATAAAAGTGGTTCTTAGATAGGAGGATATTATGGGATTTTGGGATAATGTAAAGGATGAGTTAATGTCTGCGGGAAGAGATGTGTCCCAGAAGGCAAAGGAAGTATCTGGTGTTGCGAAGCTAAAGCTGGACATTAAGTCAAAGGAAGACGCTTTAAATAAGCAGTATATAGAGCTTGGTAAGAAATATTATGAAATGAACAAGCAGGGCGAAATGCCAGGACAGGATATTATAAATATCAGTACCTTAATCAATGAGATTGAAGACTTAAAGGCAGAGGTTTTGAAAATGCAGGGAGCCTGCAATTGCCCACAGTGTGGAGCAACCCTGCCAGAGGGAGTTTCCTTCTGTAATAAGTGTGGGAATAAAGTAAACTAAAATTTAAAAATTAAAGCAGCCATCACATATCAGATTGTGATGGCTGTTTTTGTGTGTGACAGGAATTTCTCAGGGAGAAGAGTCCCAAGGGCTGCTTTGTTCTTTATATATTTTTTGCATATCTTGTGTTTTTTTGGAAATAGTAAGAATAACTTTTAATGAAAAATTGTAAAAAAAGCGCAAGTTCTAATGAAAATTCATTGGATGGAAATGGAGGAGAATATGATTAATCGAAAAGTAGCAATCATTGGATGTGGTTTTGTAGGTTCTGCCACTGCATTTTCTTTAATGCAGAGTGGACTTTTTTCAGAAATGGTTTTATTGGATGTGGATCAGAAAAAGGCAGAAGGCGAGGCAATGGATATTAGCCACGGTATGCCATTTTCTACACCCATGAAAATCTATGCAGGAGGTTATGATGATATTGTAGACAGCGCTATTATTATTGTAACCGCAGGCTGCAATCAGAAGCCGGACGAAACCCGGTTGGATCTGGTCAATAAAAATGTGGCTATTTATAAGCAGATTATGGGGGAGATTGCAAAACGAAATGTGGAAGGAATTTTGCTGATTGTATCCAATCCAGTGGATATTTTGACCTATGTGGCATGGAAGTTTTCCGGCTTGCCAAAGCATCGGGTCATTGGTTCCGGTACGGTTTTGGATACAGCCCGCTTAAAGTGCCTGCTGGGTGAGGAATTAGGGGTAGATGCCCGAAGTGTGCATGCATTTATTATTGGAGAGCACGGAGACAGTGAACTGGCAGTATTTAGCAGCGCTAATGTATCAGGAATTGACCTGAGGGATTTTTACGATATGTGTCAGCCGGATGAATATCATGAAGACACTGTCCGAATTCATGATCAGGTAAAAGAGAGTGCCTATAAAATCATTGAAAATAAAAAAGCAACTTACTATGGAGTTGCTATGGCAGTACGAAGAATTTGCGAATGCATTATGCGGAATGAGCATTCTATTTTGACCATATCCAGTATAGTAGATGGTCATTATGGAGCATTTGATATGGCACTGAGCTTGCCTTGTATTGTGGGAAATAAAGGACTGGAGCAGACAATACAGATTGATTTAAATGAGGATGAGCAGAAGCGGTTGGATCATTCCATTCAGGTGCTGGGAGATGTATTGGCTGGCTGTCTGTAGTGAAATAAAAGGAGAGAATTGTCATGGATGGAAATGTTATGTTCAAATTATCCTACGGATTGTTTGTGCTTACCACTAAGCAGGATGGAAAGGATAATGGATGTATTATTAACACAGGAATTCAGGTAACAGAGAATCCCAATCGGATTGTTTTTGCTGTAAATAAAAATAATTTTACTCAGGAAATGTTACAGGTATCGAATCAGTTTGCGCTATCAATTTTAAGTCAGGAGGCAGAGTTTTCTTTGTTTCAGCACTTTGGGTTTCAATCTGGTAGAGAAGTAGATAAATTTGCAGAATTTGCAGACTTTGAGAGAGCAAAAAATCAGGTGGCATATATTACAAAAGGAACCAATGGATATCTTGCAGGAGAAATCCAGCAGAGAATGGACTTAGGCTCTCATACCTTGTTTATTGGAAGAGTGGTAGATGGAAAAGTGCTTAGTGATGCACCGTCTGCAACCTATGAATATTATCATTCCTCTATTAAGCCGAAGCCTCAGGATTCGGAGAAAAAAGAAGAGGGAAAGACAGTATGGCGTTGTAAAATCTGTGGATTTGAGTATGAGGGGGAGGAGCTTCCAGAGGATTATATCTGCCCGATTTGTAAACACCCTGCCTCTGATTTCGAGAAAATAACTTCTTAAATATTGTCCTAATATTTATATTAAACTATCAAATAGGAAGAAAGAATTTGATCAGGAAAGAATTTTTCATTGACGGAACTCTCCAAAAAGACTAGACTTAGGAATAAGTCAAAAAAGACACAGGATGAAAAATGTATGCTTAAAAGTCAGAAGCAGGGAAGAGTATTAACTAAGAAGGAATTAAATAATATTGTTTCTGGCAGAAATGAGGTGGAGGATGAAACACGGATTTTTAAAGGTAGCGGCTATTACACCAGATATTCAGGTGGGTAACACAGAGTTTAATACGGCTCAGATTATTTTGGGAATGAAGAATGCAGCGGATGAAGGAGCAAAGCTGGCAGTTTTTCCAGAGCTGGTGCTTTCTGGCTATACCTGTGGTGATTTGTTTTTGCAGGATATTCTTTTAAAGGGATGCTTATCTGGACTACAGCAAATTCTTCAGGCTAGTGAAGATTTGGATATGGTGACTGTGGTAGGACTTCCTTTCCTGCACCATGGACGTCTCTATAATGTTGCGGCGGTTATTTATGAAGGTGAGCTTTTGGGATTGGTTCCAAAGCAGAATATTCCAAACTACGCAGAATTTTACGAGGCAAGACATTTTACACCGGCACCGGCTGAGAATATTATGATAGATATTCCGTCTTTAGGCGAAGCAGGAGAAATTGTCACTTTCGGTGCAAAGCAGCTTTTTGCTGCAGAAAATCTACCGGAATTTGTCCTTGGATTGGATATTTGTGAGGATTTGTGGATGCCAATTCCGCCATCCTCTTATCATGCCATGGCTTCTGCAACCATTATTGCAAACCCATCTGCCAGCGATGAAACCACCGGTAAGGATATGTACCGCAAGGAACTGGTGCGCAACCAGTCTGCCCGTCTTCTTTGTGGTTATATTTATGCTGACGCAGGAGAGGGTGAATCTACTACAGATCTTGTATTTGCCGGACACAATCTCATTGCAGAGAATGGAAGTATTCTGGCGGAGTCCAAGCGTTTTGAAAATGGAATGATTCTTTCTGAAATTGATTTGGGACGTTTGATTAGCGAACGTCGTCGGATGACTACCTTTGCCATTTCTTCTCCAGAGGAAATGGATTATGAAGTAGCGTATTTTTCCTTTGCATCGAAAAAGAAAACTAAGCTTACCAGAACCTATTCACGGACACCTTTTGTTCCAACGGATAAGTCAGATCGTGACCGCCGCTGTGACGAAATCTTAAGCATTCAGGCAATGGGCTTAAAGAAACGTCTGGCACACACGAATTGTAAAAATGCAGTTCTGGGTATTTCTGGTGGATTAGATTCTACCCTGGCACTTCTGGTTACTGCCAAGGCATTTGATATGCTGGGCTTGGAACGCTCTGGTATTCAGGCAATTACTATGCCTTGCTTCGGCACGACAGATCGTACCTATCAAAATGCCTGTACCCTGACTGAGAAATTAGGAGCTACCTTAAAGGAAGTACCGATTCATGCCTCTGTAGAACAGCATTTCCGTGACATTGGTCATGATATAGACAATCATGATGTGACCTATGAGAATTCTCAGGCAAGACAGAGAACCATGGTTCTGATGGATATTGCCAACCAGTGCAATGGTATGGTGATTGGAACCGGAGACTTATCTGAGCTGGCACTGGGCTGGGCAACCTATAATGGAGACCATATGTCTATGTATGGTGTGAATGCCTCTGTACCAAAAATGCTTGTCCGTTATTTGGTACAGTATTATGCAGAAACTACTACTGATAAGGAATTACAAAATGTCTTAATGGACATTCTGAATACTCCGGTAAGCCCGGAGCTTCTTCCTCCAAAGGATGGAGAAATCGCCCAGAAAACAGAAGATTTAGTAGGTCCTTACGAATTGCATGATTTTTACCTTTACTATATGATGCGTTTTGGATATACTCCATCCAAAATCTTCCGATTGGCATGTTATACCTTTGAAGGTCATTACCACAAGGAAACTTTATATAAATGGTTACGAACCTTTTATTGGAGATTTTTCTCCCAGCAGTTTAAGCGTTCTTGTCTGCCAGATGGACCAAAGGTGGGAAGCGTAGCACTTTCTCCAAGAGGAGACTGGCGGATGCCAAGTGATGCATCTGTTCATATGTGGATGCAGGATTTAGAGAAGATTGAGAAGAAGCTTGGCAAGGATGATTTTAGAGGCTAGGATGAGGATATGAATATTTTATATAGACTTTTTTTCACAACGTTTTCTATGAGTTGTATGCTTGTAATCCTTTTACCTATGGTACTAATATTGCGAGTGGCTTTTGGAAAACTGCCAAGAAAGTTTACAATGGCATTATGGAGTTTATTTTATTTGCGGGCGGTTTGTCCAATAGGGCTGACCAGCCCTATTTGTCTTTTGGGAAATGGAAATAGAAATTTTCACCTGCTGCTTCGTTCTATTGGTCTTACCATGACACCGGATACGGGATTGATGACTAGCTGGCGTCAGGTTTATGAAAGTGAAATTAGTGTTACTGTTCCATATATGGTATGTACCATTTTTTGGATAGTGGGATTCATAGGAATCTTGGGCTTTGTTGGTTGGAAACAGAGAAATGTAGAGAAGGAATTAAAGGATGCCAATTTGCTTTTTGACAGGGTTTATCAGTCAGATAAGGTACGGACTCCTGTGCGGACAGGGATTTTTCGGAGGAAAATTTACCTCCCTGACCAGCTAACAGCCAGAGAAACCAAGAATATTCTTTTTCACGAACAGATGCATGGAAAGAGGAAGGATGACTGGATTCGTCTGATATTTTTGTTGATTTCCTGTATTCATTGGTGGAATCCTTTTATCTGGCTGGCATGGTATTTGTCTGGCGTAGATGCAGAGACAGCATGTGATGAAGCGGTGGTGCAAAAGCTGGGCTGGGATCAGAAGGAAATTTATGCCCAGGATATTATGAATATGAAAACAGAGGGAAAGGGAGTTCCTTTGCCATTTGTTTTATTTGGAGAAACTCGTCTGGAGCGTCGGGCAGAGCATATGATTTATTTGGAAAAAACCAATATGGGAAAGAAAGGCTTTGCAGCATTTCTCCTAACAGTATGTTTCTTTGGCTGGTTTGGGCTTTCTGCGCTTTACAATACATGGAATGGTGGAACCTGGGAGACAAAGGAAGCACAGCAGGAAGACACATTTTTTAAAGAGGTTCAGAAAAAGACCATTACCAATGAAATCCTTGTAAAATGCGAGACAAAAAATCCAAAGGAAGAAATTATTGATTTAGAGTTGATTATGACTCAGGGCACTTATCAGGAAGGGGAAGGCTATACAGGTCAATGTATGTTACGCATGAAGGATACACAGGGAGAAACCATTGATACGTTGCTTCTTTCTGAGATTTTTCAAGGGGACAGGCAACAGCAATTTGATGAAAATATAACCTTATGTGTAGAGGATTATAATGAAGATGGAATTCTGGAGTTATCTTTGGGACAGGAGCTGGAGGTTACCAGAGAAGAGCTTTCCGTCCCTGCTAGTGAAAGTGCAGTTGATGCGGAGTTACATAATGAGGAGAGCAGCGCCCTTTCAAAGGAAGAAAATGTGGATTCTGACAGGGAAAAAACAGAAAAGATACCGGTACAGATGTACTATTTAATTAATTTGGAAGAGGATGCTTTTCGTGTTGTTAGTGAACCCGTGTATGTGTCAGAAGTGACGCTGCTTCAAAAAGGCTCTATGGCTTTTTCTTATGTTCCGGGCGCTAAAGGGGTAATTACTACGGTTATTGGAGAGGAAATGGCATGCTATGTATGGGATGAAGAGGGGAAAATGTACTCTCGGCAGAATATAACTCAGGAAGAAATTGACCGTAGAAAGGAACCAGAAGGGGAAGAGATGGAAGCCGGGGAGAAGAACAGGCATTTTTTGGAAAATGGCAGTCAGGCTGTGATGGCAGAGGTAAAAACCAAAACAGATGCTACCGGAAAGGAATGGATAAAAAAGCTAAAAATTTATCCTTGGTCAGCAGGGGAAAAGGGAAAGAGTTTTAAGGATATCGAAGGATATTACCGCTCCTTGGACTGGGTTACTGTGGCAGATGAGGAGGTTGAAGCTTTCCGGTATGCCGTGTTGGGGTATGGTGATGATAAGGGGCAGGGATTTATTTTCTATGATATAAAGGAACAGAAAGAACTTTACCGACAGGATAAGGATTATCATATTTTACAGGAGATTCTGAAGGACTTTGATGATAGCGAAATCACTTTTACAGAAGAAAGTGCTGCGGTATATAGTATTATGGAAATGCAGGATGCTAATCATATTACTATTGGCTTTGCAGCAGATGCAGGGGATGGCATTATCATTACAGGAAGGTATCATTGTGATATAGCAACAGGGGAGACTTCAGACTTAAGCTATACCCGGGAGCTGGAGGAATAGATACAGAATTAGGAGAGAAGGAAGATGGACAAGCATCGGCTTTTATTTCATTTGATGCCACCTCAGGGGTGGATGAATGATCCCAATGGATTATGTCAGTTTCAAGGAGTATACCATGTGTTTTTTCAATACACACCGGATAATCCAAAAGGAGGAAATAAGTCTTGGGGACATTATACTAGTAAGGATTTGATTCATTGGAAATACCAAGGAATCCCTTTGGAACCTGACCAGAATTTTGACAAGGATGGGGTATTTTCTGGAAGTGTCTTTTTACATGAAGAAAAAATGTATTTGTATTATACCGGTAATGTAGAGCATTCGGGTATCCATGATTACGTACATACCGGACGGGAGGCGAATACCATCCTAGTCACCAGCAGAGATGGAAAGAACTTTAGTTCCAAGCAATGCATTCTAACCAATGAAGACTATCCGTCAGAGTATACCTGTCATATTCGTGATCCTAAGGTATGGCAGCAGGATGGAATGTTTTATATGATTCAAGGTGGCAGGCTGATTGGGGATAAAGGAGCTGTTCTGATTTTTCAGTCGGAGGATTTGGAAAAGTGGAGTTTTTTTAAGGATATTACTACAGAATATGATTTTGGGTTTATGTGGGAATGTCCGGATTATTTTTCGCTGCCAATGGAAGGGGAAAATGGAACAAGGAAACAGGGAATTCTTTCCTTATCTCCTCAGGGGCTGGAAGCAGAGGAATATTGCTATCAGAACATTTACCAGTCAGGGTATTTTTTAGTGGGGGAAAATATTTTAGAGAATTCTTCATTGCAAAATTTTGTAGAGTGGGATATGGGGTTTGATTTCTATGCACCCCAGACCTTTTTGGATGAGCAGGGAAGAAGGATTTTAATCGGCTGGGCAGGTTTGGCGGATGAGGAATATGACAATAAGCCAACTATAGAACAGGGGTGGCAGCATGCATTAACAGTACCCCGGGTTCTGACTTGGAAAAATGGAAGGGTATATCAAAATCCTGTGCCGGAACTGGAGAAGCTGAGACAAGAAGAATTATCCCTAAATCAAGGAGAGTACTTTTTATTAGAAAGAAAAGCCTATGAGATTTTATTAGAAAGGGTAAAGGGAAAGGATTTCCAGATAAATTTTCAACAGAAGGATTCTGGACTTTGTTTGAAGTATGCAGATGGAGTGTTTTCCTTAGAATTCTATGGGGAGAAAGCAGAAGAAATGGGAAGGGGAAGGAAAAAACGTCAGTTACTTTTGGCGAAATTGGAAAGCTGCCGGATTTTGCTGGATACCTCTTTGCTAGAGATTTATCTGAATCAGGGGGAGGTTGTTATGACTAGCCGGTATTATATAGAAAATCAGGTATCCATAGAAAACAATCCCTTTAACCTACGGATTTGTAAGGGAGAATTCCAAGGAAAGCTTTGGGAATGGAAGGGCTTTTGTGTAAAATAAATAGAAAAAAGACCAATTATTAAAATATATTGTAGTAGATTGGAGGAGAAGGATAATGAGTAAAATAGTAGCAATTGGGGAAGCCTTGATTGATTTTATTCCGGGAGAAAGTGGAAAGGCAATTAAGCAGGTGGACACTTTCACACCTAAGGTAGGTGGGGCGCCTGCCAATGTTTGCGGTGTGTTTGCCAGATTAGGGCAGCAGTCCCAAATGATTACCCAGTTAGGACAGGATCCCTTTGGAGATAAAATTGTGGAAGAATTTATGAAATTTGGCATTGGCTGTGATTATATCCAGCGGACAAATCAGGCAAACACCTCCTTAGCATTTGTGGCATTGAAGGAGGATGGAAACAGAGAATTTTCTTTTTATCGAAAGCCGGGAGCAGATATGCTTTTGCAGCCGGACAGGATTCAGAAGAAGTGGTTTGAGGATGTAGATGTGTTACATTTTTGTTCGGTTTCTCTTGGAAATTTTCCTATGAAGGAAGCTCATGAGAAGGCGATAGAATATGCTTTAGAAGAAGATTGTTTCGTAAGCTTTGACCCAAATCTGCGCTTGGCTCTTTGGGAGGATGAGAAGGAATTGTATCAGGCGGTACAGGAATTTCTTCCCAAAGCTCATATTTTGAAGATTTCAGATGAAGAGCTGGAGTTTATTACAGGCTGCAAAACCATTGACGAGGCAATGGAAGTATTATTTCAGGGAAATGTGAAATTGGTTATTTATACCAAAGGAAGTGAGGGGGCAGAAGCCTTTACAAGGAATGCAAAGGGTTCTTCCCCTGGAAAAAAGGTGAAGGCTGTGGATACTACAGGAGCAGGAGATGCGTTTATTGGCTCTTTTTTGTACCAGCTTACCAGAGATGGAGTTGGCAAAGAGGATTTAGAGTCTTTGTCGAAGGAAAAACTGGAGGAGTATTTGGACTATTCTAATGAGTATTGTGCTAGAAGCGTGGTGAAGCAGGGGGCCATTGCTTCCTATCCAAGTGAGTTTTAAGTAATTTCTTATACGGATTTATGTATCAAAAGGTGCTTCTTATATAAAAAAAGCTACACTTTCGGGAAAACCTGAAAGTGTAGCTTTTTTGCTTTATAGGAAAGTTCGTCCTATAAAGTAAAAAACGCTCCGCTAAGGATGCGCACCTCGCGGAGAAGAAGTTTATTGCTTCGCAATACCGCTCGGGCGCGAAAGAGTCGCAAGGGACTCTTTGTTCTGATTTTGCGTGATTAGCTTAAGTATTCTGCGTAATCTTCTGCGGTAGTGAGACCATTTTTCCAAGACTCCATCTTTTCACGGGTAGCTTCCAGAGTATCTTTACAGATTTCAGGAAGTTCTTCTCCCCAAGCCTCTGTAGCCTGCTCATAACCTTTTTCGATAGCAGACATCATCTCATCTGCTTTCTCCGTATCTCCACCAGATAATGCAATAGCCATACTCATTAAACGGTCAGAGGTTTTTTCTACACCCCAGTAACCATCTTCTGCAATAGCAGCCTTTGCTTCATCGATGGTAGCCTGATCAACCTTATCAGCAACCTGACGGAAAGTTTCTGCCAGATTTTTTCCGGTAGCTAAATCAAACTTTTCAGCCTGCTTGCCTAAAAGCTTCTGAACTAAGCTGTTCATACTATCAATACGGCTCTGCTGGGCTGTGTTTAATTTGGCAATAATGTCTTCTCTGTTATAAATCTTATTTGCGCTGTCTTTCTTTTCTTCATTACTTTTTTCAAAAACTACTGCGGAATCCTTTTTCTCAGCTTCTTCTAATTTCTTCTGATTGGCAGCTTCTTTTGTGTTTTCTGTAATAGTAGAAGCAGAATAGTTATTTGCTCTGTTATTTACACCTGTTAAATCCATAATATCGAACCTCCATTTTCTTAATTTTGTGTACATTTCCGAAAACTACGCAGCTCATCCTTGAGCCAGTTATTTGTATAGAATATATCGACAGCTTTTCATAATACATTAATCCTCATCCGGTAATTTTGTGCGGCATAAAATTACATCATAATCAGGATAGCTTTTCTGAGCTTTTTTTAGTGCCATCCGTGCCAGAATTTCGTCCTGAAAAAGCCCATAGGTAGTAGGACCACTACCACTCATAAGAGAACCAATAGCTCCTTCTGTAAGAAAAAACTGTTTTAACTCTGCCAGTATAGGATATTCTGGGATGGTAACGGTTTCTAATACATTGGCAAGCCCTTTTGCAAGCCCTACATCATCCTTGCGAGAAATACAATCTAGCATCTGTTGGGTATTTGGGTGACTAGTGAGTCCTTC
>CAZEFX010000028.1:0-30185 GCA_964511525.1 uncultured Jutongia sp.
GGATTGTGGTTCTAAAATGGTTCTGAATAGAATTTTGTTGAAAAAAGAAGAAAAATGATATAGAATCAGTTAATAGACGAGGAGGTAGCATATGCAAAATTTAGATTATTCAATATTACAACCATTATCAGCAAACAACCACGCCAATAAAACAAATAAAGCTGAAGATAACGAAGATTGTAAAAAAGAATTAGAGAAATATTTGAATAATTTTCGAGAATTTATGTTAAGTCAGAGCGTATATGATATGACGTCATTATTAATTGCAGAGCAGGATTGGATTAAAAGACATTCAAAACAACAAGTCTTTTCAGAAAGTTTAGTTGGGAAGATTATTAGAGTAGATTTTGGGAAAACATATTTGTGCGAAAATGGTTTTGTACATTATGCAGTTTGTATTGCGGAAAATCAGGGGAAGTATTGCGTAATTCCTATGACAACTGCAAATGACGAAATAAAAATGGCATATCATCCAAGGTTTCGACCAACTGGAGAGAAACGTTTGTATTTGTTAAAAAAATCAGATGGTAATTCGAAAGATTCGGCATTGTATATTAATGATTTGAAATTCATATCAAGTGGAAGAGTTATTAAGGTTGGTGGCAAGATTTCTGACGATGCATACAATAATATTATAGAGTTGGTTTGTGAAGTTGTACTTGAGGATTTGCATAAGAAATTGATGTTACTAAATGCTTCAAATATTGCCTTAGAAGAAAAGGTTGCATTGTTAGAAGTTTTGTGCAAAAGCTTACAAAATAATCAATAAAGTTTGTGCACATTTTTTTAAAGAAGTGTGGTACACTAAAAATTAGAAATAGGGTGTCCTATTTTGATAATTTTGTTAGTCCAGTGGGACAGTTTAGTATTTATATTTAATTGGTAGTCTAGTGAGACAAATTTGATGTAGAAAAAGGTACTTGTAAAACAAGTACCTTTTTCTTTGGTATTATTTTAGATGTAATTATCAATGGGCACTTTAAATAGTTTCAGCGTATCTTCCAACCACACATGGTATTCATCTTCATCCATCAACTTGAAAGCCAATTTTTTATTGACTTTATTCCAATTCGGAATAAAAGTGGCTATCTGGGTATTTTTAATATCTAACGATAAATGAGCCATGAGTTAGTTATCCTGTTGAGAATGTGACAGAGTGAATAACAAAGGTATTAGATGGTTTTGTAGGGGATAGAATTTCGTAATCGAGAAGGGGCACTTTATTATGATAGAAGTACATAGACTTGTAAGTGGAAATGTGAATTGCTATATTGTAACGAATAGGGATAAAGCCATATTGATTGATACTGGAAGAAAAAAGTATCGTGAGAAGATTTTGGAAAAGTGCAAGGAGTATCATGTGAGTTTAATTGTACTTACGCATGGTCACATGGATCATTGTCAGAATGCAGCTTATCTTGCGAATGATTTGCATATTCCAGTAGCTATGAACGAAAAAGATATTAATATGATACCTGATAATAGGAAGCAACGTATGTCAGCTAAGACTTTCTTGGGAAGAATTGTTCTTTCAGTATCTCTAAGCAGTTTTGAGAAGGACACCTTGGATGTATTTGAGCCAGCCATATATTTGAAGAATGGGGATACTTTGAATGAATATGGTGTAGATGCAAAGGTTGTAGAATTGCCGGGGCATACAAATGGTTCTATTGGTTTGGAGATAGAAGGTGACAAGTTGTTTGTGGGAGATGCTCTGATGAATATGTTTTATCCAACAGTATCTATGCTTTATGTAGATGAACAGGAAATGTTATCAAGTGCTAAATACATTAGTGAGTTGGGGGAGAAAACAATTTATTTTGGGCATGGAAAGCCAAAACCAAATCGAAAATGGGCAAAAAAGTGGTTCTAATATGGTTCTAAAAAATTTGAAAACCACAGGTAGGAGATATAATTTCCGATAATGTGGGTAATAAAACAGAGAAAATAAACAGAAAACAATATACTTTTAGGGAATAGGAGGGAGTCTATGAAACCAAAAAAAGTAAAATGCCTTAAAATCATACTTGCTATTTGCATACTCCTATGTATTATCATAGTGGAGTCCATAGGATATTTACATGATACCGACGTTTCATTAGAAATAAAATATAAGTTATCGGATCTCACAGACCACCAAGCGGTTCTGGTAATTGCTTCTGAAGCAGATGTAGAAGGATATCTACCTTATTATGTTATTATTAATAAAAAGGGACAATATAAAATTATTTTAGAAGAAGAAATAAAAGCAGAAGATGACATGAAATATAGGGGGCTCTATCCTCCTAAGACCTTCGATTTAATTTTACAAAATAAGGAGATTCCGTATCAGGAGAAAAGAATCTGGATAAATCCATATTTTTTACAACGAGCAATTAATATTAAAGAAGTAGAAGTTTATAGCAGTTGGATGTATTGCACTATGCCGTCATATAAAGCAAGTAGTGTTATCTACGGCATTGATGAAAGAAAAAAGGTAGATTTATGTACATCAAGTATGACTTGTGATATGGATATTCCTACCTATGGATATTTATTTCGTAAAATGAGAGAATTTGAAAATTTAGCAGAAGAAGAAATTAAGGAAAGGTATCAAGGCTCTGTTGCCGATAATTAGTCTGGATTTGATTATTTGTAAATATGAGAAAGCCAGAGAGTATAATTAATATGCTCTCTGGCTTTCCTTTGCGTCGGTAGAATTTTTTATTTTTTTAGGGAACATTTTATCAAGTTATGTCATTATATAAGTAGAGCGCTGGAAAGGAGGAAAACTGTTGAAAGAAGAAATATGCTATCAGAAGCTGGTAGCTTTATATAGTAAACCTCTTTATAACTTTTGCATGCATTTAACAGGAAATAAGGAAGAAGCACAGGATTTATTTCAGGATACCTTTATAAAGGCAATGGAGAAGGAATCGGTTCTTTGGAAAATTAGAAAAGAACAGGATTCTCAATTCTCAGAAAAAAATAGTTATGAAGAAATCCCACAAGAGAAAAATTATTTAATTGGGATTGCCATTAAGCTTTGGAAATATGGGAAGAGAAAAGAGGGCTGGCGAAGTCAGATTACGCCAATGGATTATCAGCTTGAAAATGTGGAACTGGTTTCTGGACATATAGCCACACCAGAAGAAGAATATATACATAAGGAAGAAGTTTTTGAGATACGTAGACAGGTAGAAAGGTTGTCAGACAAGCTTCGTATAGTGATTGTTCTGTATTATGCGCAGGAAATGTCCACGGAGGAAATTGCCAGACAGCTGCGGATTCCTGCGGCTACAGTGCGCAGCCGTCTTCACAAAGCTAGAAATATTTTGAAGAAGGAAATGGAAAAAAAGTAGAAGGGAGAGTAGTTAATATGAAAAATAAAATAGAGTATTTATTAGAAGAAGCATTTGGTGAAAAGTATGAACCAGATTCTAGATTGGAAAAGAAAACTCTAGAACAAATAGAAAGAAAAAAAGGTTGTGGGAAATCTTCAAAAAAAAATCTTATGAAACAAAAATGTAATTACTGGAGATGGCAGCCCATAGTGGCAGCGGTATTGGTGATTTGTCTGATTGGTGGTACATCCTATAGCGTTGCGGAGAAGAAAGGAAAATTTTTTAAGGAATTATTTGTTAGCGGCATGGGAAAGCAAAGCTATAGCAATATTGTCGAAGAAAAGACCACCAAAATCCTATCATTGACGGAAGAAAGTACTATAGAGGGATTAAAAATTACTCCGGTACAGGTGGTGTGTGATGGTTTTTTAACATCGGTTATGCTGAAGGTGGAGTCTAAGGGAGATATTATAATAAATGAAAATAGCAGGTTTTCGGATGATGTTATGGAATGTGTAGAGGATTCAGGAGAAGAGGATGAAACTGCAGTAGGGGGTGGACAGGTCGTAAGATATGAAGAATCCGAAGATGCGTTATATTATACTCTGCTTGCAAAAGGAAGTGATTTTAAAACGGGAGAAAGGGTAGAATTTTTAATTTATGTTGAAGACCTAATTGGCTTATATACTAATGAGAAGGGCAAGATTCTTTCTACAGAAAATAAGGGAATATATAAGGCAAGGCTTGTTTTTAACGTGCCAGAGGTTTCCAGATTGTATTTGCAAAGTGACACATTAGGAGAGGAAGGGTATATTAAGGTGTATCCTATGGGTCTCTCTATTGTGACGGACTTAAATGGGGGGAATTCCAAGTTTATGCAGGATTTACTGGATTATAAAGACTATAATTATGCGCTTTTGAAGGATGGTAAAAAGGTGAAAATGGAAATTATGGGGGTCTATCATGGAGATGGAGATGTAGCTAAAGGAGATGCAGTTGCCACTTTTGAAGAGCCTATTGATCCATCTCAGGTTGAAGAAATTAATCTTTGGAAGAATTGTATTAAATATTGAAAAAAATATCCTCTTGAATTTTTGAAAGGGAAATAATTTGTAATAAGAGAATTTGAGAGGATAAGACATCAAGGGGGAGAGTATGGTTAGACAGGAGCTTAGAAGATTATTTTTATCACCGTTCTTTTATGTGTCTATTGTAATCCTTGTTATCTGTTCTTTTTTTGGTGCAGGGGAGGATATTCCACGTAATTGCGATATTGTATATTTGGCAGAAGCAGGTTGTCTGGGATATGTTAGAGAATTAATTCCGCTCTTAGCTGGATTAGCAGTGGCAGACAGTTATCTAATTGAGATTCAAGGAGGATATTATTATTCGGTCATATCACGGACAACCAAATGGAGATATTGTTTGTCAAAGATGGGAACGGCGATTTTTTCTGGAATTTTTACAGTATTACTTATGAAGCTGATTTTTTTGGCAGGAATCATGCTTTCGTCTAGTATTCTTCATGGGGGATTTAACTTTGGAGATACGGTGATGAAGGACAGGGCATGGGTTTTGGATTCTGTCTGGTTACTAAGAAGGCGTTTTGACCTCTACATAGGACAGATTATTTTATACGATGGTATGTATGCTTCCATCTTTCCGGGATTTTGTTTGATGGTATCTGTATTTATTAAGAATAAATATGTGGTGCTTTTGTCAGGATTTATCTATAACCATGTTATGAGTATTATATTCATTGGTTTGCAGTGGTATTATGTGGCACCATCTGTAATGGATTTTGTAGGACGTGCAAATTTGCTGCCTCATGAGGGACTGCCATACCGGATTATGATAATACTGATTTATTGGAGCATGGAGTTTGTGGTGTTTACAAGAGGGGTGTGGAAACAGACAAAGTAGATGGGAGGAAGGATATGATACGTTATATTTTTAAAGAATACATAGGAAATACATTGTTATCTTCTCGCTTTATTGTATTTATTATTGCTCTGTATCTGGCGATGTTTGGTTTATTTCAAAATATGGAAGCTGCAATGGGAAGACTAGGATATACAGTGGGAGCCTTTGAAATGTTACCTTGCTTTGTACACTATGACGCAAATGTCATTATATATTTTGGTCTGTTTGTTTTTTTGATTTCTATTTATCCCAAGTGGGATGGAAGTCTGAATCAAATTTCCCGTATGGGAAAAAGAAAATGGCTTTTTACGCAATATATATATGTGTGTTTCACTTCTATAATTTATTATGTGATATGGAGTGCCGGTTTCATTCTTGTTTTTTGGCCAAGAATAACCTGGAGTAATGAGTGGAGCAGTTTTATGGAACGAGCCATTGATATGACACAATTTGTCACCTTTCCAACAGATTTTCAGACAAATGTTGTGATGAGATATTCAGAACGATTAGTGTTTATTGGAAGTCCAATGAAGGTATATTTATTAACCTTTTTATTACAAATAATGGCGGGGACTTTTATTGGAATTCTTGCTGTTACCTTAAATGTTTGTTTTCGGCGTGGTACAGGAACCGTAGTTGCATATTTCTTTGTTGGTGCAAAAGGTTTTTTTTCTGTATTGCCACAATTTTTAAATAAAAATATGTTTTCCATTGAGTTGTTAAAAAAAATAAAAAATCTGTTGAAGCGGCTGGAATTTTATATTAGCCCATTGTATCAAAGTGATTTGTTTATTATGGCAGTTCATGATACCCGTCCAATTAAAGAGAGAGTAATGATTGGTGTGACTTATTTTTTGATTTTAATGGTATTGCTTATGATTTTTGGGATGAAGATGGTGAAACGAATGGATTTGTCACAGGAGTAGGAAGTTTAAGATGGGATAGATTTTTGAAGCAGAAAGGAGCCGTTATGGAGGAGAATATTGTAATAAAGGTGGACGGATTAGAAAAAAGATTTGGTGATGAAGTAATTATTACCGATGTGAATATGATTTTGGAAAAGGGAAAGATTTATGGCTTGGTTGGAACAAATGGTAGCGGAAAAACCGTGCTGATGAAATGTATTTGTGGATTTTTACAGCCTTCTGCAGGAAAGGTAAGTGTAGAGGGGAAATGGATTGGAAAGGATGTGGATTTTCCAGAAAGTCTGGGAATTATGATTGAAACACCGGGATTTATCCCTTATATGTCAGGGAAGAGTAATTTAAAGAATCTGGCACTGATAAGAAATGTGATTGGAAATAAAGAAATTGATGAAACTATGAAATTAGTAGGACTTGATCCTAAATTAAAAAAGAGAGTTTCAAAATATTCCCTTGGAATGCGTCAGAGATTGGGAATTGCTCAGGCAATTATGGAAAAACCAAGGGTGCTTATTTTGGACGAGCCCTTTAATGGCTTGGATGAACAGGGGGTACAGGATATGCACCAGCTTTTTTTGAAACTGAAGGAAGAAGGAGCCACGATTCTGCTGGCATCCCATTCCAAAGAAGACGTCCAGACTTTATGTGGAACGGTTTATGAAGTGAAAAATCATCATGTAACAAAGAGAGAAAAGGAATGAGGTGTAAATGAAGAAAAATAAGGAATTATTGTGTTGGGGGAGTCTAATTTTTCTTATTCAGCTAGTTATGATTCTACTTCAAGCAAAGCATAGATTACATGATCCTATTTTGGATTTAGTTGTGCAGGGCTATGGAAAGTTAGAGGACGTATTTCCGTTTGAACCTTTGAGTTATTTATACGGAAAGGGATACGATGGATCAGGATTTCAGGGCTTGGAGCAGCATATGTGGCTTATGAATATTGCCCTATATTGTGTCATGGTAATTGGAAAAATGACGCAATATAAAGAAGAATATTCCTATATGATAATTTCGCGATATAAAAGCTTTGGAGAGTATTACAGAATGGTCTATTTCTGCTTTTTGAAATATACCTTTGTATATCAAATTTCTTTGTTTTTGGGAGCATTGGCAGGAGTTATGATTTTACAGGTGACAGAAAACACAGTGTCGTATCATTTTTTTCTGGTTATTATGGCTCAAATTAGTCTGTTAATAGGAAACCTATTTTGGGGAATTTTTGTATTATTTTTTATTCTTCATAAAAATCAGTGGAAGTGGTCTATGATTATTTATCCTTGTGTACCAATTATTTCATTATTTATCGGGGAGGATTTACCTGCAAGAATAAGTAACCTGTTTCCTGGAAGTTGGATGATGCTGGCAAGAAGTAATCTTATGGTGGCAGAAGGGTTTTCCTTTTGGGGAGTGTTGTTAATAGAAAGTTTTGTGTTTTTCATCATGAGTAAATTGGTTTTAAAATGATAGTGGAAAGGGGAGAACGCACTATAAGATTTGACTTTGAGATATGAAAACTGCCAAGAAGAAATATGCTTGGCAGTTTTTGTGTTATGTAAAATATATGTAAAGTGTTGGTTAAGATGTGGTTAATTTTTTATGGATTTGCATAATATCGTTGGATTTATAAATTTTCTATGTTATACTTTGCGAGGATAAGGTTGAAAGACATTATCCTCGCATTTTTGAGTAAGAAATCTGGGTTTCGGTTGCGCAAAACCCAGAAATATATTACAAAAGAAAGACGCAACATGGAGGATAAAAATGAAATTAACAGATTTACTGGGGTTACTCGGTGGTCTCGCCCTGTTCCTGTATGGTATGCAGATGATGAGCGAGGGCTTGGAAAATGCTGCTGGTGACCGTATGGAGAAAATTTTAGAGAAGTTAACGGCCAACCGTTTTCTTGGAGTGGCAGTAGGTGCGCTGATTACCGCCGTGATTCAGTCTTCCTCTGCAACAACGGTTATGGTAGTCGGATTTGTTAATTCCGGAATGATGACTTTACGACAAGCAGTTTGGATTATCATGGGTGCCAATATTGGTACAACTATTACCGGTCAGTTAATTGCTCTTGATGTAGGAGCAATCGCACCTCTCATTGCATTTATTGGTGTGGCTTTGATTGTTTTTTTTAAGAATCCGAAGTTACATCATGTTGGTATGATTTTTGGTGGTTTGGGAGTACTTTTTATCGGTATGGATATGATGGGAGCAGCTATGGTTCCTTTAAGAGAATCTGAGGCATTTGTTTCTTTAATGACGAAATTTTCAAATCCTGTTCTTGGTATTTTAGCAGGTGCGCTTTTTACTGCAGTGATTCAGTCATCGTCTGCTTCAGTAGGTATTTTACAAGCATTGGCAACCAGTGGACTGATTAGTTTTTCCAGTGCAGTATTTGTACTGTTTGGTCAGAATATTGGTACCTGTATTACTGCAGTTCTGGCTTCCATTGGAACGAATCGTAGTGCGAAAAGAACAACCATTATTCATTTGATGTTTAATATTATTGGTACAGTTATCTTTACTACAGCATGTCTGTTGCTTCCGATTACAAATTGGGTAGGAGGTATTACTCCAAATAATCCGGCAGCCCAGATTGCCAATATGCATACCGTATTTAATATTATAACAACTGCACTTCTTTTGCCTTTTGGCACCTATTTGGCTAAGGCTGCTACAAAGATTCTGCCAGAAACAAAAGAAGAATTAGAAAAGACTTCTATTCTTTCCAGTTTAAAGGAGGAGTTTAGTCGTGGTAGAAATATAGGAGTTGCTGCAATTCGTATAGATTTGCTTCGTCAGGAAATTGCCAGAATGCTTAGTCTGGCAGCAGATAATGTAGAAAAATGCTATGATGCAGTGTTAGCCTCTGATACAGCAGGGTTAAAAGGAATTAAGAAAACAGAGGAGACAATAGATAACCTAAATAAGGATATTTCCCAGTATATTTCTAAAATTCTGGTTCAAAATCACAGTGGTCAGGATGTAAAAGAGATTGAGGAGTATTTTCTGATTTGTGGTAATGCAGAGCGAATTGGAGATCATGCAGTGAATATTGGCGGGTATACAGAGGTAATAAAAAAGAAATCCATTGAGTTTTCCAGTCAGGCAAGAGAAGAGCTTGTCCAGATGCAGGGGATTACAAAAAAGGCTATTGACAAGGTTCTGAATAGAGAAGGAGATATGACAGAATGGCTTACAGGAATCGCTGCTATGGAGCAGCAGATTGATGATATGACCAGTAATTATAGAGAAAGTCACCTGGAACGTATGCGTAAGGGCGAGTGTTCAGAAGAGGCTTGTGTATTGTATTCTGAGCTTTTGACGGACTTTGAGCGAATCGGTGATCATGTATTGAATATTGCCCAGGCATATTCTAAAATATATGTAATCGACGCAAAGTAATACGGAAAGTGATACGAAAAGTACCAATGCCAGGGGATAAAGGTTTTGGTACTTTTTTTATAAAAGGAAAGCAAAGAGGGAAAAAATATGAAGAAATATCAGGTTGTTAAGGATGCAATTTTTACTGTAAGTATATTAATTGTAATTTTAGTAATGAATTTAAATTTGCAACGCTTCTTTTTTATGGAAAGTCTGGTACCTATGATTTCTGTTTTAGGCGTATTTTTTATTTCTATGAAAACAGAAGGGTATGTTTGGGGCGTTGTTGCTTCTCTGCTTAGTGTGTTAAAGGTAAATTATGTGTTTACCTTTCCGTATTATGTTTTAGATTTAATATCAAAGGAATCAATTTTTTCTGCAATGATGATGTTGGTTGTTGCTATTATGACAAGCACATTAACAACAAAGATAAAAATGCATGAAAAGAATACGTTAGAAACTGAAAAGGAGCGAATGAGAGCTAATTTATTAAGAGCAGTTTCACATGATTTGCGAACTCCATTAACCTCAATTTATGGTTCCTGTTCTGTTATTATGGATAATTACGATAGCTTAAAAAAGGAACAGAAGTTAAAGCTTTTGGGAGAAATACATGAGGATTGTGCATGGCTTAATAGAATGGTGGAAAATTTACTTTCTGTTACCAGAATTGATGGAGAGAAGGTGCAGGTTACTAAAACTTCTACGGTGTTAGAAGAATTAATTGATGCAGTAATTATGAAGTTTTATAAAAGACATCCTGAACAGAAGGTACATATCCAGATACCGGAGGAGTTTATCAGCATACCTATGGATGCCATGCTGATGGAGCAGGTGTTGACTAATATATTAGAGAATGCAGTGAATCATGCTGAAGGAATGACTAAATTAGAACTAAAAGTAGTTTTAGAAAATGGAAAAGCGGTATTTAAGATTATGGATGATGGCTGTGGGATTCCTATTGACAGATTAGAGGATTTGTTTACAGGTTATTTGGAGCGAAAAGATACACCAATGGATGGGAAACGAAGTAATATGGGAATTGGACTTTCTGTGTGCTCCACCATTATTAAAGCACATGGAAGTGAGATTTTTGCATACAACAGAAAAAGTGGAGGAGCAGGATTTTCCTTTGCGTTAGAAATGGAGGAGGTATAATGAGTAATAATAAGTACAAGATTCTTGTGATCGAAGATGAAAACAATATCCGTAGTGTTATAGAAACCATTTTGGAGACTAGTGGATATCAGGTCATTGCGGCACAGACTTGTCAGGAAGGGATTATGATGAACATGTCCTATGTTCCAGATCTTGTAATTTTAGATTTGGGACTTCCGGACCGGGATGGATTAGAATTTATTGAAACTGCCCGTAGTTCAAGTTCTGTACCTATTCTTGTATTATCTGCACGAATGGGTGAGAAGGATAAGGTAAAGGCTTTGGATTTGGGAGCTAATGATTATATTACAAAGCCTTTTGGGACAGATGAGTTTCTGGCAAGGGTCAGAGCGGCTTTGCGTAGCCGTCGAAATGGTTTGGATGTAGGAGGAGCACCGAAGAGCATCTTCACTCTTCGCGATTTAATGATTGATTATGATAGGAGGATTGTTACAATTGACGGAGAAGAAGTGAAGCTGACTAGAACGGAGTATAATATTCTGGCCTTGCTTTCTGATCATAGTGGAAAAGTGATGACCTATGCTGCTATAATGAAGGAAGTATGGGGGGATGAGGATTCTGGCGGAGTTAAGAAGCTGCAGGTGAATATGGCTAATTTACGGAAAAAATTAGGTTCTAAACCAGGAGATAACCGGTATATAATAAATGAACTTGGGGTAGGCTATCGAATGAGTGAGTAATACTGGAAATTGTATTAGAAAAAAAGTAATAAAAGAGTCTTTTTCCTTTACATAGTTCTGTTTTACTTATAAACTAGAAGAAATTTTATGTAATGAAAAGGAGCTTGATAAAAATGAACATGAATTTTTTTGAGAAAGTATTTCATTTGAAAGAAAACAAAACTACAGTAAAAACAGAGATTATTGCGGGTGTTACTACTTTTATGACGATGGCGTATATTTTGGCTGTAAACCCCAATATTTTATCCACAACAGGAATGGATAGAGGTGCAGTTTTTACGGCTACTGCTATATCAGCATTTTTAGGAACAGTTTTAATGGCGGCTTTTGCCAATTATCCTTTTGTTTTGGCACCGGGAATGGGATTGAATGCATATTTTGCCTATACGGTGGTTGGAAATATGGGACTGCCTTGGCAGATGGCACTGGCAGCTGTTTTTGTGGAAGGTATTGTTTTTATTGTTATGTCTTTAACAAATGTGCGAGAAGCGATTTTTAACGCAATTCCTATGAACTTGAAGCATGCCGTTTCTGTAGGGATTGGTTTATATATAGCGTTTATTGGTTTGCAGAATGCAAAAATTGTAGTAGATTCTTCTACGTTGGTAACCATCTTTTCTTTTAAAAATTCCATAAAAACAGGAACCTTTAATACAGAAGGGATAACAGTATTTTTAGCTTTGCTGGGAATAATAATTACAGCAGCTTTGATGGTAAAAAAAGTAAAGGGAAATATCCTTTGGGGGATTTTAATAACCTGGGGAATGGGAATTATATGTGAGTTAACCGGCTTGTATATCCCCAATGCTGATTTAGGAATGTATAGTTTGATTCCTGACTTTAGTAATGGAATATCTATTCCTAGCCTTTCTCCGATATTAGGAAAAGTGGATTTTTCTAAGGTGCTCAGTTTAGATTTTTTTGTAGTGATTTTTGCATTTCTATTTGTAGATTTGTTTGATACATTAGGAACATTAATTGGTGTAGCTTCTAAGGCGGACATGCTGGACGAGGATGGAAAGCTTCCAAAGGTAAAGGGGGCTTTAATGGCAGATGCCGTTGCTACTACAGCAGGCTCTTTACTAGGAACTTCCACTGTTACTACATTTGTAGAAAGTGCATCTGGTGTAGCAGAAGGAGGAAGAACCGGCTTAACAGCAGTGGTATCGGCAATCCTGTTTGCACTTTCCCTGATACTTTCACCAATTTTTTTGGCGATTCCATCCTTTGCCACAGCGCCAGCATTGGTAATGGTTGGTTTCCTGATGATGACTTCTATTACAAAGATTGATTTTGAAGATTATACAGAAGCAATTCCAGCCTTCATTGCAATCATGGCAATGCCTTTTATGTATAGTATTTCCGAAGGAATTTCCATGGGAGTAATCACTTATGTTATTATTAATTTAATCGCTGGAAAACAGAAAAAGATTTCACCGTTGATGTATGTTTTAGCAGTATTATTCATACTAAAATATGTCATGATATAGAAAGGTTTGGAAGTTCATGCTTTCTTAGAGGTGTTTCTAAGGAGTGGTGGAAACACTTACTTCGATAAGACACAAATTCTTTCTTATTTTTTAGAACATCCAGTACACAGCCCGGTAAGGTCGTTAGTTTTCTTTCTGAGTGGTGTTTGAGCTCGCTGGTGCTTGAGGAGTGTATTGTACTCCTCTATGCACCATTGCGTAGCTCATCTCAAGCCGCAAGGCGTCCACGAAGAAGAAAACTAACGACCTTATCGGGCGTCACTTTTTCAAAAAAATATAAAACAATTTGTATGAATTTTCATTTTTGGGAGATACTAGTGCTGATATTATGTGTAAAAGCTGATGAAGCATTAGCTTACAGAAATGAGGTGTCATATGAAAGATAAAGTATTTGGAGTGTTTCAACGAGTGGGACGCTCCTTTATGCTTCCCATTGCCATACTTCCGGTTGCAGGACTTTTATTGGGAATTGGAGGCTCTTTTACTAATGAAACCATGCTGAAAACCTATGGTTTATGGAAGATTATGGGGCCGGGAACGGTTTTTAATGCCATTTTTCAGGTAATGAGTGCAGCTGGAGATATTGTATTCGCCAATTTGCCAATTATCTTTGCTATTGGTGTGGCTATTGGTATGGCAAAAAAAGAAAAGGAAGTTGCAGCCTTAGCGGCAGCAATTGCCTTTTTTATTATGCATGCATCTATTAGTGCTATGATTACCATTCATGGAGGAACGGAAGATTTACTTAGTGGAGCTACTACTTCGGTGGTAGGAATTACTTCCTTACAGATGGGTGTTTTCGGTGGTATTATTGTAGGTCTGGGTGTGGCTGCTCTTCATAATAGGTTTCATAAGATTGAACTGCCACAGGTGCTTTCCTTTTTTGGAGGAAGCAGGTTTGTACCCATTATTTCTGCTTTAGTTTATACTGCAGTAGGTATTTTGATGTACTATATCTGGCCACCGATTCAGAATGGAATCTATGCAGTCGGAAATCTGGTTTTAAGCTCAGGCTATGCCGGGACCTGGATATATGGATTTATGGAACGTTTGTTGATTCCTTTTGGTTTGCATCATGTATTTTATCTTCCTTTCTGGCAGACCGCAGTAGGGGGAACTTTAGAAGTGGCTGGAAAAACTATTGAAGGAGCTCAGAATATTTTCTTTGCTCAGCTGGCGGATCCTAACACTACCAAATTTGCAGTTTCTGCCACCCGGTTTATGTCAGGTAAATTCCCATTAATGATTTTTGGTCTTCCAGGAGCAGCTCTTGCCATGTACAAGACAGCCAGACCAGAAAAGCAGAAAGAGGTAGGAGGTTTATTAGTTTCTGCGGCATTAACTTCTATGCTTACAGGTATTACAGAGCCACTGGAATTTACTTTCCTTTTTGTAGCACCATTGTTATATGGAATCCATTGCATTTTTGCGGGATTGGCATATATGCTGATGCATGTATTTGAGGTTGGTGTGGGTATGACCTTCTCTGGTGGTTTTATTGACATGTTTCTTTTTGGTATTTTGCAGGGAAATGCAAAAACAAATTGGATATGGATTGTAATTGTTGGAATTTTTTACTTTATAGTTTATTATTTCTTATTCCGTTTCTTGATTAAAAAGCTGGATTTGAAGACTCCAGGCAGGGATGAATCGGAAGAGGTTAAGTTATATCGTAGAAGTGACGTAGATGCAAAGAAAAATGGAACTGGACAGCAGGCGGAAGAGGATGTATTGTCTCAAATGATTTGTCATGGACTAGGAGGAAAGAAAAATATATCTGATGTGGACTGTTGTGCTACGAGACTACGTTGCACCGTGTATAATTCGGAGTTGGTGAACGAGGGTGTGCTAAAAGCTTCGGGAGCATCGGGAGTAATTCGTAAAGGAAACGGTGTACAGATTATTTATGGTCCAAGAGTTACTGTAATTAAATCGAATCTGGAGGATTATTTGGAAACTGCACCAGAGGAAGAGGTTATGGTGGAAGAAATCTTAGAAGACACTGAAAAAGAGGGAACTGCTTTAAAGAAAAAGGATGGAACAGTAGTAAAAACTATAAAAATATCCAGTCCGATTTCTGGGACAGCAGCAGCGTTGTCCACAGCACCGGATGAAGGCTTTGCAGAAGGCATGATGGGAGATGGTGCAGTAGTGACACCAAAGGAAGCCTTGGTGATAGCTCCGGAAAATGGCAGCGTTGATTTTATTTTTGATACGAAACATGCCATTGGGTTTAAAACAGATACTGGCATCAGCCTTTTGATTCATATCGGAATTGATACGGTGGCTCTGGAGGGAAAGGGATTTGAAGTATTGGTAACCCAAGGACAGAAAGTAAAAAAAGGAGATGCTATGCTGAAGCTGGACTTGAACTATCTTCAGGAGCATGCCCCATCCTTGGTATCTCCGGTGGTGTGTAGTGAATTGGAAGAAAATCAAAGAATCCGTTTGCTAAAGAGTGGTGATATTAAGGCAGGGGAAGAATTGTTTGCTGTTGATTATTTTGAATAAATTCAGTATGATAGATACGAAAGAACGATGATAAAATACCAAAGAAAGGGGAAGGAATATGGGACTATTTAATTGGAAGAAGAAACAAGAGTGCAGTAGTGACACCAAAGGAAGCCTTGGTGATAGCTCCGGAAAATGGCAGCGTTGATTTTATTTTTGATACGAAACATGCCATTGGGTTTAAAACAGATACTGGCATCAGCCTTTTGATTCATATCGGAATTGATACGGTGGCTCTGGAGGGAAAGGGATTTGAAGTATTGGTAACCCAAGGACAGAAAGTAAAAAAAGGAGATGCTATGCTGAAGCTGGACTTGAACTATCTTCAGGAGCATGCCCCATCCTTGGTATCTCCGGTGGTGTGTAGTGAATTGGAAGAAAATCAAAGAATCCGTTTGCTAAAGAGTGGTGATATTAAGGCAGGGGAAGAATTGTTTGCTGTTGATTATTTTGAATAAATTCAGTATGATAGATACGAAAGAACGATGATAAAATACCAAAGAAAGGGGAAGGAATATGGGACTATTTAATTGGAAGAAGAAACAAGAGGAACCGGTGGTTCAGGAGAATTCACCGGTTTCTTGTCATTTTAGTGAAATCGCGCAGGAAATTATTACTAAGGTAAATTGTCCTTATGAGGTGTTTGCTAAGGGGGATTCTATGGAAAATGTGAATGCTGCTTATCAAAAAGCCAGGATTCGTGGATTGGAGCAGGGATTTGTCCCAGTTGTGGTACAGGCTGATGATACATTAGCTGAGTGGCTGGGGATTTTAGAAGAAGAATCCTATTCAAAGGAAAAGATATTAAATCAAGAAGCTAGGAATGGAGCTGAGATTTTAGCGCAACGTCTAAAGGAATATACAGAGGATTATGTAGAGGACTTCGGAGAAGAAGGAGAAGACACTTTAGGAGAATTGCTGGGGGAAATGGAGAATGGAGAACGGCTAATGTCATTAACTTCTTTTATGAGTTTTTCGGAAGAAGGAATCGAAGAGTCTATTCTTTTTGAAATTCCGGTAAAAAATCCTTGGGAAGTGATTGCATGGCTGCCTATGGGAGGCTGGAATGAGTGTCCACCTGCGGAAGAAATGATGGAGGTGTGCCGCTATTGGTATCAGAAGTATGGTGCTGTTCCTGCTGCACTTTCTCATGATACATTGGAGTTTTTCGTAGAAAAGGTAGTAGATGATGAAAAGAAGGTTTGGGATTTGGCAAAAGAGCACTATGCTTTTTGTCCAGACAGAGTAGACCAGAGTACCGCCAATGGAACCATAGGGGAAGTGGCAGATAGTCTTCGCCAGTCCCAAATTTGGTACTTCTGGTGGGATTAAAATGATTATAGATAACCCTGCAATGCAGTTTCCAATTTTTCTTCAATAGAAATTAAGCGTTTGCAGAGATTTTTTGCTTCTGATGCGGCGGTCTGATACTGATTTAAATAATGATATAGGGATTTGATTCCCATATTACAACCATCCGTTATGAGATTTGCCGCAGTAGCATCACTTTCGTCCATTTTCATTTTCATATTTGTTTTTAGCCAGGACATTCCTTTTGCCATAGGAGTTGGTTCCTGAGTTTCACTGTTGTAGTCATTTAAGAGAGAATGGATTTCATTTCCTAGTTTCTCATGGTGCTCCCGACTTTCTGTTAGAATTTTTCGTAGTGTATTGTCTTTGACTTTTTCCAGAATTTCATTAATAGAGGAAACTGCCATTTTACTTCCAGAATCACATTCTTTCAGTAAGCAGATAGTATCACTATTTGCCATAAATTAAATACCTCCTTGAAATAAATTTTATGCTATTTGGAGCAAAAGGTCTTTTGCCCCACAGTATTAGTGTTTCCGAAGGTGGTTATATTATGTAAATAACTCAGTCTTTGCAATTAAAAGTAAAAAATGCTACTTTTGAGCAATTTCTTAGTGAAATTAAAAAAGCTTCGCACAAAGAATATGATGCGAAGCTTAAAAAATTAATATTCTTTTAATTCCATATATACATTGATTCCTGAAGGAATGGCTTTGGTCCATTTACCAAAAGAAGAGGTTCCGTTAGAACGTTTACTTTGAATGGCATTATCAATCAGTAGTCCCTTATTGGTGGCGTGAATTCTCCAGTGACTGCCACCGTCCACATATTCACGAATAATAGGACGTCCTTTTTTGTTGGAGTATCGGTCACCACACTTTTTTAAATCAGATTTTTTATAAATTCCTAATTCGATTAAGCGCTCATATACTTCTTCCTTATCTTGGTATTCTCCAAAATAAAGAGCAACATGTCCACCATTACGTCCATAGGTTAATACATCACCTAAAGCAAGGTCTTTTACTTTAGTTCCTTTATTTTTATTTAAAAGAGATACGGTGGATTCATCATTCCATTGGTAAGTACCTTCTTCTTCGTTATAAACACTATCTGTATATGTCAGGCGTACACTGGCATTTTTCCAATCATAGGAAGTGGCAGTACCCTTTTTTCCTTTAGAAATTTGAATATCCTTAAATGCAGATTCTTTATTATCTAAATTGTCATTAGATACGTTTTCTAAAGCAGATTCTACATATGTATTACAAAGATAACGTCCACCACCTACTCCATAGCCACGACCGAGAAAGCCCTTTGTTATTGCTTTTTGATAGGCATCTTCTGTAACTAATAAACTTGTATCTTGAGTTTTTGCGTCTACTACTGTAGAAAAAATAGAAGAGGCACAAAAACAGGTTGTTATTGAAAATATGAAAAGTAATTTCAATGCTTTATTTCTCATAGTACACTCCAAAATCATTACAAAAATATTACAAAATGAAAACTACAGTTCATAATTATAACAAGATTTTAGGGTTTTTCAAGGGCTTTTGAAGAATTTCTTTCTTTTTTATGATAAAATTATTCATGAAATATTGTCCGTTTTTATAAAAGCCTTAGGGAGGAATTTGCAATGAAAAAAGAAAAAAATAGTTTATTACTTATTATCTCGTGTATGTGTATCATGCTGTTAGGAAACAATGTACAAGCATCTCAGGAATCCCAAAGTACAAAGATAGAATATACCCAAATGGATACCAATGTTATTCCGGATAAATACAATACAGGATGTACAGGGGAATTGACAGTAGTGGAGAAGGATGACAAGGGTGAATCCACTGTGGAGGGAATATTATTTAGAGCAGGTGGCGGTGATGCAAGACATGTTTTGGATTTTTATTATAAAAATACTGGAATTTCAGGAACAGTTACGATGGAAGGCTATGATTTTTCTAACTACTCCTTGTGGGTATACAATCAAGATAAAGTAGACAGAGACATTCATGTGGTATTTAATAATTGTAAGTTTTCTGGTGTAAGTACAGGAAGGGAGACAGGAAAGGTTTCCTTTGAATTTAATAACTGTTCTTTTCGTAGCTTTAATGGTGGAAATAGCACCTTTAATTTTTGTCAGTTTGGAAAAAGTTATAGTGATGGAATTGTTCCGTTTCAAAATGTTCATGTGAATCATTGCTTTTTTACAGATATGGGAAGTATGGCTGCTAGTGAAAAGGAAATACATACAGATGGAACCCAAATCTATGGATATAAGGGCGTGGATGTGCAGAATGTCAGCTATAGGAACTGCCGCTTTGAAATACCTCCTCTTAGACCGGCAGGAAGTACAGCTTATATCAATGCCTGCATAATGCTTCAGTTAGAATTCGCCAATGCAAAAGATGTTTTGTTTCAGGACTGTATTGTAAACGGTGGAGGATATAGTATCTATGCTGTCAGTAAATATGAAGGTTTAAGCTTTGATAATGTGGCATTTCAAGGGATTCATTTTGGTGCCGCAAAAAAGTATGGAGTATTTTATACAAAGATAGACCCTGCCATTGCTATTGAGGATGTGTCGGCAACAGATTCCTTGTATATAGGTTCTGTATGGAAAGAAAATGGGGAAACGCATCTCAGTGTAACCAATGATACAAATCAAGAACGGACCTTGTTGGTTTATACGGATCAAGACGAGTATACTTATACGATTCCAGCTTGTCCCTTAGGTAGTGAAATGACAGAGGATATGGTTTATAACGAAATGCCCTTTGACATGGATATTGTAATACCTGAAGATTGTCAGTACGTGGTATGCTATGACAATACCATTAGCGGTTATGGAAAACAGATTCGCTTTATGAATTGGAGTGAAGAAGAGGTTTTCTTTGAAACTAGTTTAATCAATGATTTGACCTCTCATGGGGATGATGTTTTGATAGAAGGAAGCTGCGGAAAAAATGTAACATTTACCCTGACGAAAGCAGGGGTGCTTACCTTGTCCGGTACGGGCAGCACAGAGTCCTATCATTCGCAAAAATCACCTGCCTGGGCTGAGTATACGGATTATATTCAGGAGATAAGAGTAGAAGAAGGGATTGAAGGTCTGGGAGGAATGATTTTTCGGAATTGTACCAATGTGAAGTCTGTTTCTTTGCCGGATAGTCTTTTGAGTATTGGACAGCGCGCTTTTGCCGGATGTGTCAGTTTGACAGAATTTACACTGCCAGCAAATGTTAAGGAATTAGGAAAAGCTGTTTTTTCTGGGATTGTTCTTCAGGAAATATATTATTCCGGGACGGACTGGGATGGAGTGGTACTTGCCGCAGATAATGAAATTTTAACTGAAAAGGTAGTGTATTATCATGAAGGGCAGGTAAAATATCGGATTAAATATGTGCTCAATGATACAGAGACAGAACCGGCAACCAATAATAATGTAACAACCTACACATTAGGAAGTGAAATCGTCTTTCTGTCTCCTGTAAGAAGTGGTTATATCTTTGAAGGCTGGTATACAGAGGAAAGCTTAACTCAAAAAATAGACGGAATTACGAAAACGGATTCTGGAAATAAAACGGTATATGCCAAGTGGAGTCCTGCACCGGTTACTTTAGAGGATAAGAATACAGGAATCAATAATACGGAAGGAAATGATACAGGCATCAATAACACCGATAGTCAAATGGCTGCTCCTAAAAAAGTGAAGGGGCTTAAAGTGAAAAAAGGAGGTAAGACCAGCATAAAAATCAGTTGGAAAAGAGATAAGAAGGTGACTGGTTATCAGATTGCCATTAAGACCGGCAGCAAAGGAAAATATAAAATAGTAAAGACTATTCAGAAAAATAAAAAAATAAGCTTTATTAAAAAGAAATTAAAGAGAGGGAAGAAATATTATATTAAAGTAAGGGCATATAAGGTGATAGATGGCAAAAAGATTTTGGGAAAATATTCTGTGGTAAGGAAAGTAAAATTAAAGTAGATAATTATGTATAGTGATGCAGAAAAGGTTCAAATATAATGCTAATGAAAAAAATCTTGACAGAATCTAGAAACAGGACTATCATAACTGTATTAACTGATTTGATACAGTTATAACAATTAACACGGTGGGAGATAAGCGTAAACTTAGATTTTGCATGGATTTTGCGAGAATTCTGCAGGGGGAACTACAAAATAGAAAGAAAGGAGAAATGCAGTGATACAGTTAAATTATCGAGATGCCAGACCGATTTATGAGCAGGTTATGGATGGATTTCGTCATTTGATTATTCAGGGTGTGCTGGAGCGGGATGAGAAGTTACCTTCTGTCCGGGAATTGGCAACCTCTTTAACCATTAATCCCAATACGATACAGCGGGCATATCGGGAATTGGAGCAGGAAGGCTATGTGTACATCGTTCCTGGGAAAGGAAGCTTTGTGGCAGGAGTGCCGGAAGGAAAGAGTCTTCGGAAGGCGGAGCTTTGGAGACAGTTAGCAGTTATTGTAGAGGAATTGATTTTTATGGGAGTCAGTCCGGAAGAAATTATGCAACAAATCAAAAAACAATGACACAGATAAAATGAAAGAAAAATGTAATAAAAAGAAGTAAAAACTAACATAGAAAAGGGAGATAGTTATGATACAGGGAAAAAATATTTGCAAAACCTTTGATGGATTTTGTGCATTAGACAATGCAGAGTTTCATGTAGAAAAAGGCGCTGTATACGGATTGGTAGGACCTAACGGTGCAGGGAAATCTACTCTGCTTCGCCATGTAACAGGTATCTTTAAGGCAGACAGTGGTGAGGTTTTTATTGAGGGAGAACCAGTTTTTGAAAATCCTTCTGCAAAAGAGAAAATGACCTTTATTCCAGACGATATTTTTTATTTTCGTCAGGCATCGATTATAGAGATGAAGAAATATTATCAGGGAATCTATCCGAAGTTTGATGAGGAATTATTCCAGAAGCTGTTAGATGCATTTCCTGCCTTAGATAGAAAACGCAGCATTCGCCGCATGTCTAAGGGCATGCAGAAGCAGGCAGCATTTTTACTGGCCATTAGCTGTAAGCCAGAAATTCTTGTGCTGGATGAGCCTGTGGATGGGTTGGACCCAGTAATGCGCCGACAGATTTGGAATATTTTATTAAATGCAGTTAGTGAAGAAAAAATGACGGTGCTGGTATCTTCTCATAATCTTCGTGAGCTGGAAGATGTATGTGATCATGTAGGAATTATGCATAAAGGAAAAGTGATTCTGGAGCGCTCTCTATCTGATTTGCAGGGAAATGTCAGCAAGGTTCAGGTAGCATTTAAGGAGGAAATTCCAGAGATTTCTGAGAAGTTTCCTGTGTTGAACCACACAGAAACCGGAAAAGTACATACGTTTATTATTCGGGGGAATCAAGAGGAAATTTCTAGTTACATAGAATCTCATCATCCTATTTTAATGGATTTGGTGCCGTTGACTTTGGAGGAAATCTTTATTTATGAACTGGGAGGAGAAAATTATGAAGTCAAGGATATCCTTTTTTAGTGGAGCGATTTATAAGAAAGATTTGACCCGCTTCTGGCCTATTTGGACGATAGAAATGGTTTTGCTTTTGTTTTATGTGGTTTTTCCGGTGTACTCTTCTATGGATGCGTATCGGAAGACAGAGACGGGATATGGCAGATATTCTCCGGCAGGGGTTGTGGTGGATTTAATACAGGTGCATGGGAGTGCCTTGACCAATGGAGTAGTTATTGCGGTGGCTTGTCTCGTAGTCGCATTGTTTTTGTTTTCTTATTTATATAAAACCAGAGAAGCGTATAATGCCCATTTTTTACCCATGAAAAGAGAAACCTTATTCTTTAGTCATTATCTGGCTGGTTTGACGATGTTGGTGATTCCTTTTGTGATAACCTATGGGCTTCTTGTTTGTATTGAAAACAGTTATTTTGCAGGAATTACGCTGGAATTATTTAGAGAAATGACTATTACCTTAGTGGAGATTGTTTTTTTCTTTAATCTGGCATGCTGCATAACCATGCTGACTGCCAATGGTATTATGACAACCATGATATATACTGTGTCAAATGTGCTTTACCAAGGTGTGGTGGCAATGTTTGTTTTTATGGCTTCGTTATGTATTTATGGTTATCAGGGCGGGGAAGAGTTGTTTGCTGGTTCTCTCGGAAAATTCTTGACACCAATCGCATTTTTTTCGGGAGAAGACTCCGTAGTGGATATGTTGTCTGATCTAAGCTCTTCTTCATCTGGATATATAGATACTTATGGCATGGGGGATATGTATTTTAGAGAAGGACAGCAGCTTTGGCAGGGACCAGAGTGGACACAGGCATTATGGTATCTGATTCCGGCTGTACTATTTTTGGGGCTGGCGGTGATTTTATATAAGAAACGTTCACTGGAAACGGCAGGGAATATGCTGGCATTTTCCTGGGGCAAGCCATTATTTCGTATAGTATTTACAGCATGTGGAAGTATGGTGTTTACACTGGTATTATACATGATTTGTATTCAATTGACCCAGATGAAGCTGTCTTATAAAATGCTCTTTCCGATTTTTCTTGGATTGACAATTGTAGGTAGTGTGTTAGCGTATCTTATCAGTAATATGATTCTGTCTAAAAGCTTTTTTATCTGGAAAAAGACTTCTTATTGGAGAATGTTGCTTTTGACAGGAATGCTTGTAGCAGTTTTGTCTTATATGAAGTATGGATACGGTGATAGGATTCCAGAAGAAAACAAGGTGGATTATGTACGAATTAATTTCCTGGAGGGGAAGATACATACACAAAATTCCTATTATATCCAAGGGGAAGAGCAGATTCAAAGGTTTCAGAAGCTTCATAAGGAAATTCTTCAATATGGTAATGAAAATGAAGAAATTATTCACTCCTATGGAAGCCAAATCCAACATTTGGAAGTACTCTATTCTATGAAAAATGGAGAAAAATTTTCCAGATCTTTTCCTATTTTCTGGGGTGACAGGGAGAAATTGGGGATTCCCGATTTTATCAACGAAAAAGAAAGTATGATTACAAAGGCTTTTACAGAAGCATATGAGGATATAAGGATTTTTCAGGTGGTATATCTCATGGATGATGGAACGGAATTGGAACGCTATGGAAACTACGAGCTTCCTCAGAGGTTCTATCAGGCGGTATTAAAGGATATGGAGGAAGGAAACGTCACTTTTTTAGGAGAAGATGAAAATACACTACACAGTTATCTTGATATAAAGTTCAAAATTCCAAAAGAAATTGGATTGGAAAAATATAAATTTTCTGAGGAATTTATAGAGGAAGTTAACGGAGAAGTGATTGGAATAAAAATTCCGCTGAATTGGGAGTGTAAAAATGTACGCAAGGTAATGGAGGACTTGGGGATTTAAATAAGTTACAGAAAGGAAATGGTTATGAAAATGAAAGGAAAATTTTGGAATAAATCCATCTTTTGGAAGGATATTACCCGGTTCTGGCCTTTGTGGGTGGTAGAATGGATTCTGTTGCAATTAGCTGTTACGCTTCCCGTGTATTTTGGGGTGTTGACTTGTGCAAGGGAAAGAAGCTGGAGCAAGACAGAAATGCTTACAAATATGAAAGAAACTTTAGGGCGCAATTTGTTTCTTGCCTCTTTTTCTGGTGCTATTGCAATTTTTGCTATAGTAGTTGCAATATTTGTATTTTCGTATTTATTTAAAACCAGAGCCGCCTATGCCCAGCATTCCCTGCCAGTTCGACGGGAGAGCTTATTTGCCATTCATTATCTGGCAGGTTTGGCAGTCCTATCCGTGCCATACATTATTACCTATCTGTTTGTTCTGGGAATTAATGTGTCTTTTGGAGTAGGAATGACCTCACAGATTCTCTTATGCTTAGTAGAAACTATGGTTATGATTTTGTTTTTCTATAGTCTTGCCTGTGTAGTGATTATGCTGGTGGGAAATGGAAGTATGGCAGTAACTATTTATGTGGTGATAAACTTTCTTTACATGGGGGTAATGGAGTTAATTAATGGAATTAGTAGTGAATTTTGCTATGGCTTCTACTATGGTGAAGTTCATTATGGAGAGGGGGTTCTGGAAGAAATGTTGACCCCTGTGGGATATTTTGCCAATCGGGCAGGTGTTACAGATTGGTATTATATCAACGATATGGCAGAATATAGGGAAGGAACCGCTCTTATTAATATGGAAGCATTCTGGCAGATTGTGGCTTTTTTAATTCCAACCGTAGTATTGATTGGTCTTGCACTTCTTTTGTATAAGAAGCGCCCTTTAGAGTCAGCAGGTAATGCAGTGGCGTTTCCTTGGGGAAAATGGGCGTTTCGTATGGTATTTACCCTTTGCAGCAGCTTACTGTTTAGTATGATTTTATATTCCTTAGCCAATACCAATATTGGGGAAGGAACTTCCTACAATAGAAACTTCCGGGTGTTATTTGTTTTAATGATTATTGGAAGTGCTCTATGCTACAGTATCAGTAATATGATTTTAGAAAAGACCTTCTTTGTCTGGAAGAAAATGCCTTATTCAGGAATGGTGGCTATGGTAATCCTAAGTATGGTAGGAATGTTTTATTTAAAAAATACAGACAGGTGGTATGAGCTTCCTAAGGTAGAAAAGGTTGAGTATCTCTCTCTTTGTATTAATGATAATGATGACTCTATGAATACATATGATATTGATGATAAAGAGCTGATTCAAAAATTTATGACAATAGAAAAAGAAATTATTGAATTGGGACGTCATATAGAATTTTTTTCGGGGGATTGTGAAATTATTGAATTCTGCTATTACGGAAGAACGGAAAGCTATGACAGAGCTTATCTGGTACCAAAGGATAAAACTCTTTTGAAAAAGCTTCAACAGCTTATTAATACTCCGGATACAATCTGTGAGACAGTTTTTGGAGAAGATTATACAGAGTATGGTAGTCTTTATATAGCGTTAAGAGAATCTGACTATGATGTGAGGGAGATAAAGAATAGTCAGGAAATGGAGATGCTTTATGAGGCTGTGATTCGGGATATGAAAAGTGGAAATGCGCAGATAGAAGGCGTAACGGAGTCAGTTCTGGGATATATGCTGGTGTCACCAATGGGAGGGGAATATGAGGACCGCTACGCAGGAGAGAAGGAGATTCCAATTACAGAAAAATGTACTAATGTATTAGATGTTATGAATGAGTTGAATTTAGAGTTTCAATAGGGTAAGATAAGTGGGAGATTAAGGGAAAGGTTTGGTACAGTATTATGGCAACATTTCAGGTAGAGTTAAAAAAAATAGTAGATGACAGCTATCAGATTGAGATTGGTTTTGGATTAATGGATAAGCTGGTAGAGGATATTCAGAATGGTCTGGTAGGAAATATTCAGAAGTTTGCGGTTGTAACAGACAGTATTGTAGAAGGTCTATATGCAAAGCCCATTGCAGAGAAGATGGAAGCGGCAGGCTATACAGTAAATATTTTTACTTTTCCAGAGGGAGAGAAAAGCAAAACCCGTGCCACAAAAGAAATGATTGAGGATGCCATGCTGGGGAAGGGCTATCGTCGTGATTGCTGTATTATTGCAGTTGGTGGCGGCGTGGTTTCTGATCTGGCAGGCTTTGTGGCAGGAACCTATGGAAGAGGAGTTCCATTTATTAATTATGCAACTACCCTGTTGGCAGCAGCAGATGCTTCTGTCGGGGGGAAAACAGCGGTAGATACTCCTCTTGCAACGAATCTAATCGGACTTTTTAATCAGCCTCAAAAGGTATATCTGGATATTGAAACCTGGAAAACCTTGCCAAAGAGACAGATTTCCAGTGGCATGGCAGAGACCGTAAAGCATGCCTGCCTTGCCAATAAGGAATTTTTTGAGTTCTTAGTGGAAAATATGGAACAGATTCTGGAGTTAGATGCAGGACTTTGCGAGCATATGGCAGAGGAAAATTGTCGTGTGAAATATCAGGTGGTTATGAAGGATGAAAGAGAAAGTGGATTAAGAGAAGTCCTGAATCTTGGACATACCGTAGGCCGTGCTATTGAAACAGTTAGTGATTATCAGTTACTTCATGGAGAAGCTGTATCCATTGGATTGATTGCTGAAGTACATCTGGCACATAAGCTGGGTTATGTTACTCAGGAGGAAATAGCACAGGTGACAGAGCTTTTGAAGAGAGCTGGTCTTCCTGTAGATATTCCAGAGTACATTGACCGGGAGGCATTAGTCAAGAAGCTCTATACGGACAAAAAGGTGAAAAATGGTCAGCTTCGTTTTGTGGTGCAAAAAGGAATAGGAGAGATTGTGGAGTATCAGGAGGGGGTATTTGCCATACCGATTTCAGAGGAAGTAGCAAGAGAGATTATTATGGCAATGCCATAAGCTGAAAAAGTGGACAGTAATTTACTTGGAGAGTGAGAGAATCCATATGGAAACCAAGGGAAATAAGAAACGATTATTTGCAACAAAAGATTTGGTAAGTATGGCACTGTTTACAGCAGTTCTTTCTGTGTCTGCTTATATTAGCATTCCCCTTCCCCTGCCGGGAGGCGTGCATTTATCCATATTAAATCTGGTGATTTTATTAATTGCACTTTTGTTTCCTGTGTGGCAGTCCTTTTTTATCGTTTTAGTATGGTTGCTTTTAGGGATAGTGGGGGTTCCTGTGTTTGCAGCAGGAAGTGCAGGCGTTGGATATTTTCTAAGTCCCTTGGGAGGATATAATCTAGGATTTTTATTGGTATCTATTTTGCTCCCATTGTTGAAGCAAAAAAAGCAGAGCAGGATTTTTGATACGATTCTGGCGGTGATTGGAGTTCTGATTATTGACATAATAGGAATGGTGTGGATGAAGCTGGCAGGAGCTATGACTTGGCAAACTGCATTTTTAGCAGGTTTTCTTTCGGTGATTCCTTTGGATATTGTTAAGGCAGTAGTGGTTGCCCGGATTCTGCCTGTATTTCGACGGAGCATTGTTGAAGTGTAAAAAGTTCCCATAATATTTATTATGGGAACTTTTTTATACTTGCAATATACCCCCTAGGGGTATATAATCTGGATTGGAAATCTGTATTTTGGAGAAAGGAAAGGGGGAATCCTAACAATGGAAGAAAGGTGTTGTTGCAGTCAGAAGACAAAGGAGCGTTCGGAGAAGGAATATAAGGATTTGATTAACCGATTGAACCGGATAGAAGGTCAGATTCGGGGAATTAAGGGAATGATAGAAAAGGATGCCTACTGTACAGATATATTGATGCAGGTAGCAGCTGCCAATGCGGCTTTAAATAGTTTTAATAAGGTGCTTCTTGCGAACCATATTAAAACCTGTGTCACAGAGGATATTCGTCAAGGAAAGGAAGAAACGGTGGATGAATTAGTAGTAATATTACAAAAGCTGATGAAATAAGCAGCAGGTATCCGATGAATAGCACAGGTTGAATTAAGAAGTAAAATGAAGTAAGAAGATATGTGTTTATAAAAGAATGGAGGCAGGAAATGGAACAGTATACAGTAACAGGGATGAGCTGTGCGGCGTGCAGTGCCCGGGTAGAGAAGGCGGTGTCTAAGGTGGAGGGGGTAACCTCCTGCTCCGTCAGCTTATTGACGAATTCTATGGGAGTGGAGGGGACTGCTTCGTCAGCAGAGATTATTCAAGCGGTAGAAAATGCTGGGTATGGCGCCAGTCCCAAAAATGGAACAGAGAGAAAGAAAGGTCAGGCTGGAACTTCTGACGGGATGTCAGAGCAGGAAGATGCTTTGAAGGACAGGGAAACTCCTGTTTTACGAAAGCGTTTGTTTACCTCGTTAGGATTTTTGCTTGTATTGATGTATTTTTCTATGGGGCATATGATGTGGGGATGGCCAGTGCCGGAATTTTTTGGCAAAAATCATGTTGCCTTAGGGTTACTTCAGTTATTACTGGCAGCTATGGTTATGATGATTAACCAGAAGTTTTTTGTTAATGGCTTTAAAGGACTGATACATCGTGCGCCTAATATGGATACCTTGGTGGCTCTAGGCTCTGGTGCTTCCTTTGTATATAGCACCTATGCATTGTTTATTATGACGGACCTGCAGCAAAAAGGGGATGGAGCTGGGGTTATGACCTATATGCATGAACTATATTTTGAATCTGCGGCAATGATTTTAACCTTAATCACTGTAGGGAAAATGCTAGAGGCGCATTCTAAAGGAAAGACCACAGATGCTATAAAAGGGTTAATGAAACTGGCACCGAAGACAGCCATAGTTGTTGCGGATGGAGAGGAAAGAGAAGTTTCCATTGAACAGGTGAAAAAGGGGGATATATTCGTAGTACGTCCGGGGGAAAATATACCCGTGGATGGTATTGTACTGGAAGGCAGCAGTGCGGTGAATGAAGCGGCACTGACAGGTGAGAGCATTCCAGTGGACAAGTCTATAGGAGATAATGTTTCTGCGGCTACGGTGAACCAGTCTGGTTTTCTGCGTTGTGAAGCTGTCCGGGTGGGAGAAGATACTACTTTGGCACAGATTATTCAGATGGTGAGTGATGCGGCAGCTACCAAAGCTCCTATTGCTAAGGTGGCAGATAAAGTATCTGGTGTTTTTGTTCCAGCGGTGATTACCATTGCCGCCATTACTACGATAATATGGCTGCTGGCTGGACAGGATATGGGGTATGCTCTGGCAAGAGGAATTTCCGTATTGGTAATCAGTTGTCCTTGTGCCTTGGGACTGGCAACCCCGGTGGCGATTATGGTAGGAAATGGTGTAGGGGCAAAAAATGGTATTATGTTTAAGACCGCAGTTTCTTTGGAGGAGGCTGGAAAGACTCAGATTGCAGTATTAGATAAGACAGGAACCATTACCAATGGAGAACCAAAAGTAACAAAAATATTGCCGACAGAAGGGGTTTCTGAAAAGGAGCTTTTAGAATTTGCCTATGGGTTAGAGGAAAAAAGCGAACATCCATTAGCAAAGGCTGTTGTGGGTTATGCCAAAGAACAGAGCCTGCACCTGCCAGAGGTAGAAGATTTTCAGGCATTACCGGGAAATGGTTTGTCTGGAATGTTTCAGGGAGAAAATCTATACGGTGGAAATTATGAGTTTATTCATAGGAAGGTAGAGATTTCAGATACAATAAAGAAACAGTCAGAAAATCTGGCAGAAGAAGGAATGACTCCATTATTTTTTGCAAAAGAAAGAACTCTTTTGGGAATTATTGCTGTTGCTGACAGGATGAAAGAGGATAGTCCTCAGGCAGTAAAGGAACTACAGAATATGGGAATCCGTGTGGTGATGCTTACGGGAGATAATGAAAGAACAGCACAGGCTATCGGAAGGCAGGCTGGTGTAGATGAAGTGATTGCCGGGGTGCTTCCGGATGGAAAGGAAGCAGTGGTACAGAAGCTTCAAAAGCAGGGAAAGGTTGCTATGGTAGGAGATGGTATCAATGATGCTCCTGCCCTGACCAGAGCAGATGTTGGTATTGCTATTGGTG
>CAZEFX010000029.1:0-29809 GCA_964511525.1 uncultured Jutongia sp.
AAAGGAAGAATGAGATATGTATAATCCAAAATCATTAAAAGCAGAAGAATTTATTTGTCATGAAGAAATCATGGAGAGTATTGACTATGCCAAAAAGAATAAGGATAACAAAGCCCTTGCTTTGGAAATTCTGGAAAAGGCAAAGTTAGCGAAAGGAATTAGTCATAGGGAAGCGGCTGTTCTGATGGAGTGTGATATTCCGGAGGTGGTAGATGCCATTAAGAAACTGGCTATGGAAATCAAAGAAAAGTTTTATGGAAGACGAATTGTTATGTTTGCGCCATTGTATTTGTCAAATTACTGTGTCAACCAGTGTACTTATTGTCCATATCATTTGAAAAATAAGAATATTGCCAGAAAGAAACTGACGCAGGAAGAGGTTCGCAAAGAGGTAATTGCTCTTCAGGATATGGGACATAAAAGACTTGCTTTGGAAGCAGGAGAAGATCCGGTGAATAATCCATTGGAATATATTTTAGAATGTATTGATACCATTTATAGTATCAAGCACAAAAATGGTGCAATCCGTCGTGTTAATGTAAATATTGCAGCAACTACAGTAGAGAATTACCGTAGATTAAAGGATGCAGGCATTGGTACATATATTTTATTTCAGGAAACCTATAATAAGGAATCCTATGAAATCCTTCATCCAGCAGGACCAAAGCATGATTATGCATATCATACGGAGGCTATGGATCGTGCAATGGAAGGTGGAATTGATGATGTAGGCATTGGTGTATTGTTTGGCTTAGAGGGATATTTGTATGAGTTGACTGGTATCCTTATGCATGCAGAGCATTTAGAGGCTGTTCACGGTGTGGGGCCACATACCATCAGTGTTCCTCGTGTCTGTCCGGCGGACGACATTGATACCGGTGATTTTTCTAATGCCGTCCCAGATGAAATTTTTGAGAAGATTATTGCGATTATTCGTATTGCAGTGCCTTACACCGGTATGATTATTTCTACCAGAGAGTCACAGAAAACCAGAGAAAAGGTATTGAAATTGGGAATCACCCAGATTAGTGGAGGTTCCCGTACCAGCGTGGGTGGGTATGTGAATCCAGAACCAGAGGAAGAGAATTCTGCGCAGTTTGATATTAGTGATACCAGAACCTTAGATGAAGTAGTAAACTGGCTGATTGAGTTGGGTTATATTCCTAGTTTCTGTACCGCATGCTATCGCGCAGGGCGTACAGGTGACCGTTTCATGTCTCTGCTGAAATCAGGAGAGATTGTTAACTGTTGTCAGCCAAATTCTTTGATTACTTTGAAAGAATATCTGGAGGATTATGCATCGCCAGATACGAAGCAAAAAGGAGAGGCTCTGATTATAAAAGAAATGCTGACTGTGCCAAATGAAAAGGTTCGGGCAAAAGCAATGGAATTTTTAAATGAAATCCAGAATGGAAAGAGAGATTTTAGATTTTAGGGAAGAGTTAAAAAAATAATTTTTGTGAAAAAAAGAAGAAAAAAAATAATTTAAAACAAAAGCCGGACAGATAGTTTGTCCGGCTTTTGTAAAGAAGTAATATAAAAAAGAAATGACTATACTTCGTTAAACAATGCTGAAAGCTTATTAATTGACTTAGTAACTTCTGCAACGGATGTTTCAATGTCGCTATAGATAGTAGCTGACTGAGAAGAAAGATCTCCCATGCTCTTTGCTACTACAGCAAAACCAACACCAGCTTCACCACTTCTGGCAGCCTCGATAGAAGCATTCAGTGAAAGCATTTTCTGCTTATTTGCAATGGATTTCAGTGAATTGGTGTTTGTGTTGATGGTTTCAATAATTCTGGTAGCCTGATCAACTTCCGCACTAAGTTTTCCCATCTTTCCGCCATTTTGACTCTTGAAATACTCCAGATTAACCAATTGGTTTACAATCGTTCCTAATAATTCAGCAGATGCACGAATACGAGCTTCTGTACTGACTGGAACCTGCTTCAATGCTGTAATATAAGTATCTGGGTCAATCCCAAGTTCTTTTGCAGTTTCGCGGAACTTATCCTCATCTGGAGGAGCAGGTAAAACCTGACCACCGATGATTGCACCAACTTTTTTGTCTCCTAACATAATATCAACAGAAAAGTCCATCAATCCTGCATGACAGTAATAAGTACCGGTACATTCATTGTCACACTTTACACAACGTCTTGCTCCTTCTGGACATCCACGGGTATATTTCATACAAAAATCAGTAAAGTTACTTCCTTCTGTAATATATTCTCCGTTAGAGCCAACTGCGATAGCAGCTAAACCCGTAGCGTCAGAAAACGCATCCTGAATTTCCTGCAGTTTCTTCATGTCCATAAAATCTTGTAATTCCATATGTGCCTCCCCTCCACAACTCTAGGTTATAGTGTTTTCAATCATTGCATACTCCTCACGAACAATATGCAAAATGTAATATAAATATAATACATTATTTTGTCACAATTTGCAACGAATTTCTTGACGTTATGGGGGTGGTATGTTTTAATAAAATGGTATAAGAATGGAGGTATATATACTCATGAGTACAAGAGTGATTATGTCCATGGATAAAGGCTGGAGTTTTTGTCTGGATAATGAAGAAAATGAAATTGAAAATAAAATAGAAAAAACACATGGTTTTATATATAATACATCGAAGGCTGGGGCGTGTCCGGGAGCACCTCAGGAGGATTTTGATGCCCGTTCATGGGATGTGGTTGATTTGCCCCATGACTGGGCTGTGAAACAGGCATTCTCTGAGGAGGAGGCTGCAGATTGGGGATATAAGCCTACTGGAAAAGCTTGGTATCGTAAAGTGTTTGCAATACCAGAAAAATATAAGGATAAAGAGCTGACCATAGAGTTTGAGGGAATTGCCACCAATGCAGTGGTTTATTTTAATGGGTCTGTGATTCATCGCAGTTATTCTGCGTACACACCATTTCAGATTGATATTTCGGATAGAGCTCATTTTGGTTCCCAGCCTAATGTATTAGCTGTTTATGTGGATGCAGATGCATGGGAAGGCTGGTGGTACGAAGGCGCAGGAATTTATCGCCACGTATGGCTGAATATTAAAAATCAGGTACATATTCCTCAGAATGGTTTGTATATCCGTATGGAAGAGATTGAGGATAATACTTGGAGAGTGAATTTGTTTACTACCATATGTAATCAGACAGAGGAAGATGTAGAGGTTCGTATTTCTACTACACTAGTAGACCCTGATCAGGAGTTAGAGGTAAATATTAACAACGAAGGTGTAGTATGTGAAGCTGGAGAAGAGTCTTTAGTAGAAACAGAGTTTACTATTGAAGATCCAAAGGTATGGGATATCGATGATCCGAATATTTATGATGTGATTACCAAGGTATTTATTGAAGATGAGTTGGTGGATTCGGATAAAATTGTATGTGGTTTCCGTACCTTTGCTATTGATTCTGAAAAGGGATTTATTTTAAATGGCCGTCCGGTGAAATTATTTGGAACCTGTAACCATCAGGATTGTGGCGGAGTAGGTGTGGCGGTGCCCGACGCATTGTATGAATACCGGGTGGAGCGTTTAAAGGCTATGGGCTCTAATGCATATCGTTGTGCTCATGGAATGCCAGCGAAAGAGCTTTTAGATGCCTGTGATAAGTTAGGTATGCTTGTAATAGATGAAAACCGCAATTTTGAAACTTCTAAGGAGGGCTTAGAGCAGCTGCGGGCTATGGTTCTCAGAGACCGTAACCATCCATCTGTGATTATGTATTCTATTTTTAATGAGGAGCCATTACAGGGCACTTCAGAAGGAATGCGTATGGCAAAAACCATGCGGAAAGAGATTTTAAAGCTGGATGATAGCCGCTTTGTAACAGGAGCAATGCATAATGGAATTGATGTAGAGGAAAGCGCAGTGGCTGCGTTGGATGTATGTGGTATTAATTATCAGTCTGATATGTATGATGCATTTCATGAAAAGAATCCACATATTCCGGTATTTGCCAGCGAAACCACTTCTGCATTTTCTGTAAGAGGCTGCTATGAAAATGATGAAGAGAAACATATGATTTCCAGCTATGATGATCAGGTTTCAGAATGGGGCAGAAGTATCCGTCAGACATGGAAAGAGATTATGGAAAGAGATTTTATGGCAGGAGCATTTATGTGGACAGGCTTTGATTATATGGGAGAACCTACGCCATATACCTGGCCATCTGTGTCTTCCTATTTTGGGATGATGGACACCTGTGGTTTTCCGAAGGATGCTTTCTACATGGCAAAGGCAATTTTTAGTAAAAAGCCTGTTTGTCATGTTCTTCCACATTGGAATCATCGTGGGAAGGAAGGTCAGATTATTCGAGTTATGTCTCATACCAATTGTGAAGAGGCAGAGTTAATCGTGAACCGCAAGTCCTATGGACGAAAGAAGGTGGAGCTTATGGAGCAGACAGAATGGGAAGTTCCATATGAACCAGGATATATTGAATTGATTGCATATCATGACGGCATGAAGGTTGCTCATGATGTGAAGATGACTACTGGTGAGGCTGCAAGATTAAAAATCGTGCCATGGAGAAGAGGCATGTATAATGATGGAATGGACGCGATTCCGGTAAATATTGTTGCCGTAGATGAAAAGGGCAGAGAAGTTCCGGATGCAAACTTCCCAGTGGATATTTCAGTAGAAGGTGGTATGATTCTGGGAACCTGTAATGGAGACCCAACTTGTCATGAGGATTTTTCATCCAGCCATCGCAGTTTGTTTAATGGTCGTTGTCAAGCAATTGTTCAGGCGCAGCAGGGAGCAAATCAGTTAGTGGTATCTGCCAATGCAGAAGGCTTGAGTTTTGGTACGTTGATGATTCCGCTGTCTTCCAGAAAGGCACCCAATTTTGTCAAGAGTATCCAGCAGCAGTATCTCATGGGTTGGAAAATGACTGCGAATCTTTTTGATGAAAGACCAAATGTCAATATGCGTGTGGACGATTTTGATATGAATACCTGGACGGATGTACAGGTTGATGATAAGGCAGGAGCGCCAAAGATATTTGAAAATCAGGAAGGCAAATATGGAATCTATCGGATTCGCACACGGATACCAGAGAAGATTAATGGCAATGTGCCTGTTTTACATTTTGAAAGTATCTGGGGCGAGTGTGAGATTTATATAAACGGAGAGAAACGGGCAGAATGCCAGCATGAGTGGCCGGCTGCCTTGGATGTAGAAATTAGAGAAAGAGATGCTGGAGAGGCTGAAATTCGTGTATTGGTGAAGAGTATAAACTTTAGTGCAGGTTTACACTCTATGGTTGTTTTTCGATAATAACTACGGATGTAGCAGTAGGATTGGAAATGGAGATTGAAAGCATATGAGTAATATTACAGAGCAGATAGAGCAGTTAAAGAAAGAGAAAAATGCAGTGATTTTAGCCCATTATTATGTACCAGATGAGGTACAGGCGGTGGCAGATTATATCGGAGATTCTTTTTATCTTAGCAAGATTGCTACTACGGTAGAGCAGGAAACCATTGTTTTCTGCGGCGTATCCTTTATGGGGGAAAGTGCAAAGATTTTGAATCCAGAGAAAACGGTATTGATGCCAGATGCCACTGCGGATTGTCCTATGGCTCACATGGCGGATGCGGAAAAAATTGCAGCAGTCCGCAGACAGTATGAAGATGTGGCGGTTGTCTGCTATATTAATTCCATCGGAGAAATCAAAAAACATGCAGATGTGTGTGTGACTTCTGCTAATGCAATGAAAATTGTAAAAGCATTACCAAATAAAAATATATATTTTATTCCAGATGAACATTTAGGTCGTTATATTGCTTCTAAGGTTCCAGAAAAGAATTTTATTTTTAATGACGGTTTCTGTCATGTACATGCCCAATATACAGCAGAAGCTGCAAAGCGTGCGAAAGAGGCACATCCAGAGGCGCTTTTACTGGTACATCCAGAAAGCCGAATGGAAATTTTGGAGCAGGCGGATTATATCGGAAGTACATCCGGGATTATTGATTATGCTACCCAGAGTGATGCCAAAGAGTTTATTATTGGTACAGAATTGGGGGTTATGTATGAATTGAAGCAGAAAAATCCAGACAAGAAATTTTATCCAATGGTGGAGAATCAGATTTGTATGGATATGAAAAAGATTACCTTGGAAAAGGTAGTTCAATGTATGCAGGAGGGGACAGGATTGGTAGAAGTTAAGGAAGAACTTCGGGAATCTGCCAATGCACCATTAAACCGCATGCTGGAACTGGCAAAATAATTCATTCAAAAGTTGTGTATACCGAAAGAGTAAAGAGGACGCACGTTAACAAGAGATTGTTATGGGCGTCGTCTTTGGGAATGAGGGAAAAATGAAAAGAAGGACAGATGTTATCATCGTAGGAACAGGAGCTGCCGGGCTATTTTGTGCATTGAATCTGCCCAAAACCTGCAATATTCTTATGATAACAAAGGATGAAATAGACAGAAGTGATTCTTTTTTGGCTCAGGGTGGTATGTGTGTACTTCGGGGCCAGGAAGATTATGAATGTTATTTTGAAGATACCATGAAAGCAGGTCATTATGAAAATGACAGGGCATCGGTGGATGTAATGCTGCGTTCTTCTAAGGAAGTGGCAGAAGACCTGATTGGTTATGGTGTAGAATTTGAAAAAGATGGTGACGAACTAATATATACCAGAGAGGGCGGGCATTCTCAGCCTAGAATCCTGTTTCATGCAGATATAACAGGGAAGGAAATCACTAGTAAATTATTAATGCAGGCGCAGAAACATTCAAATATTAAAATTTTGGATTATACTACCATGCTGGATTTACTTTGTGAAGGAAACCGTTGTTATGGTGTGGTGATTCGGGAAAAAGAAGGAGAGATTTCTACAGTAGAGGCGAAGTACACTATATTAGCATGCGGAGGTCTTGGTGGCTTATATCGTCATTCTACCAATTTTAGTCATATTACAGGAGATGCATTAGCCATTGCTCTTCAGCGAAATATAGAGTTAAAACATATTGATTATATTCAGATTCATCCTACTACGCTGTATTCTGAGCGCCCTGGTCGAAGGTTTTTGATTTCCGAGTCGGTGCGTGGCGAGGGGGCTATCCTTTTGAATAAGAAGGAGGAACGTTTTGTAGATGAGCTGCTTCCGAGAGATGTGGTTACAGCCGCCATACATAAACAAATGCAGGAAGATGATATGCCCTATGTCTGGCTTTCTCTGAAGAATATACCAGAGGAAGAGATTAAAGGTCATTTCCCTAATATTTATCAAAGATGTTTAAAAGAGGGATATGATGCTACAAAGGATTATATTCCTGTAGTACCAGCACAGCATTATTTTATGGGAGGAATTAAGGTAGACCTTGTTAGCAAAACTTCCATGGAGCAGCTGTATGCAATAGGAGAGACTTCCTGTAATGGTGTTCATGGAGCCAACCGCTTGGCGAGCAATTCCTTGCTGGAGTCTATGGTGTTTGCTAAGAGAGCAGCGTTAGATATTGTGGAGAGTGGCTTTGATAATTTGGGCAAATTGGAGCCTGATGTAGTAGAACAGATTTTTTCAATGGAAAAATACAAGGATTGGGAAACACTACAAAAAGAATATCGCCGATTAGTATTAGAAGAAATAGAAAAGGAGAAAAAAAGACATGAATGATCCAATTACATTAAAGATTAACGCAGACAAATATATTCGTATGGCATTGGAGGAGGATATAACCAGTGAAGATCTTTCTACCAATTGTGTGATGCCAGAGTATCAGAAGGGACAGGTGGAGTTGATTTGCAAGCAGGACGGTGTAGTTGCCGGATTGGGTGTGTTCTGCCGTGTGTTTGAGATTCTGGATGATACGGTAGAGTTTGATATGAAGGTAAAGGATGGGGAAGAAGTGAAAAATGGTCAGCTGATGGCTGTAGTTACTGGTGATATTAGAGCTTTACTTTCTGGAGAAAGAACGGCATTAAATTATTTGCAGAGAATGAGTGGAATCGCTACCTATACTCATGGGATTGCTAAACTTCTGGAAGGAAGTAAGACCACTTTATTGGACACTAGAAAGACCACTCCAAATATGCGCCTTTTTGAAAAATATGCGGTAAAGGTTGGCGGTGGAAGGAATCACCGTTATAACCTGTCGGATGCGGTTATGCTGAAGGATAATCATATTGGGGCAGCAGGAAGTATTACCAAGGCGGTACAGATGGCAAAAGCATATGCTTCCTTTGTACATAAGGTTGAAGTAGAGGTAGAAAATCTGGACATGGTAAGAGAGGCAGCAGATGCAGGGGCGGATATTATCATGTTAGATAATATGACTCCAGAGCAGATGAAGGAAGCAGTAAAGATTATTGATGGCCGTGCTTTAACAGAGTGTTCTGGAAATGTGACAAAGGAAAATATTCAGAATATGATTGACGTGGGAGTGGATTATGTATCTAGTGGTGCACTGACCCATTCTGCACCGATTATGGATATTTCCTTGAAGAATCTTCACCCGGTTGATTAATAATAAACTTTATCTCATACAGAAAGTGTCAGTGGTTATAGGAGCCATTGGCACTTTTTTCGTGGCACTTTTTTTGTCGTGTTGCAATTTATACGAATAGGAAGAAATTAATTGTAAAACAATATAGATTTATCGAAAAACGATAAAAAAGTATTGACAATCGGAAAAGTGTATACTATGATAGGTAGGAGCCGACAGAAGAAAGGCTGAGAAAGCTGGAAAAGATTTTAAGGGAAAGGATTCAAGATTATGGAAAATAAGTTTTTAAGCAAATTTACAAAGTTCTGTCTGGATTTCATGTTTTACAGTGGAATTCTCGTAACAGTGACGGTGCCAGTAACGTTTCGTTTTTTGAAGGAGTATGTTCCAAATATAGGACAGCACTATGTTGCTATGTGTATTATATTTATGGTATGTGGTGTTTTAGCTCTTTGGATAATTTACTATTTGCGGAAAATTTTTGCCACCATTTTAAAAGAGGATTGTTTTGTAGAAGAAAACGTAACTGCTTTGAAGCGTATGGGAATTGCCAGTTTTTTGATTAGTGCGGTTTTCCTGCTACGTTTGTTTGTGGCAATCACATCAGGAGCTTTGGTGGTGATTTTAGTATTTTTTATTGCCGGATTGTTTAGTATGGTGTTGGCTCAGGTGTTTGCTCAGGCGGTTTACTATAAGCAGGAAAATGATTTTACAATTTAATCATTTGGGATAAATAAAATGGAATCATCAAAAAATAAAAATCTAGTATAAGAAATAGATTTGCATACTAGAAGAAAGGGATGGTTATTTTCATGAAAATAGTAGTTAATCTGGATGTTATGATGGCAAAGAGGAAGATGGGGCTAAAAGAACTTTCGGAAAAAGTAGATGTTACCATGGCGAATCTTTCTATCTTAAAAAATAATAAAGCAAAAGCAGTACGGTTTTCCACCCTGGCAGCAATTTGTAAGGTGTTGGACTGTCAGCCCGGAGATATTTTAGAATTTGTAGAGGGGGATGAGGAGAATGAATCAGATGAATAACAATACAGAACAGAGAAATGAAATGTCCCAGAATATAGCTGGTAATACATCCGAGTATAGCGGAAGTGAAAATCCGGTACCGGCTATGCCAAACGTTGTGAAACGAGAGCCCATATATAGTAAAACAGTTCGCAATCAATTTTCCTGGCTTTGGAAAATTTGTGTAATCTATGGGCTGAGTTATCTTTTGTTTGGTTACCGGAATTATGATGGAATCGGAGTTGGATTTTTTACGTTAATCAGTGCCGTCTTTGTGCTTTGGGTTGCCAAAAGGCTGCAAAGAGAAGACGTAGAAGAAGAGCGAAATATTAGGATTCCGAAGATAAGTATTTTCTATTTGTTGATGGCTGTATTGTTGGGCTTTTGTAGCTGCACCACAGATAATGATTTCTTTCTTTTCTTTAATTTTATTGGCAGTGTGTTGCTATTTACTGTCGCTTGTCTGAAAATGGTTTATAACGATAGAAAATGGGATTTTGATAAATATATGGAATGTTTATTTTCTTTTTGGTTTCAGATGCTGGAAATGCTTCCAGTACCCTTCCGGGATATTGCAGTTTTTCGGAAACATTCCAATAGGAAAATGTCTCCAAATACCCGCTATGTGTTGATTGGAATAGCTATCAGTGTTCCCATTCTTTTGGTAATTATACCATTGCTGGCTAGTGCGGATCAGGTGTTTTCTGGCTTGATTGGAAATATATTTGATTTTGAAAGAATGTATGATTGGCTGTTTTCTGATTTCTTGGGAAATGTATTCTTAGCACCAGGTTCTTTTGTGTTCTTTGCTCTTCTTTTGTATCTTATTTTTGTAACCTTGAGCAAAGGTACACTGAAGGATGAGGTGAAGGAGTGTACCAAATATAGTACAGTGATTGCAGTGACTATATTTTCTGTGGTGGACGTGGTGTATGTGCTGTTTTCAGGAATACAGTTTTTGTATTTGTTTGGAGGACTTCCTAGTGGTTATGAGTATGCTGCATATGCCAGAGAAGGTTTTTTTGAATTGCTATTTGTAGCAGTTATCAATTTCTTTTTGGTGCTTATTTGCAATAAATGTTTTCCGAAAAATCTTCTCCTAAAGGTTTTGATGACTATTACTTGTGGCTGTACCTATGTAATGATTGCTTCTTCTGCATATCGTATGTTTCTATACATAGATGTGTATCACCTTACCTTTTTACGAGTATTTGTATTATGGTTTTTAGTGGTTCTGAGCTTTTTTATGGCAGGAAGTATTGTTTCCATTTACAAAGACAGCTGGAATAGTTTTCGTTATTGTCTCTTTGTCATAACCTGTTTTTACACCGTATTTGCTATGGCTAATATAGATGGAAGAATTGCAGAGTATAATGTGGCTCAGTTTGATAAAGCCTTGCAGACAGCAAAAAATGAAAGTCAGCAGTCGGGAGAAGCTTTTATAGCACCAAAGCTTAAAAATTATTTGCCGGATGAATATACCCATTCCAAAGCTTATGCACCAGCTTTGGATAAACTTAGGAAACAGCAAGGAGCGAATGTAGGAGAAAACAATCTTTCTTTGATTCATAATTATTTTAATACGGAAGAGCATTTTAGTGGTTATTACTGTGAGGAGTATGATGAAGAGGGGGAGAGTAAGGAAGTCTATGTACCAGCAGAAAATACAGCTATTTATAGTAAGAATGAAAAAGCGGATATTTTTATGTGGAGACATTACAATTTTATAGAGAGTTTCTGCTATAAAAAATGTGAAGAAGAAAAATGAAATGCAACAAAATCTCTCTTTTCTGATACAGTTAAACAGGAAGGGGGATTTTTCTATGAGAAAAAAGGTGTCAAAATTTATTTCAAAGAAGGTTTGCAAGAGGGTTGGGATTCTTTTGTTGTGTATTTTTGTGATTATGGTTGTTTTATATTCCGGACTGGGGTGGAATCTAGCCAGCAGATTTATTGGCTGGGATGTGAAATGGAATCCTTGGAAAAATGCAGAGGTGGGAGCAGATTTTCAAGTGGATTGTTCAGAGAATATGAATGAAATACCCTTTGGTGGTCCGGGATATTATATTCAGGTGCTGGCAAGTGAAAAAGATAGGATTGTGATACAAACATCACAGGGAATCCTTGTGCCTTGGGATGGATGCAGTCCGGAGGATTTGGAAAGTGGAAAAAAGAAAAAGTATAAGGTAACAGGCAGCGATAGTTATACCTTTGCATGGGGAGCGGAGGGAGAGCACTTGTCTAAAAACACCTATTTCCTTGTGACAGCATACCGGAATGGAATGGTAAGGGGACGAGGTCTTATACGGTTTACAGGCAAAAAGGATGAGTCACAAAATGATATGTGGAGAGGAACAGGGAAAGTAATATATCAGCAGGATTATACAAAACAAGAATAAAATTAAGAAAACTCCATACAATAACTGCTAGAAATGATAGCGATAAAGTAGGATGGTCTGACAAAAGGGGATGGGAAAGCGACAGACTATGGAAAGGCAAGGTGTTGTATGGATAAGAATTTACCAGAGGAATTAGACTTTTTGGAGAAATTAAACGAAGAAGATAAACAAAGATTTTTTAATATGAGTGAGGAAGAACAAAGAAGGACTATTACAGAAAATTTAATTTTTCATGAGGAGCAGCGAAAAAGAGAAGAAAATGCAACCATGAATCAGCTGGTGGACAGAATTGCAACAGATAGTTTTCAGTGAAAAAGAGAAAAATCCTGTAATAAGTCATTCCCGCTTTGTAATATTAAAATCACAAGCGGGAATGTTTTTTTTCTTTATATTATTATTCCTACAGATTTGCCAATGCCTGATATTCATCCTTCAAATCATCATACAGCTTCTTGTAAATCTGATGATATTTGTCATATTCTTTGGTAGCCTCTGCACTTGGATGACACTCTTTGTTTGGATCGGTGTGAATCATCTTGCGGCAAGCAGCCTCTACGCTTTCGTAAAGTCCTGCACCTACACCTGCTAAGATTGCTACACCAAGAGCTGGTCCTTCTGTAGCAGTTACGGTCTTAACGTCACAGCCGAACATATCTGCCATCATCTGACGCTGTACATCATTCTTAGCACCGCCACCGCATGCCATCATTTCGGTTACGCTGATACCCATCTCTTTGATAATATCGTTACAATCGGTAAGAGAGTAGCTAACACCTTCCATTACGGCACGAACGATATCTGCCTTAGTATGCATGCTGGAAAGTCCGAAAAGAACACCACGGCAGTTTGCATCTAAGTGAGGAGTACGCTCACCATTTAAGTATGGAAGATAAATCAGACGGTTTGCTCCAATAGGAGTCTTTAAAATATCTGCATTAATTAAATCATAAACGCCAACGCCCTTTTCTTTTGCTTCCTGAGTATATCCAACCCCCATATTATCCAGATACCATGCAAGAGAGTATCCAGCGGCCTGAGTTACACCCATAACATGCCATGCGCCAGGAACTGCACAACAGAAGGTATGTACACGACCCTTAGGATCGATGGAAATGTTATTAGAATGAGCGAATACAACACCACTGGTACCGATAGTTGTAAATGCTTTACCATCTTCTACAACACCAGTTCCTACAGCAGCAGCGGCATTATCACCGGCACCACCAACTACAACGGTGCTTGTAGAAAGACCTGTTTTCTCTGCGATTTCAGGTAAGATAGTTCCTGTTACGTCAGGAGACTCATAAACCTTCGCAAGAAGGCTCTTATCAATATCTAATTTCTCTAATACTTCATCAGACCACTGACGTTTTGGTACATCTAAAAGCTGCATACCAGAAGCATCGGATACTTCTGTAGCGAACTCACCAGTGAGAATATATCTTACATAATCCTTTGGAAGAAGAATGTGCTTACATTTTGCGTAATTTTCCGGCTCGTTATTACGTACCCAGAGAATTTTTGAAGCAGTGAAACCGGTTAATGCAGGATTTGCAGTGATTTCGATTAATCTTTCTGCGCCAACCTTTGCAGTGATTTCTTCACACTCTTTCTCTGTACGCTGATCACACCAGATAATAGAAGGACGGATTACTTCGCCTGCTTCATCTAACATTACAAGACCATGCATCTGTCCGGAGATACCAAGTCCTTTAATATCATCCGCAGCAACACCGGAATCCTTTACTACCTTTGTGATAGTCTCTAAAGCAGCGTCTCTCCAATCCTCTGGTTTCTGTTCTGCCCATCCATTGTTTGGAGTGTAAAGAGGATAATCCTTACTTGCAGAAGCGATTACATTACCATCTTCGTCAAAAAGAACGGTTTTGGTAGAAGAAGTACCAAGATCAATACCAATTAAATAATTCATTTCTTTATTTCCTTTCTAAAAAAGAGGCGACGGCGTTTCCACCATCGCCCCCTGATATTTTTATGTTGCAGGAGAATTCCTACTAGGCTGTAATTTTAAATTACATCTAAAAGAATTTCAATGAAATTCTTGCAAGTCAAAACATTTGTTTTGACTTTGTTTACATAAATGGATTCTCTGTCTTGTAGAGCATTCCCTTTGGCTGGTTGAATCCGATTTCATCTACATCTACACCGATGTACTTGAATACTTCGTAAAGCTCCTTACCGAAGTGACCGAATGCAACAGCACCATGATGAGGATAGTTACCCTCAATCAATACATGACGGTAGAAACGTCCCATTTCTGGGATAGCGAAGATACCGATTGCACCGAAGGAACGTGTAGCAACAGGAAGAACTTCACCCTGTGCAATGTAAGCACGAAGTCCTGCATCTGCTGTACTCTGCAGACGGAAGAATGTAATATCTCCAGGAACAATATCTCCTTCCAAAGTACCATTGGTAACTTCGATTGGAAGAGAACGTGCCATAATCATCTGATACTTCATTTCGCAGAAAGAAAGCTTATTGGAAGCTGTGTTTCCACAATGGAATCCCATGAAAGTATCTTTCAATGTGTAGTCGAACTTGCCCTTGATATCTTCTTCGTAAATATCAGAAGGTACTGTGTTATTAATATCCAATAAGGTAACCGCATCGTTACTTACTACAGTACCGATGAACTCACTTAAGCATCCGTAGATATCTACTTCACAAGATACAGGAATACCTTTCTTTGTGAGACGGCTGTTTACGTAACAAGGTACAAATCCAAACTGTGTCTGGAATGCAGGCCAGCACTTACCAGCCAGAGCAACGTACTTACGGTATCCCTTATGTTCATCAATCCAGTCAAGAAGGGTAAGCTCGTACTGAGCAAGCTTTTCTAAAATTTCAGGCTTCTTATTGCCTTCGCCGAGCTCTGCTTCCATATCCTTAACAACGTCAGGGATACGAGCATCTCCAGCGTGGTTGTTGAATGCTTCAAATAAATCTAATTCAGAGTTCTCTTCGATTTCAACACCTAAGTTGTAAAGCTGTTTAATAGGAGCATTACAAGCTAAGAAGTTCTGTGGACGAGGACCAAAGCTGATAATCTTTAAGTTGTTCAGAGCATATACAGCCTTTGCAACTGGAATAAAGTCATGAATCATATCAGCACATTCCTCAGCTGTTCCTACTGGGTACTCTGGAATGTAAGCGTTTACATTACGAAGCTTTAAGTTGTAGCTTGCATTTAACATACCGCAGTATGCATCACCACGACCCTGGATAAGACCGCCATCTTTAGAGGTTTCTTCAGCAGCTGCAACAAACATCTTAGGTCCATCGAAATGCTTTGCAAGAAGAGTCTCAGAGATTTCTGGACCGAAGTTTCCAAGGTATACGCAAAGTGCATTACATCCAGCATTCTTAATGTCTTCTAAAGCCTGTACCATGTGAATTTCACTTTCAACGATACAAACAGGACATTCATAAATGTCAGCTGCGTCATACTTGCTTGTGTAAGCTTCTACTAATTTCTGTCTTCTGGTTACAGAAAGAGATTCTGGGAAACAGTCTCTACTAACTGCAACGATACCAATTTTCATTTTAGGCATGTTTTCCATAATTAAATACGTCCTTTCTTTCTTATGTTATGTTTTGGCAAATTTGCCAGTAATGACATCACAATATAACAAAGCTTTAATAACATATACCGTTCCTTATTGTGATGATACATTCGTAATATGTAGGCAAGATGTACAAAATCTCAAATCCATACAAATTCTATTTTAGTATATTTTTATGCATTTGGCAATGAAAAAGCATAAAAATCATAAAGTTAAAAAAATATTGAACAAAGATAAAAAGAAATTCAAAGAGAAAGAAAAATGATAGAAATTATCAAAAAAGAAACAGCGAAAAAAAGAGAAGAAAAATCAGTTTTATTAGTGCATTTTTCACAAAGATGGTGTAGAATAGTTTTTAATGGTTGTGCGAAACGAGCATAAAAAGCATTGTATGATGCGAAAAAAGGGTCGCACGACGGAAATATAATGTTTATATCTAAGAAAGGATGGAGAAGTAATGGCAGAAAACAGATTGATTGGCGATTATCCAGTAATTGGAATCCGCCCTACGATTGACGGAAGAAGAGGACCTTTGAAGGTTCGTGAGTCTCTGGAAGAGCAGACAATGAATATGGCAAAGAGTGCCGCAAAGCTTTTTGAGGAGAATCTTCGTTATTCTAACGGTAATCCTGTAAAGGTAATCATTGCGGATACTACTATCGGACGCGTGGCAGAGGCAGCTGCATGTGCAGATAAGTTTAAAAAAGCAGGAGTAGATATTACATTGACCGTAACTCCTTGCTGGTGCTATGGTTCAGAAACAATGGATATGGATAAAAATACCATAAAAGGTGTTTGGGGATTTAACGGTACAGAGAGACCAGGTGCAGTGTATCTGGCGGCAGTTTTAGCTGGTCATGCACAGAAGGGACTTCCTGCATTTGGTATTTATGGTAAGGATGTACAGAATGCAGATGAGACAGAGATTCCAGAGGATGTTAAGGAGAAATTACTTCGTTTTGGTCGTGCAGCAGTAGCAGCAGCAACCATGAGAGGAAAATCTTACCTTCAGATTGGTTCTATCTGTATGGGTATCGCAGGATCTATTATTGATCCATCCTTCATTGAGGAATATTTAGGAATGCGTGTAGAATCTGTAGACGAAGTAGAAATTATTCGTCGTATGACAGAAGGTATCTATGATGAGGCGGAATATCAGAAGGCTTTGGCATGGACCAAGGAGCATTGTAAGGAAGGCTTTGATAAGAATCCGGATTCTGTAAAGAGCAGTGATGAGCAGAAGGAAAAGGATTGGGAATTTGTTGTTAAGATGATGTGTATCATCAAGGATTTGATGAATGGAAATAAGAATCTTCCAGAGGGATGTGAAGAGGAAGCAGTTGGACACAATGCAATCGTGGCTGGTTTCCAGGGACAGAGACAGTGGACAGACTTCTATCCAAATGGTGACTTTGCAGAGGCACTTTGCAATTCTTCCTTTGACTGGAATGGTGCAAGAGAGCCTTATGTACTGGCAACAGAGAATGATACTCTCAATGGCATTGGTATGCTGTTTATGAAGCTTCTGACCGGTCGTGCACAGATTTTTGCAGATGTTCGTACATATTGGAGTCCAGAGGCAGTAAAGAAGGCTTCTGGCTATGACATTGAAGGTGTAGCAAAGGAAGCAGGCGGTTTCATTCACTTAATCAACTCCGGTGCAGCTTGTCTGGATGGCTGTGGTGAAGTGAAGGATGAAAATGGTAATGGCGTAATTAAGCCATTCTGGGAAATGACAGAGGCAGACCAGAAGGCTTGTCTGGATGCTACAGAGTGGTGTGCAGCAGATAATGGCTATTTCCGTGGTGGCGGATTCTCTTCCCGTTTCTTAACCAGATCAGAGATGCCTGTTACTATGATTCGTCTCAATATGGTGAAGGGACTTGGTCCAGTGCTTCAGATTTGTGAAGGTCATACTGTAAACCTTCCGGATGAAGTTTCAGATAAGCTTTGGAAACGTACAGACTATACATGGCCTTGTACTTGGTTTGCTCCAAGAACAACAGGGGAAGGTGCATTTAAGACTGCTTATGATGTAATGAATAACTGGGGTGCAAACCACGGTGCTATCAGCTACGGTCATATTGGTGCAGATATTATTACCTTGGCATCTATCCTTCGTATTCCGGTTTGTATGCACAACGTGCCAGAAGAAGACATTTTCCGTCCGGCTGCATGGAATGCCTTTGGCATGGATAAGGAAGGTCAGGACTACCGTGCATGTGCTGCATATGGTCCGCTGTATAAGCTGTAGGATAAAGGTTGTTATGGTGAAAATATAATTAAATAAGAGTTATCAATACCCGTTACGGAAAGGTTTCTGTAGCGGGTTTTGTTTTTGACGTTAAAAATTCGTTATTTGTTTAAAAAATGCATAGCATTTACACACCTACAGAAAATATGATATACTAACTCTCAGAGTAAAAAGCCCTAGTCTATACATGAGATTAGGCACGGAAACTATTAACAGGAGGAAAGAGAATATGTTTGAACAGGAAATTGAAAGCATTGCCCAGAGAGGCAGTAACGAAGAGATTTATTATGGCTTGCTGGATTTAACCAAGCAGGCTATGGATCAGAAAGGAAGAATGGAAGGCAAGAAAAAGATTTACTATATTTCTGCGGAGTTCCTTATCGGAAAGCTGTTATCCAATAATCTGATTAATCTTGGACTGTATGACACAGTAAACGAAGCTTTAAAGAAGTATGGAAAATCTATGGCAGATATTGAGGAAATTGAGCCAGAGCCATCTCTTGGAAATGGTGGTTTAGGAAGACTGGCGGCTTGTTTCTTGGATTCTATTGCTACATTAGGATTGCCTGGTGATGGTATTGGTTTGAATTACCATTTAGGTTTATTTAAGCAGGTATTTGAGAAGAATCTTCAGAAGGAAACCGCCAATCCTTGGATTGAAAATCAGAGCTGGCTTCGTAAGACTGATGTGGGCTATCCGGTCATTTTCGGCAATATGACAGTACAGTCTGTGATGTATGAAATTGATGTGACAGGCTATGATAATAAAGTAAATACCTTGAAGCTGTTTGATTTGGAAAGCGTGGATGATTCCATCGTAGGTAATGACAGTATTTGGTTTGATAAGAATGATATTCGCAAGAATCTGACCTTATTCCTTTATCCGGATGACAGTGATACCCAAGGACAGATGCTTCGTGTATATCAGCAGTATTTTATGGTAAGTAATGCAGCACAGCTGATTATTGATGAGGCAGTAGCTAAGGGAAGTAATCTTTATGACCTGCCAGATTATGCAGTGATTCAGATTAATGATACCCACCCAACCATGGTTATCCCAGAAATGGTTCGTTTGTTAGTCTTAAAGGGAATCGATATGAATGATGCCATTGACATTGTATCCCGCATGTGTGCCTATACCAATCATACTATTCTGGCAGAGGCTTTGGAGAAGTGGCCAATGTGGTATCTGGAAAAGGTGGTTCCACAGTTAATTCCAGTAATTAAGATGTTGGATGTAAAGGTAAAAGAAAAGTATAATGACCCGGCAGTGGCTATTATTGATAAGAATAATACCGTTCATATGGCTCATATTGATATCCACTATAGCCGCAGTGTCAATGGTGTAGCATATCTGCATACGGAGATTTTGAAGAATACCGAATTAAAGGCATTCTATGATTTATATCCACAGAAGTTTAATAATAAGACCAATGGTATTACCTTCCGTCGCTGGTTACTGCATTGTAATCATCCATTGGCAGATTATATTTCTGAAAAGATTGGTGAGGATTACAAAAAGGATGCTTCTAAGCTGGAAGATTTATTACAGTTCATTAATGATAAGAAGGTGCTGGAAGACATTGTAGAGATTAAGAAACAGAAGAAGCTGGAGCTGAAGGCTTATTTGAAGGAGAAGGAAGGCATTGAAGTAGATGAGAATTCTATCTTTGATGTACAGGTTAAGAGACTTCATGAGTATAAACGTCAGCAGATGAATGCATTGTATGTGATTCATAAATATTTGGATATTAAGGCTGGCAATAAGCCAGAGACTCCAATCACTGTAATCTTTGGAGCGAAGGCAGCACCTGCATATACCATTGCAAAGGATATTATTCATTTGATTCTCTGCTTGTCCGAGCTTATTAGCAAGGACCCAGAGGTAAGCCCATATCTGAAGGTGGTTATGCTGGAAAACTATAATGTTTCCTATGCGGAGAAGGTGATTCCGGCAGCAGATATTTCTGAACAGATTTCTCTTGCTTCTAAGGAAGCTAGTGGTACCGGTAACATGAAGTTTATGTTAAATGGTGCAGTGACTCTTGGTACAGAGGACGGTGCTAATGTGGAGATTCACCAGTTCGTAGGTGATGAGAATATTTATATTTTCGGTAAGTCCAGTGAAGAAGTTATTGAGCATTATGCAAAGGCTGACTATAGTGCAGAAGCAATTTATGATAATGATGAAGACATTGCGAAGCTGGTGGATTTCATTATCAGTAAGGAGATGTTTGCTGTAGGTAATAAGAAGAGCCTGATTCGTCTGTATATGGAAATCCTTACTAAGGATTGGTTCATGACACTGCTGGATTTGAAGGAATATATTCAGGTGAAGGAGCAGATGCTGAAAGACTACAGCGATAGAACGGCATGGGAGAAGAAGATGCTTACGAATATTGCAAAGGCTGGTTTCTTCTCATCTGACAGAACCATCGCACAGTACAATGAAGATATCTGGAAGTTAAATTAATCATCAAAATTGTGAAGAAGTGACGCCGAATATGTTTGTTGATTTGAATGGTAATATAAAGGAGAATAGATGGTTGCTACAGTGATTGCTTCTCCAGAAATAATAGGAGTTGTAATGGGAATTGCTCTGGTGGGAGGCTTTATTATGACCAAATTAGTCCGTAAGAAATATGAATGTACGCCGGAGCGGGAAAAGAAACTGGAAGAGCGTGACAAAGAGAAAGGCGGAACATTGTAATGAAAATTGTATTTATGGAGGCACAGTCTCTGGGAGAGGATATGGATTTATCCATATTCTCTCAGTTAGGTGATGTGGAGATTTACCAGTTAAATACCCCAGAGGAAAATGCAAAACGGATTCAGGATGCAGATGTTGTGGTTATGAATAAAATCAAGATGGATGAAGCATTAATAAAAGAAGCGAAGAATCTGAAGCTGATTTGTATTACTGCTACTGGAACGGACTGTGTGGATGTGGAGTATTGCGCGAAGCATGGTATTGCGGTTTCTAATGTAGTAGCATATTCTACGGAGTCTGTGGTGCAGCATACCTTTGCATTATTATTTTATCTTTGGGAGAAATCCCGGTTTTATGATGATTATGTAAAGGATGGAGAATATGAAAAGGCAGTTGGTTTTGGCTGCTATCCAGAGAAGTTTTTGGAGCTTCATGGGAAGACCTGGGGTATTATCGGTCTGGGAAATATTGGCCGCAGAGTGGCAGAGGTTGCCAGTGCTTTTGGTTGTCAGGTGATGTATTATTCCACATCGGGAAAAAATGACAATTCGGATTTTAGAAGAGTGGAATTGGAGGAGCTGTTAGCTAAGTCAGATATTTTATCTATTCATGCTCCGTTAAATGATAATACCAGAGGATTGATTTGCAAGGAAACCCTTTCCAAAATGAAAAAGTCAGCAGTGCTTTTGAATTTGGGAAGAGGAGGAATCGTAGTGGATGAGGATTTAACACAGGCTTTGGTACAGGATGTTATTGGGGCAGCAGGCTTGGATGTATTGAATCAGGAGCCGATTACAGCAGAGAATCCACTGAACCGTATTAAGGATAGTAAGAAGCTATACATTACCCCGCACATTGCTTGGGCAACCGTAGAGTCCAGACAGCGATGTGTCATGGAAGTGTATCGGAATATCGAAAGTTTTCAGAAGGGTGTTGTACGAAATTCAGTACAGCCCTAAGGATAGAGTTGTACCAGAAAGTGGACATGTATGAAAGCTTGAGAACAGGGTATCAATAGGCAAAATTTATTAAGAAAGGGACAGGTATTGTTATGAAGAGAGTTGGATTTTTAACAAGTGGTGGCGATTGTCAGAGTTTAAATGCAACCATGCGTGGTGTAGCAAAGACATTATATCAGACATATCCGGATATTGAGATTTACGGTATTCTGGAAGGATACAAAGGACTGATTTATGGAAATTACCGTAAGATGGAGCCGAAAGATTTTTCTGGTATTCTGACAGAGGGCGGTACTATTATTGGGACATCAAGACAGCCCTTTAAGAAAATGCGTGATCCAGATGAAAATGGACTGGACAAGGTAAAAGCAATGCTGAGTAATTACAAGAAATGGGAATTAGATTGTCTTGTGATTTTAGGTGGAAATGGCACTCATAAGACAGCCAATCTGTTAAGTGAGGAGGGCTGTAATGTAGTGACCTTACCGAAGACCATTGATAATGATATATGGGGAACTGACATTACCTTTGGTTTCCAGAGTGCAGTAAATATTGCAACTAATGCCATTGATTGTATTCATACCACAGCAGCATCCCATGGGCGTGTGTTTATTGTAGAAGTTATGGGACATAAGGTGGGCTGGCTGACATTACATGCTGGTATTGCCGGTGGTGCAGACATTATTCTCCTTCCAGAGATTCCTTATGATATTGATTCTGTAGTAAAAGCTCTGGAAAAGAGAACTGCCCAAGGTAAGAGATTCTCTATTCTGGCGGTAGCAGAAGGAGCCATTTCTAAGGAAGATGCTGCATTAAGTAAGAAGGAATTAAAGGCGAAGAAAAAGAAAAGCCCATATCCATCCATTTCCTATCAGATTGGACATGAAATCGAAGAGAGAACCGGACAGGAGGTACGTATTACCGTTCCGGGCCATACCCAGAGAGGTGGCGAGCCATGTGCCTATGACCGTGTGATTTCCAGCCGTCTTGGTGCCGCAGCAGCAAGATTGATTATTGATGAAAAATATGGATATATGGTAGGCTTCAAGGATGGAGAAATTATTCCAGTACCATTGTCTGAAGTAGCAGGAAAATTAAAGATGGTAGATCCAAAATTATCTATTATTGCGGAAGCAAAGGGATTGGGGATTTCCTTTGGAGATTAAGAAAAGATAATAAATATGGTTCCTGCAACGCTTGAAAAAGTATTTGTGAATTTGCAGGAGAAAGAAAGGAATGGACAACAAGATGTCGTATACGGCATTATACCGGAAGTTTCGACCGGCAGAATTTGATGAGGTAAAGGGACAGGAGCATATTGTTACTACCCTTCGGAATCAGATTAAGACAGACCGTATTGGTCACGCTTATCTATTCTGTGGAACCAGAGGAACCGGTAAAACTACTATAGCAAAGATTTTGGCAAAAGCAGTGAATTGTGAGCATCCTATCGAAGGAAGTCCTTGCAATGAATGCGATATGTGTCAGAAAATAAATAGTCAGACCTCTATGAATGTGATTGAAATAGATGCTGCATCCAATAATGGTGTGGGGAATATTCGTGACATTATTGAAGAGGTTCAGTATTCTCCTACTGAGGGAAGATACAAAGTCTATATTATTGACGAGGTGCATATGCTTTCTACAGGAGCATTTAATGCATTGCTTAAGACCTTGGAGGAGCCGCCGGGATATGTAATTTTTGTTTTGGCAACAACAGAGGCTCATAAGATTCCAATTACCATTTTGTCCCGGTGTCAACGGTATGATTTTAAAAGAATCAGCATTGAAACTATAGCTAACCGGCTGCAGGAGTTAGTAGAACGGGAGCAGGTGGATGTAGAAGAAAGAGCATTACGCTATATTGCAAAGACTGCGGACGGTTCCATGCGTGATGCATTGAGTCTGTTAGATCAATGCATTGCATTTTATCTGGGACAAACCTTAACCTATGATAAGGCATTAGAAGTGCTGGGAGCAGTGGACACAGCAGTTTATAGCAAAATGTTCCGATATGTGGCAGCAGATAATGCGGTTGGTTGCATTCATTTGATTGATGAAATGATGACAGCAGGACGAGATTTAACTCAGTTTATCAATGAATTTGTGTGGTATCTGAGAAATCTACTTTTGATAGGAGCGTCTGGTCAGGGAGAAGAGCTGGTGGATGTGTCCTCGGAGCAGATGGCTCTGCTACGGGAAGAGGCAACCATGCTTTCTTCGGAAAATCTGATTCGCTATATTCGGATTTTATCGGAGTTATCCAATCAGATTCGTTATGCAGTGCAAAAAAGAGTACTGGTGGAAGTGGCACTGGTTAAGCTTTGTAGGCCTCAGATGGATCAGCAGCAGGATATGACAACCTTGCTGCAAAGATTGGAGGCAGTAGAAAAGCAGTTGGAAGAGGGCGTAGTAACAACCACAAAAATCACTGAGTCTACTTCTGTAGAAAAAGAAGAGCCGGAGGCTCCAAAGATTTATCCTAAGGCTGTTTCAGAGGATGTAAAGCAATTGATTCAAAACTGGAATCAGGTATTTGGTCAGTGTGGTCCTTTAGAGCAGCAGGCGTTACAGAGAGCGAAGAAGGTAGTAGGAGAAAACGGTGCGTTGGTGCTACAGTTTACTGATGCTATTGACGAAGGCATTTTCCAACAGGATGGTGGAAAACGTCTGGAAGAGTTCAAAGTGGTGATTCAGAATGTTACAGGAAAGGATATGGATGTACAGACCAGAATCGTCAGCCAGCAGGTGAATGACCAGCATGTGGATTTAGAAAAGCTAATTCATTTTGATGGAGTAGAATTTTTGTGATAGAATTGGAAAAGTAAATAATAATAAATGGAGGAAAGAAACGATGGCAAAAAGAGGTGGATTTCCAGGCGGTGCAATGCCTGGCAACATGAATAATCTAATGAAGCAGGCGCAGCGCATGCAGCGTCAGATGGAAGAAAAGACAAAAGAAATGGAAGATAAGGAGTTTGAAGCAACCGCTGGTGGCGGAGCGGTAACCGTAAAGGTTTCCGGTAAGAAGGAAGTTGTTTCTGTAAAGCTTTCGGAAGAAGTAGTTGATCCGGATGATATTGAAATGCTGGAGGATTTAATTGTTGCAGCTACCAATGAAGCTTTGCGTAAGATGGAAGAAGAAAATGCACAGATGATGCAGCAGCTTACAGGCGGTCTTGGTGGCTTAGGCGGCGGACTCTTCTAAGAAAGAAGTAGAAAGAGGCGTAACATGGATGTATATAGCAGTCAGATTACTACGCTTGTAGAAGAATTGTCCCGGCTGCCAGGAATTGGTGCGAAATCTGCACAACGTCTGGCGTTTCACATTATTAATATGCCAGAGGATCAGGTGGCAGGACTTTCACAGGCAATGACCAATGCAAAGAAAAATGTACATTATTGTAAGGAATGTTGTACATATACAGATGAGGAGCTGTGTCCAATCTGCTCTAGCGATAAGCGGAACCGTAAGGTGATTATGGTGGTGGAAAATCCAAGAGATTTGGCGGCTTACGAAAAAACTGGTAAGTTCGATGGAGTGTATCATGTACTTCATGGTGCGATTTCTCCTATGCTGGGGATTGGACCGGCAGACATCCGCCTGCGGGAGCTGATGATTCGTTTACAGCAGGATGTGGATGAGGTGATTGTAGCTACCAATAAAACCTTGGAAGGGGATGCTACAGCTACCTATATCAGTAAGCTGGTGAAGCCTACTGGAATCAAGGTGAGTCGCATTGCCAGCGGTGTTCCTGTTGGCGGTGACTTAGAATATATTGATGAAGTGACGCTTCTTCGGGCTTTGGAAGGAAGAACTGACATGTAAAGCCTTTAGGATTCCATCGGAGATAAAGCCTGCAAGCTCCATTACGGTAAAAAGCTTTGTGGTTTGTAAAGTGAAATGATTATTTCTGGTAGAGTGGTTCACGATGCCGGTGATATGAATATCACCAGCTTCTGGCAGTTGGTGGCAGACACCGATGCCTGGATGCAGGCTGCCTTCTCCAAGAGTAACATAACCAATGTGTTCTGGGATTCCTAGGGAAGCATCAATAGCAATAATATAAGGATTATCATAGCGGTTGTATATTTCGGTAAGAGTCTTAACCAGATTTCCGGCATGGACAGTCTGGTGGAGTGTACCATATACAACTGCTTTTTTTGTGAATAAAAAGTCACCCGCCAGCCGTTGCCCTACTAAAGGGCCTAAGCTGTCCCCTGTAGCCCGGTCTGAACCGATACATAAAAATACCAGCGGGCGATGTTTTTCGATACAATTCAATTTTTTTTGTAACGCCTGACAGAATTTATTTTTTTCTTGAAATCGTGAAGTGGAAAAATATAAAGATTTTTTTGATTTTTCTGACATAGATAATTTCCTCCATAAAAACAGAGTGCTTTCAAAGCTTTCTTTTTTTTATGACACTCTTTGTAAGAAATAGTATTGCCTGAGGATTAGAAAAATAAACCAAAGAAGGATAAGAGGGGGAAATTGTCGAAAAATTTCACATGAAAGATGGAAAAGCTTCCTTTTTTCGACAGAAAAAGTCAGTACAAAGGTGCTATATTTCTAAAAAAAAGAAAGGTGCTGGAATGGAATGAAAGAATATGGAGCAAATGTAAAGGAAGAAAAAGCTTGTTATGAATATAGGGAGTTTCCCAAAAATGTACGGCAGATAGGAGTTCCATTACCTGGAATGAAAGTATATCTGGAAGATTATGTTATTACATATATGAAACAGGAATTTGCTGGTGTCATTGACTCAAAAGTTGTGATTTTGTTAGGAAAAAAGGGAACAATGGCAGCGCAAAGAGGATTCTTTGTGTATGGTGCCATTGCTTTGGAATCAGAAACTGTTTTACAGGAAGGGAAAATAGAAAAAGAGGTATGGGATCGGGTTTATGAAAGCATTCATCAATATTTTTCCGGTGCACAGATATTAGGCTTTGCCTGTGGTGTAGGGGTATGGAACAGTGAAGTGGACCGTCAGGTAAGGAGTTTACAAAAGGAATCTTTTGCCAATGAAGATGCTATTTTATATTTATGGGATTTGTCTGAAAAAGAGGAAAGGATGTATACCTATCAAATAGGCATGCTAAAGGAAATGCCAGGATATTATATTTATTTTGAGAAAAACCCACAGATGCAGGATTATATGCTGGGAGAACAGACATCGGAAAGTATTGATGGGGATTATCAGGATACGGTGACCAGTTCCATACGTCATGTAATAGAAGAAAAAGTGGAAAAGAAACAAAAAATCTGGCAGATGCTTACCTATTTTGGAGCAGCAGCGGCAGCCATTGCTATTATTCTGGGAATTAATATGATGATGGAGAGCACCGCACGAATCAAAGAAATGGAGCAGACGGTAGCAAGTCTTTCGCAGTATGTAGGAGAGCGCCAGGAAGAGCTTGAGGCTATGTCAAGACAGGCGCAGCAGGTAACAGAAAAGATTCCAAATACAGAGAATGAGCCGAAGGAAACAAAAAAAAGTCAGAAAAATACTTCTATAAAAGAAGAGAGTGCGAAAGAAACTATTATGGAATCTACAAAAGCTCCCAAGGAGAGTCAGATACCACAGGAGCCGGTAAGTACCATGCAACAGATGATACAGGATGAGAGCCGCAGTTATATTGTGCAAAAGGGAGATACTCTTTCTCAAATTGTATGGAACCAGTATCAGGATACTTCCTATGAACAGGAGGTTAGAAGAGTAAATGGAATCTCAGATGCAGATAAGATATATGAAGGGCAAAGGTTGATTCTTCCTGAGTTTGTGAAATAAAATAATTTCTTGTATAATTATATAAATTTATGTAAAATGAATGGTAACTGTCAGATACAGTTACCATTTTTTTGTTTAAGGGTGAAATATAGATGGCGAATAATTTTGATGATGATTTAGATTTTGGTGAAGAAATAAATATGAGAGCGGAAGACAAATCCATGAAACAGAAGAGGCTTTTTGTTTTTATCTGTATTGCCAGTGTAGTGGTAGCTATGGGGATTTTTGTTTTGCTTTTAAATGGATTTATTAACAGGCGCTTTCAGAATTATGAAGTAGTTTCTTCTATAGAACGTCAGGACACTAACACAGAGCAATATGTTTGTCCTGATGGTAGATTGATTAAATATAGTAAGGATGGAATTTCGGAAATTAATATGTCTGGAAAGACCATATGGACCGGAAGCTATGATATGAATAATCCCCAGCTAGCTCATTGTGGAGAGTATGTGCTGGTGGCAGATATTGGCGGGAAGGAAGCTTATATTTATAATGGTGAGGATACGGGAACAGAGATTGCAGTAGATTATGAGATACAGCAGGCTTGTGTTTCCAGACAGGGAGTGGTTGCCCTTCTATTAGAAGATACCTCTTCTAATTCCATTAACATTTATAATCCCTATGATGTATCGTCTAGTCTATTAATTGAAATCCCTACGAATGTAGAGGATGGTTATCCTGTGAAAATTGCATTATCTCCGGATGGTACAAGCTTAGTGGCATCTTATATCTGTGTAACAGAAGGAAAGGCAGAGAATAAAGTAGCATTTTACAATTTTTCTGAAACTGGAAAAAATTCGGATTGTCTAGTAGGTGCCATAGAGTATGATTCCTTAATTGGAGATATTCATTTCATGGGAGACGACAAGGTTTGTCTTTTTGGTGATGATGGTTTTTATCTATGGGAACACATGAAACAACCGAAGCAAGGTGTTGCACAGACTATAAAGCAGCCAATTAAAAGTGTGTTTTCTAATGAGAGATATATTGGATTAGTAGTGGAAACAGGAAAGGAAAAGACACCATACCAGCTTCAAGTTTTTAATATAAAAGGAGGCCGGATTACAGCGGTGAATTTCCAATATGAATATGACCATGTAGAAATAGCAGAAAATGAAATTCTGATGCACTCGGCTAAGGAATGTACTATTTTCCGTCTGAATGGAGTGCAGCGTCTGCATTGTACGGTAGAGGAGGGAGTGGCATATTTCTTTAAAGCCTCCCGCCGTTATCGTTATTATATTTTAGACGACAGTACTATTCAGGAAGTAAAGCTGGCAAGGGAGTAAGGAGCAGTAAATATACAGTAAAAAATTAAAAATACATTATTGACAAACACGCACTGGAAGATTATACTGAACGAGTGCGTGTTTTTACGTTCTTTTTGTATGTCCGTAGAAATATGGTTCAAAAGGAATAAAATACAGCACAAAAACAAACATTTATTATAATCACAGGAGGTGAAAATTAATGCCAACATTTAACCAGTTAGTAAGAAAGGGAAGAAAGGTTTCTGCAAAGAAGTCTAACTCTCCTGCACTTCAGTACACTTACAATTCTTTGAACAAGAAAACAGTTGCTCAGAGCTCTCCACAGAAGAGAGGTGTTTGTACTGCAGTTCGTACTGCTACACCTAAGAAGCCTAACTCAGCGCTTAGAAAAACAGCCAGAGTTCGTCTTTCAAACGGTATCGAAGTAACAAGCTATATCCCAGGTGAAGGACATAACTTACAGGAGCATAGCGTTGTACTCATCCGTGGTGGTAGAGTAAAAGACTTACCAGGTACAAGATATCATATCGTACGTGGTACTCTTGATACAGCAGGTGTTGCAAACAGAAAGCAGGGTCGTTCTAAGTATGGAGCAAAGAGACCTAAGAAGTAAGATTCACTAATTTGGGGAAGTGCCGGATTAATTTTTACCGATTAACCTGGTGCGGACACAGAATTTCGTGAGTACCGATGAATTAATGAATAGTGACATGATGAAGGCAGTGTCGGCTGTTGAGTGTTGCTAAATAATGTTAAGGAGGGAAGTAACGTGCCACGTAAAGGACATATACAGAAAAGAGATGTATTAGCAGATCCTGTCTACAAGAATAAGGTGGTTACTAAGTTAATCAACAATATTATGTTAGACGGTAAGAAGGGTGTTGCTCAGAAGATCGTTTATGGTGCATTTGAGCAGGTAGCTGAGAAGTCCGGTAAGGACGCTCTCGAGGTATTCGAGGAGGCTATGAACAATGTTATGCCACAGCTTGAAGTAAAAGCTAGACGTATCGGTGGTGCAACTTATCAGGTACCTATCGAGGTAAGACCTGACAGAAGACAGGCATTAGCTCTTCGTTGGTTGACTTTGTACTCTCGTAAGAGAGGCGAGAAGACCATGAAGGAAAGACTTGCTAATGAGATTCTGGATGCAGCAAACAACACAGGTGCTGCAGTAAAGAAGAAAGAAGATATGCACAAGATGGCAGAAGCAAACAAGGCTTTTGCACATTATCGTTGGTAGGAGGTAAAGAGTCTTGGCTGGAAGAGAATATCCACTTGAGAGAACTAGAAATATCGGTATTATGGCGCATATCGATGCTGGTAAGACAACTACCACAGAGCGTATCTT
>CAZEFX010000030.1:0-29407 GCA_964511525.1 uncultured Jutongia sp.
AAATTCGATAGAATCAAGTTTGTTAATTATCATTGTTCCTCCTTAATTTTATGAAGGGTTATAATATTTTTCCCCTCGACTTTTTTGATAAACGACAGACATTTCTATTTTTCATTTACAATCATCTCCTTTACTATTTAATATGTATATAAACTCTTTTAAATCAGCTTTCACATCATCTGATAAAGCAGTTTTTTTTACTCCTTGAATTGCACCTTCCAAAGCCAATAATCTATGAATACAAGCCGTTTTATCAATCGCCTGGATTTTCAACCAAGCTTGCTTTGCTCCAACAGACTTTAAATCTTCTTTTGTTGCAATTCCCACCTGATTAAGCTGTACTTCTACTATTTTTCCTATATTAGGCAGCTTGGATAATTCTCCCATACCTCTTTCCTCCTCAAATTCAAAGGTTATACATTTATCACTTTTCCTTGCAACTTGGAAATTGTCGTACCTTAATGCCGAAAATTATATAGCTAGATCTTTTCGATTTTTCTCACAAGCTGATACGTATATGTCTTAAAAAACTTATTCCAAAATCCTCGTGCATTTGGGTTTGCAGTTCCGTGTCCAACCCAAAGATATCTGACTCCCCTTTGCTTTTCATAATCAATGACATAGTGAAGTAAGTCATTTGAAAGGGAACTTCCTCTGTACTCAGGGACGACATATATTTCGCCTACATTTACCGACTTTATATTTTGAAAAGCAAACAAATCCGGCTCAATATTACTTTCTATCATTCCAATCATTTTATGTTTTTTTGAGAACGCAACGTGAAGACTGGTATCTGAATCCAAAAAAAACTCTTTATATACCTGCTGTGTAAACTCATTGCCCTGATAAAATACAGGAGCCTGTTTCAGATGTGTTATTATAGAGTTTGTCAGTTTCCATATTTCGTCCCAGTATTCCTCAATTTCATGTTTTGTTAATGTTTTAAATGTATATTTATCGCTAAAACAGTACGCATGGTTATCAACTTTAAGTCTACCTTGTTCATACATACATCCAAAATGCATCATTGAGAATAGTTTGAACGCCTCAGTATCGTGTGCATACAGATTGATTTGAAATTGTGTATCTCCATTACTAACGATTTCCTTTGACAATTTGCAGAAAAGTTTTGACAGTACTTTTTCTGACGAAGCATAATATCCATATACTGGAACACTGCAAACTTGAACCCCATCATTAATCCATAAAGAATAATATAGTATGCCATGCTCTTTAGCTCCGTCATCAATGCTAATACAGTTCATATCAGATAACATATCGTTTATCTTTTCTTTAAATATTTCAAACTCAATATCCTCCAATAATGGATTATATGAACGTTCCAACATATATTTTTCATATAATTTCTCAATCATAATTATTTTCATCTCTTTCCTTTTAAAACAATCGATATTCTGCTGAGTTCAATCGTTTTATTAAATTTTAAATTACGCATTAATCTATGTTGCACTTTCAGAACCCAGCCTCTTCCTGCCCCAACAATTCCTTCTGCTTTTTCTTACTGAACCCGCCTAACACCAGCTCATAAGACTTTTCCAAAATATCCTTAACCAGATCATCCGGCACTTCCCCATCTGCCTTGATGGAATTCCAATGCAGCTTATTCATATAATATCCCGGAATAATATCCTCATATTGATTGCGAAGAAAATCTCCTTCAGACGGCTCTAGCTTCAGAGTAATGTAAACAGGCTTATCCTTGTGTAAATTTATCCTGTCAAATCCATATGAAATAATTGCTTTTGTTGCTTCGGTTGCATAACCTTTACATTGAAAATTTGAGCCAATGCAATATTCAATTTCAGCAAAATGATTTTTGCTGTCTACAAGAAAATATGCAATCTGACCTATACATTCGCCTGAATTCTTTTCAATAATTGCCCATCGATAATATCCCGGAATAATATCCTCATATTGATTGCGAAGAAAATCTCCTTCAGACGGCTCTAGCTTCAGAGTAATGTAAACAGGCTTATCCTTGTGTAAATTTATCCTGTCAAATCCATATGAAATAATTGCTTTTGTTGCTTCGGTTGCATAACCTTTACATTGAAAATTTGAGCCAATGCAATATTCAATTTCAGCAAAATGATTTTTGCTGTCTACAAGAAAATATGCAATCTGACCTATACATTCGCCTGAATTCTTTTCAATAATTGCCCATCGATAATAGTCATTTCTTTCATAAGAACTAATATACTTATCAAGCAATTCCTTAACAGCTTCTTTTGTAGAATATACAGGCTCCGAATACAAGGACTGTATTTTCTCGTCAGCAATCCAATATTTCAACATCGCTTCATTATCTGAATACTCAAATCTACGAAGTGTCAATCTTTCTGTTTCTATTGTATTTGTACCAATATGTGTAAGCATTTTTATTCCCCCTATAGCTTCCAATTATCAATTGGGATTTGATGATGTATTTGCCAGAGGCAATTAGCAACGATAGTGGCGTAGTTTTCGTAGAAAACACATCGTTAACGTGGAAAATCCGTAGCATTTTTCGAGTCTGGACTAAAAACACTATGAATTTCCTTGTTGCCCTACATCTTTTGCTTTTTATATCATTTAATAGGGCACATTTTCGCTGTCGTGCCCTACTGATTTTTCATTTCACCTTTTTAGTAGGACAATTTTGTTTTGATATTCCCTACTATTTTCTTACTTTTCTCTTATTGGTTGGACAGCATCCTTTTGACTCATCCCACTAAATCACCATTTTTATCTTGTTAGTCGGGCAATATCCTTTTGACATGACCTACTAATTCCTTGTTTTTTAATTACTAGTAGGATGACATTACTTTTGCACGCCCTACTAAATTATTATTTTCATATTGTTAGTAGGGCACTGTTATTTAAATCCACCCCACTAATTTCTCGTTTTTCACTTATTAGTGGGACAAACATCATTTTTTCATAAAATCCCTTTGCCATATCTGTTTGTACTAACCATTCTGAACTTTCACATACATTTAGGCATCTTTGTACGAGTTCTTTGCCTATACCTTTATGTTGGTACTCTGGCAAAACAGCTAAATCATAAATTACTGAGCGAAAATGTAAATCACTTAAAACTCGTATACATCCCACTAAGCGTCCATCAATCCATGCAGAAAAAGCAAATGTCGAATTAAGAAATCCTACATTATAATTATCAATGCAAACCGTGGCATCTGTTCCAACACTAAATATCAAACCAATAAAATGGTCTTTCCTTAATTTTTTCGAACCCTACACTTTCTGCTAAACGAATAGAACCCTTATTTGATTCTACACAATCCCAATGAGGCACTAAATCACATTTCATGCAATGCTTTACAAAAGCACTTGCAAGCGCTTTTGCAACTCCTCTTTTTCGATGTTCTGTTAAGACTTCAATATCAATTGGCATGTATTTTTCATATCTTCCCGAACCAAAAATAATTCCTACGATTTCTTTATCCTTTACTGCTATGAAAGAAAGACTCTTTTCAAAAAAATCCTCCAAAGAATTCCAACATTCCTCTAATCGATTTGTAAGCATTCCTTCATTTTCATACCCTTTATGTAATGTCTGTTCTGTTACCAGCTCAACTCGATATCCACTGGGCACAGGGATTTCCACATTCGTATTCTCATATATTTGATAGGAATATTCTAATTCGTGTTCTATTTTTCTATTTTGAAACAAATGTAACAATTGCTCCTGCAACATTGCATCTTCAGCTGAAAACTCGAATTCGTGAATATCTAATACTTTTAAATTGTTGAATACTTCATCAAAAAATATTTTTGACTTCTCAGCATTCTCTATTTTTCCAAATACACCGCAACCACCTACCGGATAGGAGTATGTTACTCCTAGCATCTTATCGTCACTAATCCAACATTCTCCTTTGCAAGAGCCATTTAAAATACCGGATTGACTTGGGTTTTTTACATCTCCTACAATACCCATCTGTTTATACCTCACTTTTCTTATTGAATTTATTAATATTTACTTTGTTACGAAATATTGGAATTTGTCGCTCCGACAAACTGAAATTTATCGTACAGATATTCCAAGCATAACTGTTTCATCATCTTGATTACTCCATACAGAATGAGGAATTGTACCTTTTACCAAAAAAGCTTCATCCTGATGTATTATCACCTCTTCTTCATCGAGCAACACTTTAGCTTCTCCTTTTACAACAATAAACAGATGATTGTGTTCGTGGGTATGTTGTTCGGTTGGTCCGCCACCTTTTAAGTTAATATGTGCTATTGAACCATCAATAATCTGCCCTACTTCTCCAAATAGTTTCTTTGCTTCAAAATTTACATGTTGTGACGGAACCATAAATCCTTTTTTCATTTTACCAAATCCCTTTCGCAAGTATTTTAATTTCACAAATTCAGAGTTTCGTGTGCTCTCAGACTATCAAAAAGTATGAAAATTTTAAGTGTTTCAAAATTTTATACCCATTTCATAAGCCTTTGAAAGATGTCTCGGAATATTCAAATATTCGCATGCTTTCAATCTTTCCGTAAGGCTGATATTCGTACATCTATTCAATCTTAACAGGCGGTTTCCATGGCGGAGGACATAGCAACGTTGTTCTCCCAATATCAGGTAGCACATCATAGATTGAACATCCCATTATCTCTTCAAAATATTCTTTGTTTTTAAAGGTAATATCCCAACCTTTGATATATGTTTCCATAATGCCATATCTGCGCGTTACATCGACAAATCTCTTTTCCAAGATAACAAATCCATAATCCGTTGCCAATGCATCACATATTTGAATCAACTTGTCATAATCATCTTCTTCGCATTGCAATATATATTCTTTTATTCTTCTTTCTTCCTCGGTTATTGGTTCGTAATAAAATTCTTCCTTCATAAGCGAATAAGAGTGAGTCATACAAATTTTTGCTACTTCATCCCAGCCTTTATTAGTTGAATACTTATATCCTTCATAAACATGTTTCGGAATATTTACAATTCCTACTCTACGACCAATATCATGTAACAAACCAATAATATACGCTTTATTCTCATCAAGATTCGGTAGCTTGCGAGCAATATTTCTCGCTGCAATTCCAACATTGATGGAATGTTTTACCCATGGACCTGGATTTAATTCTTCTGCCAGTTTTAATTCTCTTTCAGCCTCTTCAATTGTAGGTAACATATCTATCCCCTCCACCAAATTCAAATTTTCTACCAATAACTAACATAATTCATGTTCTATAATAATTATCGATTCTTCATCTTCACCAATCATTTCAACTGATATCTTATTTACAACAGTTTTAAAATCTCTGTTAATTTCTTTCACTTTTTCGTAAGCAACATTCAACGCTTCTACTGTTGGTAATTTGCCTACTGTCATATGGGGCTTATAGCCTAAACTCTGGAAATATCATAATTGTCCTAATGCTCACTGTCATATTCCTCCGTCAAATTCGAAAAATATTTCTCTGTTGCTATATTTTCTTTATCAAGGAAATATGTCCCTAAACCACTGCCCTGCTCATCTGTCTTAATACAAAATTCATTAATATAATATTCTGTACCTGCATACCAATGTCTGATATTCCCCATGCAAAGTCCAACTATTTTTTCCTCTTTAAATAACCCAAATGTTAAGGAATTCTGATTTCCTATCAACTCTGTAACGTATTGATGAAGCTATTTCTTATTACTCCAATCATCATTCCATGGCTCTTTTGTAAAAACTTCACAATAAAATATTTTGATTTCTTCCACGTTTTCAATGGAAAGTTCTTTTAATACTAACATCCTATACCTCACAAGCTTAAAATTCACATAATACTATTTACTCTTATTCTTCTTAGACCTTTATTTACCATAGAAAAAGAATGCTCTATTACTCCACTAATCCAAAATGCATAGCAACCCTGCTAACCATTTCCTCAATTTTTATATTTCCATCGTTCACCAAAGAAACATACTTTTCTTCGCAACATTGTCTTCGCACTTCCTCAGCGAACAGAATGTCTCTTTCCATCCAATTTGAAAAAGCCTTTTCCTTATCACTACAGCCTTCTAACACATAAGGAACCCATTCCCGCTTCTTGTAATAAAAAACTTGAAACTCTTTTGTAGGCGTAATAGTAAAATATCTTTCAACTGGTACATTAGCCTTTCTCATCAATTGAGGCAAATATGCAGCACCTTCTGTAATAATCCCTTTACTCTGTATTTGCATTATATCATTTAAAACAAATTCAAATATTTCCTGGTAAAACTTTATTTCTTCCCTGCATTGAATAGATGGTTCCCTCATCCATATTTGTTCTGCACTCATGCTACTTTGCTTTTTACAGATACTATACCCCTTTGTCGCCCCATCTTGGTGAACTTGTCCAAAAAATCATCAACTTTAAAATAAAACAAATCATACTTTTTTGAAAGAAACTCTGCTACTGTACTTTTACCACAGCAGGGAGAACCACCAATATAATATGCATTCATCATTTTTCCCTCCTGATATTATTATATTTTATAATGTTGATGCTGTCCAAATATCCATCAATATTACCTCCACACTTCTAGCACTTAATAGTGCTTTATTTTTCATACCAATAAAATGTATAACGTGAATGCTGCTTAAATCCCATACTCCTATAAAATTCACCATCAGAAATAACATATGCTTTTCTTGCCCCTAAGTCATACGCTCTTTTCAGCGCTTCCTTAAGAACTAATCTGGCAATCCCTCTATTGCGATATTGTGGAATGGTACACACCGGCTCAACATATACATAATCTGATTCTTTGTCATACCATAAGCCACAATAGGAAACATACTCAGAAGCTTCATTTTGGGCTACTACATGCAACAAAGAGTTCATATGAGGAGCGGAAAGCATTTCTTTCTGCTTAGTGATGGTATCTTTATCAAAAGGAGCTTGTCCCTCATGATCAAATCCTCTCCATAACAATTCATGGTGTTTATACAAATCGTTTTCCGGATTAATATTTCCTATTGAAATTCCTGTTATTTGCTCCTTATAAAAATCAAAGTCATCCAATGAGAGTTCCAGTACATTTTCCTTCTGTTCATTAATTACAAATCCATACTCTGTAAGTAATTTCACAGTCTGGATATCCGTATCGTTCACTGCAATACCTATCCCATTTTCGTCGCAAAAATTTTCTACTACATAATCCAAGATATTTTTTTCTAATTCCTCAAATCCCTTTTTTGCAGCAAAAAACGCCTCTCCAAAATAGTGGTCATATATGGCAACACCTACTAATTCGTCATTAGAAAACCATAGTCCTATTTTCTCTAATAGACTTCTATCAAACTCGGGATGAAAAAACATCCATTCCCATCTTGCCCAATTCCAATTGATATGCATACGACTATCCCGAGATAGTTCAATTAAAAAATCATATACTTTTTCATAATAAGAACGATTAAAGTTTTGAAATTCATATTGCATATTTTCACCTCGCCATTGCTCAATTTTAAATTTTACTCTTTTCATTATACAGTTTACTATCAAATTGGGTTTTGTCACTCTACAAACTGAAATTTATCGAGAAAAATCAATCCGTACAAGTTTCTTTCCATTTGGTAATAACTGCTCCGTAGTCTTTATCCTCTGATAATCAATCTTATCCATACAATCCACCAACTTCATCTCCTCCATTTGGTCATGGACTTCTTCCAAACAATCAAATGTATGTATATACGGTGAATCTGACACAAAAGAGTCTCCCATATTTATTTGTATAACGCAGGATATATATATGGGATTTACTAATTTAACAATTTTCTGAAAACATTCGTAACCAATATATTCAATCAGAAGATTGGCTACAAGTAATTCCGAGCATGGCAGCTGTAGGTCGTCCCCCAATAAATCAACACAAATTGTTTCAAATGTATCACCTAATTCTTTATATCTTTTCTTACATTCCAAAAGAAAACTCTGATTAACATCTACTCCAAATACTTTCTTTATTTTTTCTTTCTGGATATGCTCAAGTCCATTTCCACCTGCGATGCCAAGAATCATCATTGTATCAATATCATAACTCTCAAACTGTTTCCGCATCATTTCATTCAATTTCTGGAGCTGATAAACGCTCTCTAAACTCATATGATTTTCATAATCATCCAAAGCTATCTCTTCCCATGGGTTACTCATATTCACACCTCGTAAATTACATTTTTCTCTATACGACTTTCCTTCTCTTAATCAATATCCTTTCCTAAAATCAATAATATTCTTTTTAAGCTCATTATTTCTATCGCGCTTTAGATTTTCACAGAAAATGTCTAAAATTCTCTTTCTTGTAAACTTATTTTCTCCCCAACTTATTCCCGAAATATGGGGAGTCAGTAACACATTTTCCATACATCTAAGGGGATGCTTCTCCGGTAAAGGTTCAGGCTCTGTAACATCAAGAACTGCACCTTTAAGTAATCCTTTCTGCAGAGCATTGGTTAAGTCTTCCGTATTCACGATAAATCCTCGACCAACATTTACGAGTATGGCGCCCTCTTTCATCTTTTTTATTCTTTCTGTATCAAACATCCCCGCCGTTTCTGATGTACCAGGAAGTGCGATAATAACCACATCCGCATTCTGCAATTGCGTATCAACACTGTCTATTGTGTATATTTCATCAAAACACTTATATTTCTTGCCGGATGTACGACAAATTCCAATCGTATAACACCCAAAACCTCTAAGCTTTTTGGCAGTTTCCTGTCCAATATTTCCCGTTCCTAAAATAACTACTCTTTTTCCTTCTAATGTATCATCACCCTCAATTTTGTTCCAGCCGCCACTTTTCATTTGCGCACGATATAAGAACAGATTTTTTGTTAATGCAAGAATTCCGGAAACAATATATTCTGCAATAACACATCCATAAGCGCCTGAAGCACTGGTAAGAATAATTTTATCATGAAAATCCGAAACAGAAGTGTATTTATTGGCACCTGCCCAAGTCATCTGAATCCATCTAAGTTTTTTCATAGAATAAATCGTACTATGTTCAGGCTCACCAAATACAACTTCTATATTCTCATAATCCTGGCTTTTTAGAAGTTCCTCCTCATTGTCAAAAAACAAAACCTGATCTTCTTTTTCAACAGATGATAAAATAATTTTTTTCTCACATTCCAAACAACTTTTGATTATCGCAATAATTCGCATCATTTTTCCCTTTCCATACCATATTACAATATCTCAATCACTTCAAAGTCCTCAAAAAATACAGGCATATTCTCTATAAATTCGTAACCAAGTTCTTTACCTTCTTTTACAAGATGTGTGAAAAGTGGCAGCCTGCCACACTGAAAATAGTACGGACAGGTTTTACAGTCCAAAATGTTGCCCTACTTTACGAACCGTATCCTCTACTGTACTATGACAATCTCTTTCAACCCAGAAATAATCACTTTTCTTGATCTGGTCATATCTACTTTGATTTAAATATGCCAAGGTATTATTGCAATTTTTCTTAGCTGCTTCCGGATTAGTAGCACTATTAATAAAATTGTTGAAATCGTTATGATCTGGGCGGTTGCAATAATAATCCAAGGACGTTTCTCCCCTAATCCTCCTTTTGCGTTTGAATTTCTGCACCATAGTCGATAATCAGAGACATTAAAATCAACATAATTCCCATTGCAACACTTGTTCCGTTCCCCATATCAGTTAGAATGTTTTTTGGAAGATCAAAGATACCATAAATAACACCTGACAAAATTGCTGCTACAGCAGGCAAAACAAGTAACCGGATACCCAGTCGCTTCATTAAGTCTGCACCTCTATGAGTAAATGGTGTTCCGTCGGCCTGCTCAGCGCTAAAATACAGAAACCCATAGCGAAGCAGTATTGCATCCGTCAAAGTAAGTATAAATTCTATCAGAAGTGTGCCAATCATTTCGTAAAAAGAAGCGGAAGCTGTCAACTTATATAATGTTTCCATGCCACCTGAAATAACAGCTCCTGTGGCAGATATAGCAACGCCACAAATCAGTCCCAGAAACAACAGTCCCGCCCCCACGAATGCCAGTATCATAGCAACTTTTGTTAATGTATGAAAAACACGAAATGTCTTTTGAATGGTTTGTAATGATTTCATTATTCTTTTCCCCCTTTTCTATCTCTCCTGCTCTTCCTGCATCTCTTTCCACCCCTGCTCCAGCCAATACTCCGAGCCGTCCCGAAGGCGTCCAATGAATTTATATTGAAACATCTCTCTTCGGATTAGCTCTATATCGCTAAATGAAATGGCTTCGTTTATGATTTCGTTTACTTCTTTTTCTGTGTATTTCTTTTCCAACTCAAACTTTTCTGCAATTCTTGCCAATGCAATCATTCGCATAGGTCTTTTGGATGGATATTGTAATAGTTTATTCTCTGAATCATAGTATCTTTTTAATTTTTCCATATACTTTTCCATCTTCTATAACTCCTTTCTGATCAGTCTATCCTCTAACCATATTTCTTTCCTATTCTGAGCACCATAACCTACTATGTATCAATTCGTACTAACTCTGTAATGGCTTTATTTCGGTAAACCAAATCTTCCCGAACAGTAAATCCTTTGCTCTCCCAAAACGCATTTCCACCTTCATTTCTATTAAATACCACCAAAGCCACCTTATTAATGCCACATTCCTTCAAAGCATTCAGTGTGTGTTCTACTAGTGTAGAACCTACTCCTTTTCCTCTATATTCGGGATTTACAGCGGTATGATAAATATAGCCTCTACGCCCGTCATTTCCAGCTATAATAACACCCACAGCCCGACTTTCCTCCACGGCAACAAAACAAGTGTCAGGATTTCTTTTAAGAAACCTCCCAATTCCATCCTTAGAATCATCTAAATTATTAAGTCCCATTCCTTTACAAGACATCCATAAAGCATATACTGCTTCATAATCTTCTATAGCCATTAATCTGATAATCATGCAATTTCCTCCTGACACTCCTCTACAGACAAGCTTTTATTCTTTTCCCGTTTCATCACCCTTGCTAATTCTTTAAATAGTCCCTTTGAAACAGCAGCTATTGCCACACCAATGCCGCCTGTAATTATTACTATCAAATAAGCCTTTGTGGAAAGATATTCAAATAGCAAGCCATATACTGCCTGTCCAACAGGAGAAGCGCACATTCCAATGCACATTGCACAGGAAGCAATTTTACCAATCTGTTCTTCCGGTACCACAATCTGCAAATAAGACATAATCTGCACAGAAAACAAAGCTGACAACAGCATCATAAAAAAGCTGCTAACAAGAATAATTCCATAAGAAATCATAGCTGGTAATGGTAACAATAAAGCAAATGCAATCGGTAAAAGAGTAAGCGAATCGATAAGTAAAGTCCGGAAGCCGTTTTCTGGTTTCAGCTTCTTTGCAAGCGCTCCAGCACTAATTCCACCAACGAGAGAGCCTGCCCCCATAGCCGCCTGTACATATCCATATAAACGGTTTCCTGTATCTGCATCAAAACCCAGCAATTGTGTTACAAACACCGGAAGTCCAATCATCATAGATGCGCTCATAAATAAATTAATTGCTGCTACAACCAAGGACATCCACATAATAATTGGTTCGTCATGTACCATATAATGAAAGCTTTCTTTCAGGTCAGAAAAACCAATAGCAAAAATATTTCCCTCTGCTTTTCTCTTGGTATATGGAATCTTTATAAATATCTCCATTACTGCGGATGCAACAAAACACATAATACTAATATAAAGAATCGGTTTGATTCCGACTAATGCAAATAAGGTTCCTCCTACCACTGGTCCCAACAGGGAAGCAAGAGAACTTACCAGATTAATTATCGCATTCCCCTGCATGATGCGGTCTTCTGATAACAGCGCTGGGATACTTGCCTGAACCGCCGGCTGATAAGCCCCCTGAATTCCATATAAAACAATCAATGTCACTAGCAAAAGTGCCACAAGATTCACTCTGCCAAGCAAGATGGTTAAGGTCATTATCAAAGCGGCTGTTGAGAAATCCAGAATCACCATAATATTTCTCTTATTGACCCTGTCTGCAAAAATACCACCCACTGGTGCTAAAATTATCATAGGAATAAACGAGCAAGCAGAAATAATTCCAAATAATCCTGCTGACCCCGTTTGATTCAACAAATACAGAGGTAATGCAAATCTAAGAATCGCATTACCAAATAGTGAAATAATTTGTCCAATAACTACCATAATAAAATTTTTGTTCATTTCAAAAGTCCTCCAAAGAAATGTAGATTATGTTACTTTTCATTTTCTACCTCTATTTTACAAAACATAATCCTACAAAAATAGACCGATACTTCATCAATTTGTGTCAATTTTATAGATAAAAAAGACGCAAAATGATGTTTTTCAACAATCACTCCACGTCTTCCATCATGTCTTTTGCATATAAGTATATTAGAATATTTTCAATGAATCTCTAGGCTTTATTCCCTGTTTCATTCACTGGTTCCACTTTAAAGTTCCCCGATTTAATCAACATCAAAGCCCCTTTAAACTCCATACTCAGCATTTCGGATATTTCCTCCGACGTCAGAATACATACCTTTCCTGCTACTAATACACAAATTCCAAAGGTATGAAGCCATACCTGGCGAAACAGTAATTCTGCTTCCTTTCTGGTCAAAGCATACTCCTTTTGCATAATCTCAATACAAACTCCTACAGCATCTCCAAGTTCTTCCATTAACATATCATAGGTCTGACTCCTATCATGTTCACGCATATATAGTAATTGAAAGAGCTTCGGCTCTTTCGTAGCAAACTCAATCATTTTCATTCCCACATATTTAAATGCAGGTGCATAATTAATAGCATCACGAACATAAGACTCAAATTCCCGCATAGCAACTTTTCTTACTTCTGATTGCACCTCTTCCATATTTTTAAATGCAGTAAAAATTGGTGATGAGGAGGTTCCAAGAGCCTTTCCAAGTTCCCTTGCAACAACGGCATCAATCCCTTTTTCTCTCGTCATCTGAAATGCCTTATCAATGATTTCTTCTCTTGTATACTTTGCTTTTGGTGGCATAGGCTTATACCCTTTCTTGAACCTTTCAATCCTTGTTACATAACATATGTTTTATTATATTCTCCTTTTCCTTTTTTGTCAATTCCATAAATTTTTTACAACCTTGCTGGGTTTATTTTTTACCATCTCCTTACAAAACCACAACACTTGGAAGACTCTCATTTTTTGCTGCAATCTGTAATTCAAATACAAAGTCCTTTAAATCTCTTTGAAGATAGCTTTCTAATAATTTATCATCCTCGTATTTTTTCTCAATTAATTTCCTCAAACAACTTAAAATAGTTTTTTCTAACCACTGGGTATCATGATTTAAAATGATATTTTGTAACTCCCTATAATCTTCTTTTATCAGAATATTACCCAATCCTTTTCCGAGTATCATGTGCCCTAGTATATGCCGAAAAAGAATATTGCAAATGTTAAAAAATGCTTTCCTATATACTGGCAGAAACTGATGTAATACTTCTTGCACATAATCTCTTGGTAAAGCCCCCAAAAACTTTTGTTCATAAGAGATACCTTGTACATATTTTTGTATCGCATCTATTCCAATTTCTTCGACTACCGGACAAAGAATGGGATAGTCCATTGTAATTATAGTTTCCTGTGGAGCAAAGCGGGCATCATAATATCGAAAAAATCCTGGTATTGCTTTTGTCACTGTATCCTGATAGTTTTCATTTCCGTAGCCACAAAAATTTATTATCATTTCATTATAGATATTCTGAGTCTCCTTTACGTTTTCTATCACTTTTTCATAACCTGCTTGATATGCCTCTTTTGCAGACAGTCCGCGACTACTAACTAACTGATTCTTACTTTCACAATGATTCATACAATACAGCACCGCCTCCATTAACTGTCTTGCCTTATCATAAGAAATAGATGTACTTTCTTTTGAAGTATACTTTTCCGCTAATTCGGCCACAATCGGTAATAATTCCTCCACCTCATAATTCATCATCTAAACTCCTCCCTTCTCCCTATCCTGTAATGTCTTCCAAAGAAACTTTTCCCTTCTCTCCTCACACTCCGGGCAAAAGACTCTAGCGCTGTTTCTTCTAAATACTCTAAAGAACCTTCACATTCTCCATCAAAGGATTTTTTCATAAACTCCAGCAGGTCATCATCTGTCAGTTCATCCATAGATTCATTTTTGTACAAATAAAAAATTTCCTGTAAACGAATCATGGTTTCCACATAATTTTCCTGATAAATATAGGGCGAATCACAAAACAAAAAAATAATCTTTGGTAAGATTCCTTCTCCAAGCTCTACTCTTTGTTCCTCTCTTAAATTTTCTTTTCGACATTCCACAATCTCCTTTGCATCTTCCTCTGTAAGAATGAGTCCAAACCTTTCCGTTTTTGGATTTATCTCCATTACCTTTTGAATCTGTTTTTTTTCTAACAGTACCTCCAGCCATTCTCCCTCTTTCATACAAACCACCTTTCTTCCATGTGTTGGTTTCCGATTATACAACTATCCAAAATCCATTACCAGTCTTGAAAAAAGAGGGATTTTGTGGTAATATAGCATATGAAAAGAGGGAAGAAATTTTAAATTTCTTCCCTCTTACTTTTTACAAAATACCTATTTTGTTTTCTTACTCTTTACCTTACTCCATGCCCCATAGACCTTCTTTCCATCCACTGTTTTCCATGCACGGATTCTCACATAATATTTCTTTCTGCCAGATAATTTCTTGATGGCTTTCTTAGTTTTCTTCCATCCCTTTACCGTAATCTTTTTGCCTTTCTTCATATTTTTCTTTTTTGAAACAACAATCTGATATCCGGCACAGGAATTCACCTTTTTCCACTTTACCGTTAATTTCTTTTTGCCTGACACTACTTTTTTAATCTTAACTTTAGCCAATTTAGCCGTTGCCCCTTCTGCATTATCACCAGCATCATCCCCTGCTGTTGAACCATCTTCTGGCTTGGAAGTTTGACCCGGCTGGCTAGTCTGTCCCGGAGCACTACTACTTCCCGGCTGACTGCTTTGCTGTGGATTACTATTGGCTCCCGGTTGGCTGCTTTGCTGAGGATCGTTGCTTGCTCCCGGTTGGTTGCTTTGTTGTGGGTCGCTGCTCTGCTGTGGATTGCTGCTTGCTCCCGGCTGGCTGCTCTGCTGTGGATTGCTGCTACTTCCCGGCTGACTACTCTGTTGTGGAGCCGGTGTCTGCTCGGTTACACCAGATGTGCTATAGTACTTTGTTACATTAAGAGTACTTAACTCCTGTGCAGTTGCTAATGTTTCACTATGGTCTGCATCGGTAGAACCTTTGGTTGCCAGATATAATCCTGCGGAAGCTCCAACCAGACAAACATTGTAATCTAATGCTACCTCATTACAACAAAAATCAGCCTGATTATCCTGATAGCTTCCATTCTTTTGTGGACCTCCTACTAAGGCTCCTAGCAAGGTATAATGATCCTCTCTCACCTCTTCCGCATTAGAAGAACGGGATGCCGCTCTATGATGTGGATATTTGCTGGAATTTTCATTATATCCTACAATATAACAACGCTTGTTTGGGTTTTCTCCAATAATGTATCTCATTTGACTTTCTGCCCAGGTTGTATAGTTATCAACACCGTTTCCTTTGTCATATACCAATCCACAAAACTGTACAGAAGTATTATAACGGCAAGAACCCCAATCATTTAAACATACAAACACATTATCTAATTTAACCCCACCATTTTTTTGATTTGCAATCTGCTGTACAATCGTCCAATCTTCCATCAGCATTGCAGCCATGGCACCGGAATTTGCCCAATCCATACACCATCCTGAGTTAATACCAGATTTATTATTTTCATATTCCTGCTGATATACAGATTCGTCTGTTGCTTTATATAATGCTGCTGCCGCAACGGAAAAATCGTCCTTCCAAGTCTCGGAAGTGTAAAATCCAGATGCACCTTCTGTAGCACAGGCTTTACTATTATTCTGCACAAAGGCAAACAAATCCTTTGCCACCTGTAAATCTTCCTGATTACCAAAATTCATATAATTAATGGCTAAAGCTGCAATTGCCAAACTGATTTCATCTGTAGCCGGATTGGAAGAGGTTGCAAAATACGCAGGACGGCTTCCTGTCTGATTCTCTGGCGCCCCCCAGTAACCATGATCTGTATTTCCTTCTCCTACCTGATAGCAAAATGCCACAACACCGCCAGTTCTATTGGTATTATCACTATAAACCGTACATCTCTTAAAATAATCACAGAAATAATTGGTAATGGTCTTTAAATGCTCTGTCTGTCCTAACTCCGTATAGGCATCCTGAAATTCATAATAGCTCATACCCAAAGCAGAAGCTGCATAGCCCTGCGGCAATCCAAATTTCACATGATCACCTGCATCATGGAAGCCACCGGAAACATCTACCTGATAATTGGTTCCGTTTACACTAACAGAAACATTGGCATCCTCCGTATGGCAGTCTCCACGCCAGCTCAAACCACAGTTTTCGTCTACACCAGTTCCACACATATTGGCATCATAAAAGTACAAAGACTCCTGCAATACCTTAGCATAGTTATATTCTACTTCTAAATCTTTATTAGTGGTGGAATCGGTGACACTGCTTCCACTTCCTCCACTACCACTATTATTGTCATTGGTTTCTCCAGAAGAATAATCATATGCTGACTGACTTCCCTTATTATAATAAACTGTCTTTACCGTAATACTGGAGGCATCCACATATTTTGCAGCAAATCCACCACCAGGAATATTGTTTTGCATGGTTCCTGTAGATACTACTGCATTTGAACCGCTCTGCATAGGATAAAGATAAATGGTATCTCCATCTGCTACAAAGGTAGCATTCCAGCATTTAAATGTACTGGCTGTACCACTTGGAACCTCTAATACTACAATCCAGTCGCAAATGGTGCTGCCTGAATTGTTGGTAATAGTCATATCAAAGGATGACCAGTCATTGGTTGGAGCCTTTTGATTTGTCAAAAAAGCGGTTACTCCTGAAGAATAATCTCTAGTAGTCCCAAACTCTGTAGCCGCTCCCCCTCCTGAACCACTGGAAGAACCTGATGCAACCAGCTTGGCAGAATCAATGGTATAAGAAACACTAGTACCATCTGCGCTATCTGCAAAACGGATGCCCATCTTTCCCATGGTATCTCCACCATTCCAGTTCATATCACTAAAATTATAGGTTAATGTAATCTGCTTTCCAGCTTCTAAACTAACCGCCTCATCCGATGAATTCCATGCCCAGCTCCCAGAAGCATCTGGCTGTACATAGGGCATTGCATATGGATTAGTACCAGAAAAGCTATTAATGGTAACCTTTACTTCCATAGAAGTAATTCCATAGGTAGATAATGCACTTTTGTTTTGTGCCTGAGTGGGAATGGTAAAATCAATATCTGCAATAAAGTCCTCCCCATACTCATTATCCACCAAAGAAACTGTTCCACTGGTGTTTCCACTCTGCACAGATAAATCATAGCTGGTAGCTGATGCCTTTGACTTATTCTCTGTTCCTGACAAAGAAATACCACCTATCACCATGGCTAATGCCAGTATCCATGCAATACTTCGCCTCATTTGTCTCTTTCCTGTTTTTTTCATAATCTCCTCTTTTCTGCAAAACCAATAAAATCTTACTGGTCATTTGCTTTGTGCATATAGCATTTACATGTGCCTTTTATGTACTTAAATTACTAGTTCATTTTCTCAAATTCCTATAAGAAATTCAACTAGTAAACTCTAAATTTTTCTCTTAAATTTGCATATGTATTGTCAAGTATTTTTCTCACTCCCCATATGCATAGTCAAACAATTTCTTGACATCCTTATATAGCCGCTTGTGGGTTGCCTTTCCAAAAAAGGCACAAATTACTTCTCTTCCATTTTCATCCCTTGCTGTAGCAATCAATGCATGCCCAGCCGCTCTGGTAGTTCCCGTCTTGCTGCCAATAATCTCGTATTCTACACCTTTTACCATTTTCTTGTAATGGGTATAGAAGGCATTGGTATTTTTAATAACAAAGGATTTCTTTACACCAATTGGTCTGACCGTATATTTCTTCTTTGCCACAATCTTCCGAATGGTTTCATTCTCCATGGCAGCCTTGGAAACCTTAATAAAGTCTGCTGCCGTGGTATAGGTATTATTATAACCATTTCCCTTATCCAGCCCAATGGGATTATCAAAGCTGGAATGCTTCATTCCCAAAGACTTTGCCTTCTCATTCATCCATTCCACAAACTTTTCCTGAGAACCGGCAATTCCTACAGCCAGTACCGTAGCAGAAACCGCATCCGATACCATCAACAGCATATGTAAGTACTGATTCACATTGTAGGTTCTTCCTGTACGCAGATTTAAAGCAGCTGCATCATTGGGAATATTTTTGCTAAGCTTCTTGGTATACTTAATTTCCTTTGTTTCCTCTGCATGGTCTAAGGCAACTAATGCTGTTAATAGCTTCACCGTACTTGCGGGATAGATTTTCTTATTGGCATTTTTGCTAAGAATCTTTTCCCCTGTGCCTGCATCAATCATGTAATAAGCATGCGCCTTGGTTTTCGGTATGGCGGTCTGGGCCTGTACCGAAGTATCAGGCATTCCTGCCAGCAATAATGCTGTAATTAACAAGTATACAATTTGTTTTCTAATTCTTTTCATGACTTTTATCTCCCTGTTTCTTTTTATTCTCCCTCCACCATATCAAACTACTTTGTTTTTTTACTGCAACAAACCCATTTGCTCCATATTTTCTTCTGTCCATCCTCTTCAGTAATCATCTTATATGCCCTGATACGAACAAAATATTTCTGTTTGGATTTTAATTCTTTTACATTATATTTCAGTTTCCCTTGATTCAATGAAATCTTTTTTGCATTCTTGAATTTCTTATTAGTGCTAATTTGTATCTGGTAGCCATCTGCTTCTGCCCATTTCTTCCATTTCACAAGCAAAGCTTTCTTTTTTGCAGTTACCTTGACCTTTTGCACCTTATTTAATACAAATGTGGCATCTGTCTCTTCTCCGTTCCCTTTTTCTCCATCTGGAATTTCACTTCCATTACTACCAGATGAGCTACTAGCTTTTCCTTCCTCCACAGATGGCTTCTTTGTTTCCCTTGGCAACACATCTCCAGACGGCTGCTGTGTTTCTATTGGCAACGAAGATTCTGTTGGTGACTGTGGCTGTCCACCTTCTGCAGGTGCTGATGGTGTAGGCAGCACCGATGTCCCACCAGTATTTTGAATCACAAAAAACTGCATCCGGTATCCTCTTTCACCTCCCGTAAATGCATAGTTTGGATTAGTGATCTCTACATAAACATAATACTGTCCCTCATCAACCGCCTCTACATCCTCATAAACTGACGATTCTAATACCAGCTTCTGACAGGTCACTTCAAAATCTTCCCCTGCCACAAGATTTCCTAAGGTTATCTCTGGTTTTTGAGCTGTTCCAGTCCATTCTACAGCATTTTCCACCATCTGTGCATCCGACCAGGAAATTTCCTTTGGATGAATCCTAATCTTTCTGGTTAATGTTCCAGTATAATTACCAATTCCCTGTAGTGTCGCTGTAATATCTCCGGCATTGATATTATCCTCAAAGGACAACGTATAGTCCACGCCTTCTGTATAATACAATTTATCCACATATGGGGCAATATAGTTTACACCTGGTATCTGTGGAATCTGTGCCTCTCCAGTATAATATAACTTCGTGCAATCATGATTAAATATTTCTTGTACCTTTGTATTTTTTGATAAATTATATGGTTCAATGGTAAATGTAGTTTCCAGCCTTCCAGTAAAATGTCCTTCCCCTTCTACAATGACCTTTGCCGTTCCTGCCTCTTTGTTATTTTCATATGTAATCCTGCAATCGGCATAGTCAAGCTTACGATATAAGGTGCCGTCTGGATTATTCCAACACACCTCTACCTCTGGTTCATAATCCCCCTGTTTATAAACAAAGCTTTGGGATGACAAATCCGTTATGACAAAATCTCCATTTTCGATGGAAATTGGTTGCAAGGAGTAGGTTTTCACCACAGTTCCACTACAATTGTATCTTCCCTTTACATAGATTTTTGCCTCTGTGGTGGTTCCAAAGCCTGTATAGCTAATGGTATAATCCGAAGCAGGCGCATCTACTATAACCTCTGGTTCAATATAACTTCCTTCTTTATCATGGTTAATATTCCATATAAATTCTTCATTGGTTACTGTTACGTCTGCTTCTGTAATTTCTTTGGTTGTAATAGAAAAATGAATCACCTTTTGGTCATAATAATTTCCCTTACCTTCAATGATTACATAAGCATCACCGGTAGAATCTGTACTAACACTGCGATTATTATAGTAAGTCATTGTGTAGTCTGTTCCCTCCACTAAGGTCTTTTCTCCGTTTTTTATCACAGGCTTTGGACAAATTTTCTCTCCCGTATAGGTAAAGCTTTCCGGCACTTCGCTGATGTCCATTTTATACATCAAATAATGTCTGGAAGACACTTCCTTAAAATAACCAAACTCCATGCTGGAATTAACGAATTGGTCTACCTTTCCTCTTGGAAACTCATATTCAACACCATTTATAGTCTGGGTTCCCGGCACCATAAAACCATGACGGGCATATCCCTCATATAAATGCATTTCATAACCAGTATCTGTGGTACTCTTTACTTCCCAAGTAACAAAACCATTATTTTGCAATAACTTTCCATTTTCATCTGTAGCGAAGGAACGGCATTCATAATTTGCCACCGGACCGCTGCGGCTCATATAATAAATTTCCAGATTACCCTCTGCATCAAAGTCATAGCAAAGACCATACATAGGATTGGTGGCATCCCGAAGCATCATTTCATAGCTAAAATAAATTCCCGTACTAGAATAATCTGCAAAAATCACCTTGTTTGGACTACGTCCTCTAAGGGTTTTTGTATCCCATAATACAGACCCCTCTGTAGAATCCATCATGTACCATTCTCCATCCAGCTTCAATACATTACAGGCATGGTCTCCAGAATCACTATATAGCTTAGGTGGCGCATCTCCAACAGATGTGGAACCAGACAAATAGGCTCCCAGTGTAAAGCATTCAATTCCATTTAATTCCGATAACAAAGTCATTACACTGGCATAGTTCTGACAAGTTCCCTGTCCTCCTGTCAAAACTTCATAATTACTCAAAGCTACTATACCACCAATATAAGAAACCTTATCATTAATGTAAGAAGAAATACCAATGGCTTTCACCTTCTCTGAAATCTCTTCTCCCTCTTTCGGTACTGTCAGTCCATATACCTCCAGCAAGGCTTCCTGCTTTGTCAGCCATTCCAGACTGACGGCTTCTGCGGCAGCCTCTTGAAAATAAGCCATTTCTTCTTCCGTAGCATCCGCAAAAAACTCATAGGTAGAATCCTGTATGGTTGCCTCTGCCACCTTCGCTGCCAGCTCTAACCGTCCTGTTTCCAGACTATTATATTCTTCTCTCTCTGCTGTAGTCAGTTCTCTTACTTCGATTTGCTCCCGATACATTAAATTATGAAAAGAGCCCATTTCAAAGTTGTGTTCTTCTTCATCAATAGTCACCTGTCCACTTAATAGAACACCTTGCTGGGAATATCCCTGATAAAATTCCCACTTTCCAGATTCCGTCATGCTTCCACAGGTAAAATCCACCATACCAGTTGGAACTCTTCCTTCTGCATCCGTCCGCTGTTTCGCTCCATAGAAATTACCATTTTTGATAACCGCACCCGTAGATTCTGCCATAACCACTGCATCCAACTCACTGTCATACAATAAATTAAACTCTACATTGGTCTGTGTATCGTCATTTAAAAGTTCTGCATTCATAAAGATACTGGCTGCATAGCCAATTAAGGAATTTCCACCGATATATCCAAAATTCACCTTAGTAGGCTGAAAATGCCCCTTTAGCCCTTCATAGGCCTCCACCTGAGAAAGAATTCCCTGATTCTCCTGAAATCCATCGATAAATACCCATTCCTCTCCCAGATAAACCATGACAACCTCATAGGATTCTGCCAGTTCCCGTCCATCTCCTACCTTCAATGCTGGAAAACCTGCTAGAGCACACAAGGTCTGCACAGCCTGAGCATAATGCTCACTATTTCCAACATAGGTACTATCGGGAGTTTCCAAAAGCATGACATAGGCATTGGGACAATCCGAAATCGTAGTTGATGTAAATCCCATCCTTCTGTGTACATACGCTAAAATAGCCTGTAGCTTTTCCTCATCCGTATCTGCCCCTGCATTTGAAAAAATCTCGTCCAGTTGATTTATTAATGCAGTTCTTTCTTCCTCCGTTAAAGCACTATTGGCTTCATAAATAAAAGAGTCATCCCCTCGGAAATACTCTGCCATCTGAATCAACTGCTCCAGCTGACTTTGATACTCTTCCTTGGATAATTGAGAGCTGGCTGCACAAGCAGGCTTCTCAGAACCAATAGCAAGAGAGATAACAAGCCCTAACAAGCCACATAAAATTCCTTTTAACACGTTCTTTTTCATAGTCTGCTACTCCTTTCTTGATTTATAGTATTTGATAATATAATTCATCTATCTCCCCTATTCCACCTTATATTTTTCATTAAACTCATTAATTACATTTTTCAATCCCACGTCCAATATAGATTTTCCCTTTGATAATATCTCATCTGGAATCTTTTTATAAAATGCTTGGGCGATTCCTCCCGCCATACATGCAATGGTGTCGCTATCGCCACCAATCGATATTGCCTTGCGAATAGCATCTTCATAAGAATCCGATTCCAAAAAGGCTTTAATAGCTGGTGGTACAGAATAGGCTGTGCGACTATCAAACACATATGATTCCCTAATATCCTTTAATGAAAAATCCATGTTGTATTTAAACCGTTTTGCAATCTGCTTCTCTATCTCATCTTTACTATACTCGTGACGGGCAAGAAATATAGCTAATGCAATAGCAGAGGCCCCTGCGATAGCTTCTGGATGATTATGAGTATAATAACAACTCTTTTTCACTTCGGAAAGTACATCCTTCGGTGTATTAAAAGCATAACCAATGGCAGTTACACGCATAGCCCCACCATTCCCATAACTTCTCTGTACACTGACATTATCTCTTACTGCCCACTCCGAAAACATTTGTCCAAACCCAGCATGGGGATACCTTCTATAATACTGCTTATACCACAATGCATAGCTTTTTCTAGTGCCCATGGAAGACTGGTCCTGATTTAAAATCTTATCTGCCACAGCAACAGATAATACAGTGTCATCTGTGAATCTGCTGCCAGAAGGAAATAATTCAAACTCCTCCGTTTTCACGTTATAAAACTCATAAGTCGAGCCTATAATATCTCCTATTACTGCTCCGTACATAATTCCACTGACCCATCCTTTCAACACTTACCAAGATCAACGATTTCAATATTTATTAACTATAATACCATATTTCCTCCAGCCTTTCTATAAAACATCCTTCCGATTCCTTCTCACAATAGAGCACCTTGCGCACCCATAGCGCACAATACGAAAAAGGGGCATACCAATTTGATATGCCCCTTCTTTATTTTAAAATCTTTAAATCAAAAAATATACTCAACAACAAGATTAATTCGATGACCACCCACTAACAACAACAGCAGAATCACACTCCAAAGTTCTTAATTCTACATTATTTGTTAAATCTAATGCAGTAAGCTTATTAGACTCACAAGAAAGATAACTCAATGCTAAATTCTTACTCACATCTAACATAGTCAACTGATTTGCATCACAATATAAACAACTTAACAACGTATTTTTAGTCACATCTAGTGTCACAAGCTGATTTTCGTTACAACAAAATGCTGTCAATGCTGTATTTGTACCAAGCTCCAATTCCGTAAGTTTATTAGTAGGACACCACAACTCTGTCAATGCTGTACAACCAGTAACATTCAATGAAGCTATGTTATTTCTCCCACAATCCAAAGAAGTCAATGCTATGTTTTTGCTTACATCTAAATCAGTACCGACAATTCTTTTGATACGATTCATATTGACTAAATAGCTTTTATGACATTTGGCAAAACTACTTTTTAAGCAGTCCACAAAATAATTTAATTTTTCATAACATACTACTTCATCCTGGTCGGTGTGAATAATCACACGATGCCCCACACTTTCAAGAAACAAAATCTGATAATAATAAAAAACATAGGAAACCTTTCTGGTCTGAACAATTAATTGCTTTTTACTTGCTTCCAATATTCGTTTACTTGCTCTTTGTAACATCATTTGAAAATGTTCTTTATCAACAGGTTTCATTAAGAATCCACACAGATTTAGTTTATCTCGAAAAATATCTTGAGAATATTGAGTATAATTGCTTAAAAAAATAATCTGGCATTCTGGTTTTTTCTCATTAACCTTAATCGCATAATCAATACCATTTAAATCCTGATTCCATTCTATATCCATCAATAATACATCATATCGATTCCTTTCTTCTAAAGAAAACATTAATTGTTCAATAGAATCAAACACATCGTATCCATGTACTATATCCATTTCATCCAAATATCTTCTTATTATCTCCACCTGCAATTGATCATCATCACATATTGCTACTATCATTTGTTTTTCCTCCTGATTGACACAATATTGTCACCATTATCTAAATCAACTGGCAACTATTTCGATATTATATATTTTTAACGCCTTTTTCAAAAAAAGACAAAATTGGTATCTGAAACAGCAAAATTAACGCCTGTAATTTTATCGCTCATATCAATCATGTTCTCAAATTCACTTTCTGCCACCCATTGTACCACATCCCCTTTTTCCTTTCTATAAAACATCGTATTCCACTTTGACATAGTTCCCCTTACCCGTTATAATGGGTAGATGTGTCTATTATTTAGGTAGACAAATTTTGATTTTTCTTGGAGGTAATCCTTTGCAATATCCTACAGAGACTATTTTTACTTCAGAACAAAAAAACCTAATCTTTGAGAATATGAGCAGTGGAGTTGTGCTAGTTAACGAAAACGAAACAATTACCTATACAAACTCTGCTTTTGCCAATATATTCCAAACTACATCAAATGAATTAAATGGTGCTTCTTTTCGAGAGATATTTTTACAAAACAAAAAAAACCTGCGCTTTAACAGGTTGTTTTCAGAAAGTATGGATAAAGGACATTTTGTAGAAAAAAAGGTGGTTCGCTATCGTATTGATGATGTAGTAAAATACCTTTCTATCACCATTACGTTAATCCAACAAGAAAATACTACTCTTCGGAAAAGAGAGCCATTTCAGGGAATGCTGGTGATGATTGACGATGTAACAGACAGTTATCAGCTTAAGCAGCACAAACATGACTGTGCTTACATTTTTGCGGGATTGATTTTCTGCATCAGTATCTACTTGTCATTATGGAGATTATGCCGTTTTACCTTGAAAATGCCATTAACTACCGCAGACTATACATTAATGATAGAAATCATGGCATTTACATTATTTTTAGAAATTATCTTTTTTACTAGTTTTTCTTTAAGAGAAATCGGTTTGATTCCTGATTTTTCCCATATAAAAAAGGATTTCAAAGAAATAGCCGTCACCGGAAGTATCGTATGTGTAATTATTCTTTTAGCAAAGGTTATTTTAATGCTTTGTGGAATCAAAATAAAGGGATATTTTATCGGAGGTTCTCTAAAAGGAGCTACTATGTATCTCTTTACAGCTTTTATCCAAGAATTTCTTGCACGAGGCGTGATTCAGACCTGTGTTAAGTCCATTATGCAGGTGAAATATCAGACACAGTTTGGAATCGTTCTGACTTCTCTGCTCTTTTCACTAATGCATTTGCCTTTTGGCTTTTATTTCATGCTGGGAGCCTTTGTATTAAGTCTGGCTCTTGGTATCATCTACGAGCGTCAGAAAAATATCTGGGGCTGCGTACTTTTACACTGGGGATGTGGATATCTGGCAATGTGTTTATTTTTCTAAAAGCTTTCCATTTTATGTCCATCGGCGAATCCGAAAAATCCCCGGCAATAAAATACAAACAATACAAATTCCGGCAGCATACACAACACCCCAGAGAGTGAATTTTTGGTGCAACGTAATCACCCACCAAAGTGTTACTGCCAACTGTGCTCCACCATAACACAAAAACATTTTTCCAGTGTATTTCAGCAAAATCTCATAACGATAACGACGAAACTCTTTCCAGTCTACTGGCACATATTTTAAATATTGTTTCCATGAAACAGCCTGTCCTTCCACTAATGCGGCTAACAGCCAGCTCATATTCAAAATTCCTGCCGCTCCTGCGGAAACTACATGCAGCATAATCAGAAAATAATCATATTCATATATGGCATCCATGGGAACAACCAGCATAAGCAAGGTAGATATCACTTCTAAAACTACCACTCCTGGATTAGTACTTCCCACCCCATAGCCTCTCTTTTTTTCGTATTCTTTTATCTTTTTATCAAAGGATATAATCCGTTCTCTTTCTGTCATTTTACTCACCAATCCTCTCCATACTTTCCTCCCATGCCACTAGCTGTCCGGCTTCCATAATCCCCCGGTAATCGCACTTTTGCTGCACTTCATCCATAAGATGGGTCACTAATACAATATCCACATCTTCAATGGTCATTTCCCTCATCAGCCGCCATAATTCCTTCCGGAATATAGGATCCATACCACTGGTAACCTCGTCCATTAAAAATACCTTGGCATGATGTGCCAAGCCCACGGCTATCTGCATACGGAAAAATTCACCTCTTGATAATTGGCTAGTCAAGACATCCCCCGGCACCTCTAACTGAGTCAGATATTTTTCCAGCCTCTCCTGACTCCAATTATCATAAAAATCCTTATACAATCCACAGATTTTTCTAACCGGATATATTTCCGGTATCAAGTGTTCATCTGACACATAGGCTATTTTATTCAGACATTTCTTTCTATCCTCTTTCATATCTATGCCATCAATAAGAATCTTTCCTTCATACTTTACATCCTTATCCAAAATATGTTTCAGCAAAGTAGTCTTTCCTGCCCCATTTTCACCTGCCAAAGCCATAATATATCCGTCCTCCAGACAAAAGGAAATATTCTGTAAATGAAATCCTTTTCCTGTAGTTGTAACGTTTTTAAATTCTATCATGCCCTACCCTCCATTTAACCTTTGTCTTATGCTTTTTACCTTCTTACTACGTATGCATATTCAAAATCAGCTTATTCCTTCCAAAGCGCCTGTACCATTTCTTGGACATCTCCTTGAGAAAGTCCTGCCTGCCGACACTCCTCCAATAATTCATTCATATGTTTTTCCAACATCATCAACTGTTTTTCCCGTAAATAATCCTGATTGGATTCACAAACATAGAAGCCCTTTCCTGATACAGAGCGAATCAGTCCTTCCTTTTCCAGTTCTTCATATGCCCTCTTAGTAGTAATAACGCTGACTTCCAAATCGCTCGCCAGCCTTCGAATCGATGGCATAGCTTCCCCGGGCTTTAATTCACCAGCAATAATTCCATTCTTTAACTGATTTACAATCTGTTCGTAAATTGCCATCGTCCCCTGTGATTTAATTACTATTTTCACAGACAATTCCTCCTATTTCTTATTTTAATTCCTTTATTCTTCTCCACTAATACCAATCTCAAATTCATGCCTTTGTTATCTCTTCTCTTTTTTCTTTCCAACACTTATACATGGCTGCCACCGTAGCTGTCACTAATACCAAAAAACAAACTGCTGAAATGGCAATGCCAAACAAATCAAGTGGTTCCAAAATGTAATCTCCTCCCATCCAGATAAAACAAAGTGTAATTCCAAAAATAACGCCTACCCAATGGGCTGCCGACATAATTTCTCCCATGGCATCTTTTTTATTTGCCCGCTTTGTATATGTATTATTTAACAAGAAAAAGAATAACAGAACAAACCACATAAATATTCCCAACTGCCATTCTAATAGTCCTACGATAGCCATCCCAACCATATAGCCGGTAAGCACAGCCATGGTTACAAACACTCTGATACAATATCCCATGAGAAGATATCTCTTTTTTTCCTTCGTTGAAACAGGAAGCAAACAATACATTTTTCCTAATTTATTAGGATATATTTCCCCTATTGCAATTCCAAGAAAAACTAACAAGAAAAACAATCCATGTATAATCACTTTAGTAAGTCTCATATTCTCTTCAGTATCTATTTGCATAAATGGAACCCAAAAGCTATAGAACATAAGCAATAACGCATTGCTTGCAGATATTGTGTTTTTCCAATTTTCTTTAAAATCCATTCGATAGTCATTAAAAATCATTTTTAACATAATCCGTTCCCCCTATTTTCTTATTGATTTCCCTTTATCCGGTAATAGAAAATATCCTCCAGAGTCGGCACCTCTACCTCCACTTCTTTGTCATAGGAGCTGAAAGAATTATGCTTTACAAGAGCTTTTGTGCTATAAGTCCCCTCTTCTTTATAAATCACTCTGTCTGAATTCAGTAAATTAATTTTATAATTCTCTCCACTAACCAGACGATACCGTTCTCTTAGCTCCTCAATGTCAGAAAAATCCATTAGTTTTCCATTATGTATCAATGCAATATAATCCGCTATCTGATCCAGCTCCTGAGTCAAATGACTGACTAAAACTACACTATGCTCTCCATCTTCCACAAAACTGGTCAGATAGTTTAAAAATTTCTCCCGAAATGCCATATCGAAGCTTCCTAGAGGCTCATCCAGCAGCAACACCTTTGGATTATGGGATAAAGCAAATGCAAACTGAAATTTCAACTTTTCTCCTTTAGAAAGCTTTCCATATTTCCGTTTTTTTTCTAATCGGAATTCCTGTAAATACTCTTGAAACTTTTTATGGTCATAGTCGCTATAATATTTTCCATAACGAATACCATTGTCCAACAAAGTATTGTAATTAGAAAATAACTCCTCATTCAAAACAAACCCTAATTGGTTCTTTCCTTTTTTCTGGTTTTCATCCGACGCCCAAAGTTCCTGCCCATCCACTGAAATCTTTCCAGAATCCGGCTTAAAATATCCTAACATAATTTTTAGCAAGGTAGACTTTCCTGCCCCATTTTCCCCTAACATTCCAACGATATAGCCCTTAGGAATCTCTATAGAAATATCCTCTAATCCAAAAGTTGGATACTTCTGATTAATCTGCTCCAGTTTTATCACACTATTCCTCCCATCGTGTTATATTCTTTTCTGTATAATAACATAAGTGTACATACACTGTATATATTAATATATACAGTGTATGTA
>CAZEFX010000031.1:0-29024 GCA_964511525.1 uncultured Jutongia sp.
GGTTGATACTTACCTGAGCAATTTCACCTTCTTTTTGTTTCAAACTCATTTCTCCAAATGGGACGGAAAAACTTAGACTTTCTTCCTGTCCTTCAAACAACAAAATTTCATCCGGAAGTGCTTTTTCCATCTGCCAAAACCACGCTAGCACCGCCAAAATCAGAACTACTGCCAAAGACAAAATCAAAGACATTCTATACTTAGATTTTTGTTCTTCATCCATATAAAACTCCATTCCATATCCTCCCCTTTCTTCATTTTTCTGTACGAAAAACAATCTATCTTCAATTATTTACCAAGTGGCAAAACTTATGCACTGAAACTTGGCATAAATAAAATTCTTTTATTTTTATGGTTTTAACACAAAAATGGGCAAAATCAGCATTTTGCCCTTGCAAGAATTGCTTCGCAATTCTTGTTGACATACCACTACTTTCTGAGCAATTTCCTATCACACAAAAAAGGCAACGTCTACGCGTTGCCTTACAAAAATTGAATCTAGCCTTCTTCTTATTATTTCCGAATCTTTTCTTTCACTTCCTGCGCCATCCGCTTCATCTCCGCAGCGCTTTCCCTTACAGCATCTGTAATCTCTACACCACCGGAAATCCTTGCTAATTCTTCTATGGATTCTTCCTGCTTCAATAAACGAATCTGGGTGCTGGTATGATTCTCTTCATTTTGCTTTTCAATCAAATAATGAGAATCTGACATGGCAGCAATCTGTGCCAGATGAGAAATGCAAATCACCTGATGGGTATTTCCAATATATGCCATTTTTTCTGCCACCATCTGAGCGGTACGACCACTGATTCCCACATCAATTTCATCAAAAATCAAGGTTGGAATCTCATCATGCTTCGCTAATACTGCCTTCACTGCCAGCATGATTCTGGATAATTCACCGCCAGAAGCTGCTTTTCCCAAGGATTTTAATTCCATTCCTGGATTGGTAGAAAGCATAAACTCCACCTCATCCTTTCCTGTTGCACCAAACTGTTCCTGTGGTCTTACTGCAATTTCAAACTGGACCTGCAAGAAATTTAAATCAATTAAAGCCTGCGTAATTTCCTGCTCTAATACCTTGCTGACTTTCTTACGAATCAAAGAAATTTCTTCTGCTAATCCTTCCAAAATCCCCTTCTGTTTCGTCAGCTCCTTCTCTAACCCTTCTCTATATTCCTGATACTCCTGATACTTGTCCAGCTTTTCCTGTAGCTTCTGAGCATATTCTTCTACCTGTGCAGTAGTAGCACCATACTTGGCTTTAATCATCCGAACCAGATTCAATCTGGATTCCACCTGTTCTAACTGTTCCCCACCCGTTTCAAAATCATCCATGTAACTGGAAATATCACGGTTAAAATCTGTTAAAAGGGAATCGATTTCTGACAGCTGTCCAGAAAATTCTTCCATCTCCGGACTGTACTCTGCCAGCTTATGAAGAATACGAAGGCTACGGGTCAATTGCTCGGTAGCAGTTCCACTTCCATCCCCCGTCATAGCATAAATTTCGCCTAAGCCCTGAGCAATATCTGTAGCATTGGACAAGGCTTTATACTGTTGTTCCAGCTGCTCTTCTTCCCCAGAAATAAGCTTTGCCTGTTGGATTTCCTCTAATTCATACTCCATAAAAGAGATTTCCCGTAATCTTTCTTCCTCTGGTATTTCTCCCTCTAAAAGCTCTCTGGCAAGCTGCTGGTATTTTCTATAGCCTTCTTCCATCTGCTCTAATCGGTCTCCCAGTTCTTCCTTTGCATACCGGTCTACAATCTCCATGTGCTTTGCAGTATGTAACAACGACTGCTGTTCATTCTGACCATGGATATCAATCATCAAATCCGCCACCTGACGTAATACCGACAGGGTAACACTTTCTCCATTAATTCGGTTTACACTACGATTCGGTGTAATTCTTCGGGAAATCACTACTTCTCCCTCTTCTGGCACAATTCCTAATTCCTCAATCTTTTCCTTCTGCTTTTCATTGTCTAACTGAAATGCCAGCTCTACTAAAGCATATTCTGCCCCATTTCTAATAATATCCTTCGGTGACTTCTGTCCCAATGCCAGATTCACCGAACCAATAATAATCGACTTTCCAGCACCGGTTTCTCCGGTTAATACGTTCATTTGCTTAGAAAAATCCACCTCGATTTCATCAATAATGGCAAGATTTTTCACATGTAAATTTACTAACAATGCTTTCTCCTTTCCAAGTATCTCTCCAAAATCTTTCCCGTTTTATTCCTTCCATCATTTTACTCTATATCTTTTAAATTCGCTACTCTAAAAAATCCCAAAAATCCATTCCCATTTTTCCTATTTTTTTCAGTAAAAATGCCAGTTTGTATTTTTATCCACAAACTGGCATTTGTTTTACATTTTATAATTTTCCTTAGAAAGGATTAAGGAATATCTGTAATGGTTACTTTACAAGCCATCTTACATCCCTTTACATATGCATAGATATATGTAGTACCCTTGCTTCGACCTACAACCTTACCACCTTCTACTGTTGCTACCCGGGCATTGGATGAATACCAGGTAACGGTATCTGTGGTACCATGTACCGTTAATGTTTCTGTATCATACTGTCTCATAGTAATAGACGAGCGATTCAATTCTACTACATTTACGGCTACTGTAGAAGTAGTACCTCCACTAGTAAGAATGGTAATGGTACAATTACCGGTTCCCACTGCTGTTACCGTACCATTTGCACTAACTGTTGCTACACGCTTGTTGTCAGATGCAAATGTGATACTGTCTGAAGTATTGGTTGGTAATACAGAGTAAGAAATCTTTGCAGAATCTCCTCGCTTCATAGTAAGCTCTGTCTGGGCTACTACTACACTGGTAGCTGGAATCTCTTCCATAACCTTCAAAAGACAGGTGGCTTGTTTTCCACTGCCATCCTTTGCTGTAGCAGTAATGGTAACCGTTCCTTCTGCAAGACCACGAACGGTTCCACCCTCCACCTTGGCAATGTTTGGATCAGAACACTTCCAAGAAACTGCTTTAATGGTTGCATTCTTAGGTTTCACCACTGCTGTCAGCTTCGTTGTACCTCCGATATAGCATACCGCATAGTTTGGCTCAATCCGAATACTCTTAGCCCGACGGATAACCTGAACCTTACACCGTGCCTTTGCTTTTATCTTATCCTTAGTAGTGGCAGTAATAGTTGCCATTCCTAGCTTCTTAGCTTTTATCTTACCCTTCTGGTTAATAGAAGCAATTCTCCAGTTGGAGGTCTTCCATTTTACCTTTGGATTATTAGTATTATTAGACCATACCGTAGCTTTTAATTTATAGGTTTCCCCCTTACCAATACGGATTTTAGTCTTATTTAACTTAATCGTAGTTCTAAGTGATGCTACTGTCACCTGACAGGTAGCCTTAACATTATACTTCACCAAGGTACAGGTAATGGTACACTTTCCTTTCTTAATACCACGAACCTTACCCTTTGCTGTTACAGTGGCAATCTTCGTATTAGAGCTTTCCCACTTCATGGTAGTATCAGAACCTTCTGGTAATACCTTTGTCTTAATCTTAAAGGTCTTACCTAGGGCAATCTCTCTTACACTAGGTATTAGTTCCAAAGATACTCCTTGTATAACCTTAACATTAGAGGTTGCAATATGTCCACCATCTACGGTACGACAGATAATAACTGCCGAACCACTGGCAATACCCGTAACAACACCCTTTTCATCTACTGTAGCAACTTCTGGATCTGTAGAGTGATAGGTTACACTCTGATCTGTAGCATCCTCTGGAGTAAATATCGGAGTCACTGTATAGGTTTGTCCAATAAATAATTCGTATTCCGCAGGATTCAAGGTAATTCCTTCTACTGGAACCGGTGCTTTTATAACTTTAATATTGGCATTGCGAACCAATGGTACACCATCCTTGGTATGACTATATACCGCAGTAATGATGACGTCACCTTCTGCCACACCAGTTACGACACCAGTAGAATCCACTGTAGCAAGGTTCTCATCTGAACTTGCCCAAAGAATTTCCTGATTGGTGGTGGTGGCTGGTGTAAAGATCGCATTCATTTGCAGGGTTCCACCAATATATACGATTCCCTCTACCGGATCTAACTGCATATCCTCTGCAATGACATCTGATTCGATTACTCTTACGATACAGGAAATAGCACCTTCCACACCGAGATCCTCAGCAATACAGGTAATCATTGCCATTTCTCCGGCTTTCACACCAGTAATATTTCCATCCTTATCAACAGAAACCGCCTCATCATTGGTAGTTGTCCAAGTAAGATTAGTATTTACATCCTCTGATGGATTAAAAATTACATTTAGCTTAGCGGTATCCCCTTCCTTAATAATATATTCCTTCTGCTCAAATTCAATAGACTGTAAACGATTCCGAACATGTACTTTAATAATCTTAAATACGGTACCATTTGCCACTGTAATATTGGCACTACCTGGTGCTACCGCAGTAATCACACCACCTTCCACCTTAGCTACCTTCTCATCATCGGATGCCCAGACTAAGGTTGGATTCGTAGCATCTGTTGGAATAATGGTAGTTCCCACAGTATACTGGTCGCCTGCAATCATATCAATTTCAGTTACATCAGTAATAATATCTGTTACTGGATTTTCCTTAATATTAATACAGCATCTTGCCACAATATTCTTTGGATTAAATACTGGCTCTACAGAAATCCATACAGTGTCTTCCTTCAATAAAGTAACCACACCGTTTTCATCAACGGTAGCTACGGAATTATCACTAGAGGTCCATTTCAATTCTGTATTAGTTGCATTCTTTGGTTCATAAATTGCTTTTAAGAATACAAAAGCTTCTGATAATACCGTATCATACTGCTCACCCTTATCAATGGAGATTTTGGTGATAGCAGCGGTTACTGTTACCTTACAGGTCGCATAAACATCATTATCCTTATTTAATACTGTTACTGTTGTAGTACCCGTCTGCTCACCTGCGGTTAACATTGCCGTTGTATTCCCCTGTAATGGAGCAACGGTAACAATATCCGTATCCGAAGAAATCCATGTCAGATTCTGCTCTCCACTTAAACCAGAATCCAAAATCGTAGTAGAACCAACTTCCATCTCTACTTCGTCTGGGTTTAAGGTAATGGTGGTAGCCGATGTATTTACATAAATCTTACAGCTTGCCACCCGGGTAACACCGTCCTCATTAGTCCACGCCAAAGTCACAAGAACCGGTTCATCGGTTTTGGTTTCTTTCTTTGCTGTTACTGTAGCATACTGACCACTGCTGCTCATGGAAATATAGGTTCCTGCCGTATCGGAGGTAGACCATTCAAAGGTAGAAGCATCCGTATACTGACCAGAACCAATAATACCACTCAGCTCCAGCTTAGAACCTACTGCAATGGTGGTATTGGTAACATTTAAGGTAAAGGTATCTGTTACGGTTATTTTTAACGTCACCTTATCGCCTTCTCTTACTCCCGGAACCACCTCATCCGGTTTTTCATTACAAAGCACCTCAAAGGTTGCAGTACCTTGAATCCTTCCCAGCATCTCAAAGTTTTCAATATCCCATTCTACCCAAGAACCTGAGTTATCAATGCTGTTTACGGTAAAGTTCTTTTTTAATGTATCCAAAGAGATATTAAATGCTTCGGATAAACTATATTTACCATCAATACTAATGGTTACATCCTTATCTGTAAAACTACTGTTTACATCAATATTTACAAAAACCGGTTCACAGCCTATTACAAATTCTGAATCCTGCGCCTTGTCAAAGTCTATGTAGGTACCCTTCACATAAAATAGCACGATGTACTGTCCTGCCTTAGCATCCAGACGGAAACTTCCCTTATTGGCGTTAAATACCAAATTGGCGGCTTCCCAGTTCTCTCCTTTATTTCCAAGAGAGTCCCGAACCAAGGTTCTTGTTTCACCACTACGTTTTGCAATGACCCAGGTCACCTTATCTAATATACCTTCCAATGGATTAGAGGCATATAATGCAGATACCCAGATTCTGTCTCCATCCTCCATGGTTACAATACCAGAATCTTCTCCCAGTATCTCTCCACTTTCATCATCCTTACGAATTTCCGGACGAACATACACGGTCAATTCGTCATTATATTCGTTTGTTCCTTCTCGATAGGTTACACGAATCTTAGTTTTACCAGCTCCCACTGCTCGAAGCAATGGACTGTCTGCTGTGGAATTAAAGCGGACAACGTCTGCATTATCACTTTCCCATACTGCATTTACATCTGTAGCATCACCAAAAATTAAATTTAAACGGTCGCGCTCTGTTTTTGCATTGGAACCTAAGTACAAGGTATCTCCATAGTTCATAACAATAGAACGTCTGGCATCATTTGGCATGACACGGGTAATCTTAACCGGTGTATCATTATTTAAAAATTCGTTGATAGAGAACACCACGTTAATGGAAATACTAAAAGCCTCTACTGTACCATCGGAATGGGTAATCTCCAATCGCAAAGCTACTTTTCCTATGGTATTTACACTTACCTCTACGGTAGGACTGGTGGCAGTAGCTGCATTAACAGATAAAATCTCTGTATTCAAACTACTCCATTGCAGCTTATCTCCCGGTGCCGTACCAGACACAAAGAAGGTATCTACTGCTCGTCTCAGTTCATATTCCCCTGAAACCTCTGTACCCTCACTATCCATAATTATGTACTCTGCTGCATGGGATGCCTTTCTATTCTCATATCCCATGTATACACAGAAGGCAACGAAGCATACTAGCAAAACACTAATTGCCCATTTCTTTTTTGCCATTATCTGAAAAAGTTTTTTCATATGCACCCTCCTTGGAGACCATCCTTTTCCTTTGACTACTATTTATTACTCATCCCAGTTATGATAAACATCCTGTACATCATCATCTTCATCTAATAAATCTAATGTACGCTGTAGCTGCTTAATATCATTCTCATCTGATAATGTAACATAGGTTTGTGGCAGCATTGTGACTTCTGCACTTGCCATTGGGATTTTTTCCTGCTCTAATGCTTCTCTTACTGCACTGAAATCATCTGGCTCTGTAGTGATTTCGTAGCTGTCTTCTTCCTCTGCAAAATCCTCTGCCCCTGCATCCAAAGCCATCATCATTAAATCATCTGCACTTAGGGTAATATCCTGATCTTCTAATTCTTCCTTTGAAAGAATAATCTGTCCCTTCTTATCGAACATGTAAGATACACAGCCCTGAGTTCCAACGCTTCCACCACCCTTGGTAAAAGCATTACGTACATTACTTGCAGTACGGTTTTTATTATCTGTTAAGGCCTTTACGATGATAGCAGTACCACTTGGACCATATCCTTCATAGGTTACCTCTTCATAATCTACGGAATTGGCATCACCTGCAGCCTTTTTAATTCCTCTTTCAATTGTATCATTTGGCATATTATTTGCTTTCGCTTTTGCAATAACATCACGAAGCTTACCATTATTGGCCGGATCAGGACCTCCTTCTTTTACCGCTACTGCGATTTCACGACCGATAATCGTAAAAATCTTTCCCTTTGCCGCATCATTTTTCTCTTTCTTATGCTTAATGTTTGCAAATTTTGAATGTCCTGACATAATAAATCTCCTTTTTCTCTAATCTCGTTCTATCCACCCATAACTAATACATTTTACCACTTTTTCTAACTTCTGTCCATTTTCTCCTTAGGAAGCTCTAATCACTAGAAGTAGTACTTAATAATTTAGTGATTTTTCCCATGACCTGAGGTACCTCTCCCACGGAACGAACCGCACACATTACCGTATCGTCCCCAGCAATAGAACCAACGATTCCCGGCACCTCCAAATTATCAATAGCAGCCGCTACTGCCATAGCCATTCCTGACAATGTTTTTATCACTAAAAGATTTTCTGCCGGATCCATAGATAAAAAACCATCCTGTAAAACCCGGATATACTTATAGGAAAGGTCTGCTTCCTTCTCCTGAAAATGGGTATATTTCTGATGTACCCCATCAACAGAAACCTTGGTTAGCTTCAATTCCCTAATATCTCTGGAAACAGTAGCCTGAGTCACTTGAAAACCAGCTTTTTCCAATTTTTCCGCCAATTCTTCCTGAGTTTCAATCTGATATTTTCCAATCAGTTCAATGATTTTTTCTCTTCTTTCCTTCTTCATGCACCCATTCCTTTCCCTTCACACGATGAAAGTAACTATCTTATGGGCATATTTTAGTTCCCATTTAATTTATCGCGCATTTTCTTATAAAAAGTAATACCTGAAAGCTTAACAATTTGTGTTATGTAATCTGGAACGCAGATTTCCAGCCTGTCTCCGGTTACAAACTCTCCTACATTTCTGCCATCTACCACCAAAACCGCCAAATCATCTTGAAAATCCTTAGTCTGACCAATTTCCAATGTAATCTTATCCTCTGCAGAAAGTACTAAGCTTCTCTTATTTAACGAATGTGCACAAATCGGAGTAATAACAGTGGCATTGGTATGTGGCACCATCACAGGTCCTCCTGCAGATAAATTGTACCCTGTGGAACCGGTAGGAGTCGAAACAATCAATCCATCTGCACGGTAAATATCTGCTAACTCCCCATTGATAAATACCTTCACCGTAATCAGACGACAGCTTCCCCGTTTGCTTACCACAATGTCATTTAAAGCATAACAGCCTCGCTTCGGATTCTTCTCATCCAATTCCTTTAGCATAATTCGATTCTCAATGGAATATTCATTTTTTACCAGCTTATCCAGCGCCCCTTCCAGATTCTGACGCTCCGTTTCTGTCAAAAATCCCATAGTGCCCATATTGATTCCCAAAATAGGGATATTACAATGAACTAAATCAATCGCCGCTTGAATCATAGTCCCATCGCCACCCAGAACCAACGCACACTCCACCTCTTCAGGAATCGTCTCTGCATCTGTAAAATGACAAATTCCGTTTTCATAAGTCTGCTTATTATCTAACAAATAGCAGCTCTTTCCTCTTTCTTGCAAATATCGCGCAATTTCTTGAGCCACCTGATAATTTTCTGCCTTATCTACATTGGTTATGACACAAAAATGTTCCATCTTTCTGATTCTTCTCCTTATACATCCAGATTTCCATGAGCTGCTGTTACAATATCCTTGATTAATGCCTGATACTTTTCTTTAAATTCCTTCTGAAAGGCCGCCACAGCCTCCTCATCCTCCAGTTCCAAAACAGGATTCTCTGTGTTTTCAATATACAAGAGATATTCGATGTTTCCTTCTGGTCCTTTAATGGGCGAAAAGCTTAACTCTAGTATTTCAAATCCAATAGAAAGTACATATTGCATAATTTGTTCTACTACCTCTTCATGTACCTTCCGGTCTCTTACTACGCCTTTCTTTCCAACCTTTTCCCTGCCCGCTTCAAACTGTGGTTTCACCAGACATACACCTCTTCCCTCCGGGGTTAGAAGTGCTTTCACCGGCTCTAGTACCTTTCTCAAAGAAATAAATGCCACATCCACAGAGAAAAATGCAATAGGATCCTCAATATCCTCTGGTGTTACATAACGGATATTGGTTTTTTCCATAGAAACTACTCTTTCATCCTGACGCAGCTTCCATGCCAGCTGATTAGTTCCTACATCCACAGCGTATACCTTTGCTGCTCCATTTTGCAGCATGCAGTCTGTAAAGCCTCCCGTAGAAGAACCTACATCCATGCAAATCTTTTCTTCCAATGGAACCTGCCACAGTTCTATGGCCTTTTCCAGCTTATAGCCACCACGGCTCACATATTTCATCGGTGTTCCTTTCACCTCAATGGCCACGTCGGAGTCAAAGGTACTTCCTGCCTTATCCTCCCGCTGGTTTTTGACAAATACATTTCCCGTCATGATAATCGCTTTTGCTTTTTCTCTGGACTCTGCCAGTCCTCTTTTCACTAAAAGTACATCTAGTCTTTCTTTCATTTGCACTCCTCTTTCCATGCCAGAATCTTCTGGGCTACACTAGCTTTATCTAAACCATATTTTTCCTTTAATTCCTTTACTGAACCATGCTCAATAAACTGGTTTGGCAAACCAATGGAATGTACTGTCATATTTTTCCCTTCATACCAGGCTGCCACCCCTTCTCCAAATCCACCTGCAATCACACCTTCTTCCATAGTAACTACCATGGAATGCTTCTGCAAAAGTTCTTCCAACATTTCTTCATCCATAGGACTTACAAACCGGGCATTAATAACAGAAACCGAAAGCCCACTTTTTTCCAAAATTTCTTTCACTTCCCAGGCTATTTCCACCATAGTTCCTACTGCTAGCAGAGCAATGGTATTTCCCCGGGAAATCCACTCACTTTTTCCTATTTCTATGGACTGGATATGCTCAGAAAGACCTTCCCAGGCTGCCCCTCTTGGATAACGTACCGCCACTGGTGCATCCTGTCTTATGGCAAATTCCATCATTTCTTTTAACTCCCAGCCATTTTTGGGCGCCATAATCGTCAGATTTGGCATACTTCTCATAAAAGCAAGATCAAAAATTCCTTGATGGGTTTCTCCATCACTGCCTACCAAGCCTGCCCGGTCTACTGCAAATACCACCGGAAACTTACCGATACAAACATCATGAATCATCTGGTCATACGCTCTTTGCAGGAAAGTAGAATATAACGCCACCACCGGACGCAGCCCTCCTGCTGCCATTCCAGCCGCAAAGGTCACTGCATGCTCCTCAGCAATTCCAACATCAAAAAATCTCTTAGGATATTTCTTTGCCATCAGGCTCAAACCAGTACCTTCCGGCATAGCAGCAGAAATAGCACAGACTCTCTCATCTTTAGCCGCCATATCTACTATGGTATCACTAAAAATCTCTGTATAACTCTTTTCTTCCTTTCCCCCTGCCAAATCTGAACCATCCTTCAGATTAAAAGGAGAAATCCCATGAAAACGGGACGGATTCTGCTCTGCGGGACGATAGCCTTTCCCCTTTTTGGTACAGACATGTACAATCACAGCCTCATTCATCTGAGATGCATTTTGAAATGCTGTCACCATTTGCCCAATATTGTGCCCATCAATAGGACCAATGTAAGTCAGACCCATATCCTCAAATAACATTCCTGGGATAAATACTCTTTTCACCAAATCCTTTACCCCTCGAATTTTATTTGCCACACGGTCACCAACCGGTAACTGGGAAAGAGCCTTTTCTACATCCTCCTTCAAGCCAGTATAATTTTTATCGGTACGAATCTTTCCAAGATAATTAGACATACCGCCAACATTCTTAGAAATGGACATCTGATTATCATTCAAAACAATAATTAAATTGGATTTCAGCCGGGCAGCATTGTTTAATGCCTCATACGCCATTCCACCAGAAAGAGCCCCATCACCTAATACTGCAAATATCCTATGAGCCTCTCCCTTAATGTCTCTTGCCTTTGCCATTCCCAGTGCTACACTAATAGAAGTAGAACTGTGTCCTGTGTCAAAAGCGTCACAATCACTTTCCTCTCTTTTTGGAAAACCGCTCAACCCACCAAACTGTCTCAGATGGTCAAATCCCTCCTGACGTCCTGTGAGAATCTTATGGGTATAACACTGGTGTCCCACATCCCAGACAATCTGATCATGGGGAAAATCACAGCATAGATGCATTGCCATGGTTAATTCCACAGTTCCAAGATTGGATGCAAGATGACCTCCTGTGCGACTTATTTTTTGCACCAGAAAATGGCGGATTTCTCTTGCCAATGGCTTATAGTCCGCCTTACTAATATGCTTTATGTCATTTGGTTGTTTTATCTTTTCCAGTAATTCTCCCAAGACTTTTTTCTCCTTATTCCAATTAGTTTTCTTTTACTTTTTACGATAGATAAGCGATTCTACAAGTGTGGTCAAAAACTCATTCTGCTGCTTCATTCCCTGTAGCAGTTCAATGGCTTGTCTGGAATATTCCTCCACTGCCTGCTTGGCAGCTTCCATTCCATGAAGAGCCACATAGGTAGTTTTTTCATTTTTTTCATCACTACCTACCGGTTTTCCCAGTTCTTGGGTGGTACTGGTAAGATCCAAAATGTCATCCTGTATCTGGAAAGCCATACCGACGCAGCGCCCCACCTTTTCCATGGTCTGTATCTCTTCTTCTGTCGCCCCAGCCAAAGCAGCCCCCGTCATTAATGCTGCTTCTAAAAGCGCACTGGTTTTCAACTCATAAATAAATTCCAGCACCTGTGCGGTAAGAGGCTGGCCTGTGCGTTCTACATCTACCACCTGTCCGCCTACCATACCATAAATTCCAGCCTTCCGTGAAAGAATCCGAAATGCCTTTGCCGCCTCGGAAAGCTTCTGCTGATTTTCCAAAGCCTGTCCAGCTGTTTCAAAGGCATAATTTAACAAAGCGTCCCCTGTTAAAATACCCATATCCTCTCCGTAGACTACATGTGTAGTCTTCCTTCCACGGCGGTACTCATCATTATCCATTGCAGGTAAATCATCATGTACCAGAGAATAGGTATGTATCATTTCAATGGCAGCCATAAAGGGCTCTACCACATTTGAATCTTCTCCTCCAAAAAGAGTATACGCCTCCTGAAGCATCATGGGGCGAATTCTCTTTCCTCCAGCCATAAGACTATATTCCATTGCATCAAAAATCGTTTTCTGAAAAGACGGATTCTGCGGAAGAAATTTCTCTAATACCTTTTCAATGGTTTCCTGCCGTTCTTTCATCTGCTTCTGAAACTTATTTATTTCCATCTTAGTCCTTTCCTTCCTCTTCACTGTCAATGACTACCAGCTTTTTCTCCACTTTATCAATGGCATCGTTACAATTTTTTACCAGCTTCATTCCCTCTTCATATTTTTTAAAGGACTGCTCCAATGACAATTCCCCATTTTGCAATTCCTGTATAATTTCATCCAATTGATCAAAAGATTCTTCTAATGTGATTTTTTTTGCCATAGTTTCCCTCATTTCTGCAAGCTGTTATTCCATCCAACATATTCACTCTTATAGCTGCTGCTTTTTGCATTGATTCACTGTTACCTGAGCAAAGCCATCCTGTAAGGTTAATTTCAAAGCCTGTCCCTCTTGCAGCTGTTCCACGGACCGGATAGGATGTCCATCCATATCCTCTGTATAGGAATATCCTGCCTGCAATTTATTTAAAGGAGATAATCCCTTTAATTCCTGAATATAAAGCTCTAACTGATGCCTTGCCGATAATACCTTCCGCTCCATCAGCCCACCTAACCGCTCCTGACAATCTGTTAGATACAGCCGCTTTTGCCGAATCAAATCCTCCGGACTAGAATGCTGTAAAATCATTTTATATCGCTGTAGTTCCATACGACGCAGGCGAATCTGATTCTTCATCTGCCGGTTTAATTCTTCCATGGTTTCCTGCAATGCATCTGACATTTCCCTCCAGGAATACACTGCCAGCTCTGCTGCTGCGGAAGGAGTAGGTGCTCTTAAATCTGCCACAAAATCAGAAATCGTAGTGTCTGTCTCATGTCCTACCGCCGAAATCACCGGTTTGCTGCAAGCCGCAATCGCCCTAGCCAATGTCTCTTCATTAAATGCCCATAAATCTTCTATGGAACCACCGCCTCTACCCACAATAATAGTATCCACATCAGATTTTTCAAAATAATGCAGTCCTTTCACTATAGTTTCAGCAGCACCTTCTCCCTGTACCTTGGCAGGATATAAATAAATCTGCACATAAGGATTTCTTCGGCGGGAAACATTACAAATATCCTGAATCACTGCTCCTGTTTCAGCAGTAACTACACCAATTTTGGATGCATAGCGGGGAATACATTTTTTTCTTTGCTCATCAAAAAGCCCCTCCGCTAAGAGGCGCTTTTTTAATTTTTCGTATTCCTCATATAATCTTCCCACGCCCTCCTTAGTAATCTTCTGGGCATAAAGCTGATATTTCCCATCTCTTTCGTAAACACTGATACTTCCCTGAACCACTACACTTTGTCCCTCTTCCATACGAAAGCCTAAGCCATTGCGCATAGAAGCAAACATAACACAAGCCAGAGCAGAACCACTATCCTTCAGTGTAAAATAAATATGTCCCGAGGAATGATACTTACAATTGGATACCTCTCCCTTTACTAAAATGCGGTTCAAGGCATAATCCTGTACAAATAAATTCTTAATATATCGATTAACCTGAGACACCGAAACTGCTGTTTCCATACTGCTTCACTCCAAACCATCTGCTGCCATAATGAACTCCTATTCCTCTGGAAGCTCCTTTGCTACTGTAGCAAGTACACCATTGATAAATGCTGTAGACTTGTCAGTACCATACTCCTTTGAAAGCTCTACCGCTTCATTAATGGCTACACCAGTTGGTACATTCTTATCAAATAACAGCTCATATGCTGCCAATCGCAGAATCGTAATATCTGACTTTGCCAATCGCTGCAAATCCCATCCCTGAGAATTCTTTTCTATCTGAGCATCTATCTCCTGGATATGATCAACCACTGCATAGAACTTGTCGTTAATCTCTTCCTTAACCTTCTTGGAAGCGTTCTCCATTTCCTCCAGGTAAATTGAAACCTGCTCCGTCAAGTCTTCCTTACTATGAAAATCTACACGGAACAGCATTACAAATAAATGCTCTCTTATCTTTCTTCTTGTCATATTCTAAGTCCTTTTCTTTCGCTAGTTTTCCAAATTTACTCCCGCCACTCTGACGTTGACCTCCGGAACCACAAGCCCGGTCATATTCTCAATCTGCTGGCTGACTTTTTCCTGAACCTGCTCCGATACATCTGGAATACTGTAACCATAATTCACAACTACCATCATATCCACATGAACAGACCCTTTTGCCATCTGTACCTTTACTCCTTTAGAAAGGTTCTTCATTCCGAACTTACCAATGAGTTCGTTTGTAATATTCCCAGCCATGGAATGTACGCCGTCTACCTCTGTTGCAGCCAATGCCGCAATAACAGCAACCACATCTGAAGCAATTTTTACTTCACCAATGCCTTTATTTTCCACTATAAAGTCTTTGGAATCCAAATCTTTTGCCACAATAACAACCTCCTTTGTTTCCTATGACTAAAATATTGCCATGTTATCCTATTTATTATACCAAATTCCATCACTTTTGCAATATTCTGTTCCTTATTCCTGCCCTTCCACTGACACTGGAGTGATTACAATATTTTCTGCCGGAATATCTGTTTTTCTGGTGACAATATCTGTAATTTGTGCTAACTGCTGCTGGTTAAGCTGATTTCCATTCACAATAACATCCGCATTTCCCTTTTCAATGCTAACTACCGCATCTGTAAATCCCTTTGCCTCCAGCATTAACTCTGCCGCACTTTCCATCTGGGCATCCTCTGTCATTTCTGCCACCTGCTGTATGGCACTCTTCTTATCTTCTGATGCAATGGCATCATTATCAATAATTTTCATTAAGGTTTCTTTATTCTTTGCTCTACTCTGCTCTCTAGTCAGCTTTGCTGCTGCAAAATAATCTGAGCCTAATGTATTAGATACCATTACTGCCTCTCCTGGATTTTCCTTGGAAACAGATTGCAGCTCTCCATTATCTGCCACGGTATAATCCTCCCCTTCATCCTCTGTAGAAATATCCATGGTTGTATCTTCTTCCTCTTCTGCCTTTTTTGTTTCTTCCGCTTTGGCCTCCTTCTTTTCCTTGTTCTTTTTCCCTGCATCCGTGGTAATAGATGTACTTCTTAGTCCATTTTCATTGATTTCCTCTCCTGTAAAATTCAAATATCCTGCTACTGCAATCATTACTGCCAAAGCTGTAATAATAATTTGATTTTTCCGTGCAAAATTTTTCATAAATCATTCAACCTCTCTTTTTTCATATTTCTGAATTTTATTATTTCATCTTCATTACTTTTATCTTATGTGGCTCAACGGGGAATAATGCCACGATTGCTTCAATAATTTCCGTGTCCATATTTCCACTGCCAGCCCCCTGTGCCACTACCACAATTCCCTCGATTTCTGGGGACTGGATTTCTACAACGTAAGGTGCTTCCCCTTCCTCCTGCTGGACTAAAATAGTTTCCTCCTGAATACTACTGTTATTCTGCAATCTGCTTCCTCCGTTTTGATCTTGTTCCTGTGTACTGTCCTGAGTACTGTCTTCATCCTTTAATGGAATTTTCTCTTCAGAAGCTGCCATGGTCACCATAACATCCACCTGCCCCACACCTTCTACGGCGGATAATATATTTTCTATTTTTTCCTCCTGCTCCCGGGCATAGGAATCCGCCACATCCCAAATTTCACTGGTAGCTTCTGTGGCTGTAAGTGTTTTTTCTTGATTCCCTTCCTCCTTCTTCTCTGATGGTTCTTCCATAGGAAAAGATAATATCAGCAAAAAAATCCCCGCCAGAACAATAACCACAAGACGGCTAAAACCAATATCCTCCCACTTTATTTTTTTCCTTTCCCCCTGTTTTTTTTGTAATCCTTTTAGCCAGTCTCTCCACTTATTTTCCATACCTTCACCGCCTCTTCTGACAATTCAAAATTTTCACAGATATATTTTTTCAAAAGTTTCGTTTCCTTGTCCGTTTTCCGGGACTCAGCTTTCTGATTTTTCTCCAGTGTAATTTCTATATCTTCCACTATGGAATCCGAACTCCCCCATTTTTTTTCTTTTATTTCCACCAGAATCTCTTCTATCAGAACCTTTCCCTCTTCTTTTCGTGTTATTACTTGGATATTCTCTGGTGATAAGCCCTCCTCCTTTACAATTTCTCTCACCTGTTTTTTTATCCGAATCTGGCATTCCTCTGATAAAATCTCCTCGAAACGCCCCTGTGCTACTGTCATTTCCTGCTCCATCTGACTATAATCTATTTCAAATATATTTTCTTCCAGCCGCCGGTACCAATTTTCTTCAGAAGAAAAAAGAGAAACCACCGGACTAACAAATAATAAAATCAGAATCAACCCACTAACAAAACGAAAAATTTCTAGAAATCCCTTATTGGAAACTAATCCTTTTAATACCGTGGTCATCATAACGTACACTAAAATATTTTGTACCATTTTTTTAATCATGCTCCGCCTCCTTATTAGGAATTGTGCCTTTTATTCCCAGTGCACTGATACATGCTATATAGCAGTATTAGTCATCATACTGATTAACGCAATGGATGTAATAAACAGCATTGCTCCCATTCCAACAGCATAAATCAGTAACCGTACTGCTTCTACTGCACCACCAATCCCCTTTACTAATCTCTTGTCGGAAACTGGCTGAATGGCCGCTGCCACCACCTGCAATAAAAATTGGTTACAAAGCATATTCAGCAAAGGAATGGCACAAATCAAAAACACTGCCACCACCCCCGTTACTCCCACTGCATTTTTTAACAAGGTACCAGCACAAAGAATAGACTGCGCCACTGAACTAACTGCACTTCCAATGCCAGGTATAGAGCCTCCCACCCGGACTACAGCCATATTTTTTACCTGGGCAGTAATTGGGACAATCAATCCCTGAATTACGTTCATTCCCATGACAATACCAAACATAGTTTTCATAACAAACTTCACAAAATCCCGGATTAACTCTGCCATTTTAGAAAACATGTCTTCCTCTGATAAATAATTGCTGATTTGTAGAAAAAAATATAAATTAATGGCTGGAAGTGCAAATTTTACCAGAACAAAATTAACAACTGCAATCAGGGCTAACGTAAATTCATAGTATACTGCAGCAGCAGTTCCCCCTTGTGAAAAGGTCATGCTGATAAAAAAAGTAGGAACCAGAACTTGAATAAAACTCAATAGATTTTCCATAGTTTCTGCTGCTACCCCTGTGATTTCCACAAAAGATGCACTTAATACCGAAAAGAATAAAAGATATACTGCAAAAAACGCAGTTTGAGCTACCTGTCTTCCTTGTAAAAGTTTAGAAAAATTACTAAATATGGCACCAATTACTGCTATTATCAATAAATATAAAATCAATTTTTTATCATAAAACAAGTTGGAAAGTGCACCTTCAAAAACAGTTTTTATAATCTCTTCTAAAGAAGCGGTCTGTTCCCCTTGCAATAAACCGCTTACATAATCCGAAAATTCAAAACTGCTGTCTCCCAGAATCCCATCCATCATTTCCTGTATCTGTTCATAAGAAATTTCATCTGCTAAGCTTCGGGTATTCTCTGCTCCTTGCACTTCTTCCATGGTTATTCACCGCCCTTTGCTTCTTTTTATTCCTATCCTCTTAGCAGCAATCAAGCCTTAAATCCGGACATACTCCTTTATAAACCTGTTAAGGTTTGAAACAATGTCATTAATATAGGCATACTCACCGCAAGAATCATTAGTTTTCCATAAAACTCAATCTGGGAAGCCACTGCCCCATAACCTGCATCTTTGCAAAGATTCGCACCAAATTCCGCTACATAAGTGATTCCTATCATCTTTAACAGAATTTTTAAATATACACTGCCTTCTCCCAAGTACTCTTCCAAAGAACGCAAAAAATCGATGACATCTTTTATTTTCCAGATTGCCAATGTACCAATAATGAGACAAGACACCATAATGAGCAACATAGAGAATTCCGACTTGTCTTTTTTCAAAGGAATCGCCAGCAATACTGCCATAACCCCTAAAATTGCTACTTTTTCCATTCCATATCCTTCCCTTTCTTTATAGCTGTTCTCCTCTTTTTATCCTAAAGAAAACAAATCCTGTATAGACTCAAATAGTTCTAATATGTATGGAAGCACCCATAAAAGCACTAAAATCAACCCCGATAAGCTTACCAAAAAAGCCTGTTCTTCCCGCCCCGCATGTTTTAAAACCTGCCCCAACACAGACACCAGAATTCCCACTGCTGCTATTTTAAAAATCAGATTTATACTCATATGCACTCCTTTTTTCTTTCAAATACATAGCTAAAGCAACAAAACTGTTGCAAACACTCCCACAGTAACTCCTATTACCCGGTAAACCTTTGCCCTGTTTTCGTAGTCCGCTCTGGCATCTTTTATCTGTTTTTCCAACCGCTGAAGCATCATTTTTAAAGTATGTAGCTGAGTCTGTCTGTCCAGATTTCCCAGATTTTTTCCGATTTCTTCTAAAAAAAGTACATCCTCTTCTTTTAATTTTTTTCGGAAGGAAAACCTTTGTACCTCTTCCTGCCAAATATCATATAAAGTCCTGCTTTCTTTTTGGTACAATTTTTGGGACACTCCATGAAAAAATCCAGAAAAATATTGACATTTTTTACTTAATCCTTCCAGAATCTCCTCCATATCATCCCCGGCATATTCCATTTCACCCTGCAGAATTACAATTCCCTGCTGCAGCTCCTGCAAAATCCGTATCCGTATTTTCGTCTCATTGGCCATATACCAGCCACAACCAGCACTTCCTGCAATTACCAAAATCATTCCCATTATTTTTATTAGGATGCCCATGTCAAATACGATCCTCTCTCATCAAAAACAGCTTCTACCTTTCCAACTTGTCCACTGGACAATAAAATATATCTTTGAAACACCTTTTCCTGCACCATCCTTCCCAGCACCGGCTTGTTTCTGATTTCCTCCATGCTTTTCCCATGAACAGTGGCAAGCACCTTCACCCCGGAATTCATAACATATTCCAATGCCTCCACATCCTCTCGAAATCCAATCTCATCTACTGCAATAATTTTCGGTGACATAGAGCGTACCAGCATCATCATTCCTTCCTTTTTCGGACAGCAATCTAAAATATCGGTGCGATAGCCCAAATCGTTCTGAGGTTGTCCTTGATAACAGGCACCAATTTCTGAACGCTCGTCCACTACGCCTATATTGAAGCCTGACCGTTCACCAGCTCCATTGGAAAGCTGCCGTATCAAATCCCGCAAAAGAGTGGTTTTTCCACATCGGGGTGGTGAAATAATCAATGTGTGATAAATACTATCTTCTTTGGTTATATAAGGAAGTACCTTATTGGCACAGCCTATAATTTCATGAGCTAAACGGATATTAAGAAAAGATATGTGGCGGATATTTTTCACCCTTTCTTTTTCTAAAATAATCTTTCCAGCTACCCCTACCCGATGTCCTCCCTGTATGGTAATAAACCCCTGTTTCAATTCCTCCTCAAATGCATATAGAGAATAATTGCTAATATATTCCATGGTTTCCCGAATCTCTCTTTGGGTAATCTCATAGGAATTGTTCCGATTATTTCCCAAACTACCATCCTCACTGACAAAGTATTCTTTTCCACCACAAACTACCATTAACGGAGCTCCTGCACGAATACGAATTTCCTGAACCTCTAGAAAATCAACCTTCATTTTTTCAACAATGTCCCGAAGCTTTTTTGAAAGCACTCTTACAATTTCTTTCTTTTGATTGTTTTCTATCTTTTTGAGCATTTCACCGCACCTCCTCATTCCATATATATGATGAAGAAGGACAAACATGACAAAAAAATAACAGGTATTTCTACCTGTCATTTTCTAATTTTGTGGTCTTCATTTACAACTTCATCCATGGAAATGGTACAAACCTTCTCCTCATCTCCATCAGAGTCCCAACGATAAAAATTGATACTCTCTATTTCTTCCATAGAGTCCTTATACAAGGTAACTATCACCGGAACAGCTCTGGAAACTCCTGCCGGAATAACGGAACGGCTGCCTACACTATAATAATCATACGGATCCACCATTGCACAAGAGATATAATTTCCATCTTGGTCTTCTGCATCAATACTCAAATAACTAATCTCTTCCGTATCCTGATTATCTATGAGAATATTTGTAAGATACGCAACTTCGTTATCCCCAAGCTCAATTTCCATTTCCTTTAATCTCTTATCCTGCTTGGATAACTTTTCCAAACCTTCCACTACCTCAAGAGTATACACCTGCTTATCTTCAAAGTCTATGATTCCCGTTTCCTCTATCAAAGCCCAAACAACGCTAAATATAACATATAGGATTACCCCTACTACCAACAAAACGGTAATCACCTTCGTCTGCTTTCTCGCTTTATTCATCGCTTCACCTCCAGTTCTTCAATCAGGAAGGATTCGCGAACTGTCGTTTCGCAATACTCTTCTTCATCATAATTATAGCTATTAATTAAAAGTCCCTTGGCTTGCTTTTTCTGAACAGCAAAATAAATCACTCCGTCCTCATAGCAGAATTGATTACTCAAACCTACTTCTGATTCCTTATCATAATCCCATCCCTTTGCTTCCGAAATTTCATAGGTATAACATGGAGTCAGATATTCCCCGCTTTTTGTTATCAAATAGGGTCTCATGTGAACATCCGAATAGATTTTTCCATCCCAGCCATCCTGTTTATCTGTATCTATCTGATACTTTACACGAATCAATTCATATCCCTCAGGAAGTCCAAACCATTTTCCCTTCTCTGCCCTCACTTCTTTAATAGATATTTCATAATTCGCATCAGCTGCAGAATAAGAAAATGTTTTTTCCTGTGCCATAGACTGACTTGAAATCTCCCCTTGTACTATAGGTTCTGACTTCTTCTCCAAATAGATAAATAACACAGGAAGAACCATACCAAGTAACAAGGTAAATACCAGCACTAAAATAACTGCTTTAACTGGAGAGGACTTCTTTCCAGCCTCTTTTCTATGTTCTTTGGAAACTCCATGATAGCAGCGACTTGCACTTCCAGCCTGACTAATATTCCTCTGAGGCGTCTGTATTTTCTGCTGATTTGGTCTCACGGGCTGATTCGACCTAATCTGCTGCTTTGTTCCTGCCTGAGAATTTGTTACAGATGGCTGTGTCACTCTTCTAAGAGCCTGCTCTACAGCATCTATACGTTCTTCTCTCTCCCTATGGGCATCATATCGCTTCTGTACTTCTGTTCCCTGAGTATAATATACCTGTTCACTACTCCCCATACCATCCCGGTAATATGTACTACATTTTGGACACAATCCCATGTATACATCATAATCAAACTTTTTTCCACATTCTTTACAAATTACCTTCATTCAGAATACCCCTTTATCTTACTGTTCTGCCAGCTTTTCCTGATAAATTTTCTGATAGATTTCTTCAATCTTTCCTTCCTCTACAGTAATATCCAGGAAAAATTCAGCAGCATATACCGCCTGTGCTACTAACATTTCTAAACCACATACTCCCGTCATCCCTAATGAGTGAGCCTGTGCTACTAATTTCGTCTCCAATGGATTGTAAATCACATCAGCAACTGCTTTACAGTTTGGAAATTTCGTTAAATCTACAGGAGAAGCATCACACTTTGGATACATACCTACCGGACTGGTATTGGCAATAAAATCAGCATCCGTATGCTTCTCAAAGCATTCTTCATAGGTAATAGCCTGAGGAGTTGCAACTACATCTACAATAATAATTTCCTTAGCTCCCATCTGCTTCAAAACTGCCACTACCGCCTTGGAAGCACCGCCATCTCCTAATACAACACACTTTTTATTTTCGATAGTAATGTTGTGCTTCTTTAACATATACATAAATCCTGAAAAATCTGTGTTATAACCATGCAGCTTTCCATCCTTATTTACAATGGTATTCACCGCTCCAATGGCTTTTGCATGAGAATCTATTTCATCCAGATAAGGGATTACATCCTGTTTATAGGGAATTGTTACATTAATTGCCTTAAATTCATGTTTCTCCATAAAAGAAGTAAACTCCTCTTTATCTAATGGACAAAGCTCATATTGATAAGATGCAATCATCTCATGAATTTCCTTTGAATAGCTATGTCCTAATTTTCCTCCGATTAACCCATACTCCATTTCCTCTGCTCCTCACTTTCATGTTTTCTTGTATTTTATCGCATTTTTATATATCTGGCAACTTTCACATCTGTTCTAGACATATCCCTTATTTTTCGGTCTGGAAAAGGTTACATCATAAAAATCTGCAATAAAACTGTGAAATAATTACTACATGTCCAACACCTCCGACATTCTCTGGTTTCTCTCAAAGTGTTGCCCCCTGACCGCTTTTGTTTTACTTGGTTCTGCGTCACCTGCACCAATTACGACAGATTATGCCAGACAAAAACATAATTGACCTGCCGAGTGGATTTATTATTTAAGCTCCACCAGACTGCGTATGTATTTTAGGTGGTCTAACGCTGTTCCCACCAGCAATATTTACTTTTCTGTCTTGGCACAAATCGCATAAATAATATGTGCTGACAAATACAGTAAATTTATCTTGCAGGATGAAAAATAATATATATATATTGGATTTTCAATCTCAGAAATCCAGAAAAAACTTAGATAATAAAAAAGATTAAGAAACAAAAATAACAAATATCTCGTAACGAAATATAAAGAACTATTTCTTGTATTATTTTGAATAATCCCATATTTAGGTATTTTTTGCAGTTATGACGCACATCAGTTCTGTGGAAGAATATTTTTTGCAGTTGTCATATCCCCTGTAAAATCAACATATTGAGGACTTCGGGAAAATTATGTCGGACAAAATCAAATTTCAGAGTATCAAGGAAACGAACACCTGCTAACAGTAATTCCAGCATACTCCATCACTTTTTCTACCTATATGGTTTGATATCCTCTTCTCCGAACTTATTCGTATGGTGCATCTTGAAATTCATAACCAGCTGTTCCCGATGACGTTTATCGGGAAGTCTTTTTGTGTCTTCAAATTCTAACACGCAATGACCATTTGAACGATACAGTTTCCGCAGTTCCTTCTTCGCCTTGGAAGACAGAACGAATTTCCCAGTATGTTCCTTTAGCATTCCAGCTAAATCCGCATGGTCTTTTGCATAAAAAACATAATCGTAATAATCCTCTGTACCAAGATTAGGACAATCAGCGTAAATAAATACGTTCTTTTTATTAAAGCTCTGTAAAACTTTACGAAAATCCCGATTAAGAATCACAACGCTCTGCAACCACTTGGATAATGCGAGGATATATCGAAAATTTTTCTGATAACTTTCCTCCCGATTACTATCTTCACCAGTGGAAAACTGAAACAATGGACAGTCCACTCGTCCCCGATACGCCCCAAAGCAAACGTAATAATAGGCTACGGCTCTCTCCAGCTTTGTCATTGATTTGCCAGAATGCAGGTACTTCATGAAACTGCTGAAATAGCACTTCAGAATATGGCAGTTTCATTAATTCACTTACAAAGACAGACGGTTGGTCTCTAATTAAAGTGTACATATTTGTGAGATTTTTATTGATGTCATTCACTACAACTTTTACATCCCACAGCAAATAACATAGCATTGCCAGACTACCACAGAATAAATCTACGAATACACTCCCCCCCGACTGTCGAAAGGCTTCTGCTACTTCTTTTCCTATTCTTGGTGGTTTCTTCCCGACATAAGAAAACAAAGTTTTTAATCTCGGTGAATCATTCGCAGATAAACAATCAACCACCGCTAACCTTAACGCCTCAGATTGATTATCCGTACCATACTTCTCCATCAACATCAGCAAGAGTTCTTTCTCTATCCGTAACGATACTTTCTCACTAGCCAAATATACTCCTCCTTTCGGGGATGGAGTATCTCGCATAGAAAAAAGAAAACCCAATGCAAGAAAATAAATCTCATATATTTCTCTGAGCATCTTGATACCTTTTTTCTATATCCGATTTGTAACAGGAATTCTGTTATCAGATGTTCAGAAAAGATATATTTATACGAGCAATCTTAAGAAGAAAAAACATATTCACCAAAGTGCAAAGAAGCCTAGACGTAAAAAAGTCAGCAGAACTTAATCTGCTGACTTTTCTCATTACATTTACTAATAATCAAAGAAAAATGCTTTTACTATAATAACAATCTTGAATTATATATTTCTTGAAAGCATAATTATGTTTCTTCATACATAGTAATGCATAGTCCAAATTCACCCATTAAATTATCACCTAATTCGACAATAATTTCTCTTTCTGGGAATAATTCCTTTACTCTAATTTTCCAAAAATATACTATCGCATCACCAAATTGTTGAATTAACTTTTCGTTATCCATAAGTTCACTAGAATCGCCAACGAAGAAATCACCTACGCTCCATGTATTAATGCTCATTTCAATAGATTTTTTATCGTTGCCGTATTGTTCTTCCAATCTACGAATACGTCCTATAGATTCCGCTGTACTACAATTCCAAAATTGCTTAATAAATATATAATCTTTAACCTGTATGATTTGAGGACAGAACAAATATGCAGCAGCTATTAAACCATCTATTTTACACTTATATGTAGTATACTGAATTAAATCTGTACACCAGTTGGCTTCTATGATTTCATTCTTGATTTTTTCATCAACTATGCTTTTAAATATTTTAACATTCTCCATATTTATCACCATCCAAATAATTTTTTAATTGCATCTGGCACAGCACCTTCTAGTTTGTATGCATTGATAATGCTCAACACCATTAGGGTCAACATTTATTTTGAAACCTTTTACTCGACTACTGCTTATATCATATATTAATTTTCCATCTCCATCATATACAAATATATGCTCTCCATTTCCTGTTTTATAGTAACTATTAGGCGCTCCTGTTAATGGTCTGTTGCTACCTGATGTATTAACTTTTACAACACCATTATCTTTTAGTGATAAGAAATCATCTATGTTCAAATCATTTGTATTATCTAGGTTTCTAACCCAAGAATTATTGCCACCCTTTATCACCTGCACCATTTCTTCCGCCACATCATCCAGAGTCTTCCCCTGCTTATTCGCAAGCATGCCAATGAGCTTCTCTGCATTTTCCTTATTCAGCGGCTTCTTTACAGAATCATACACCTTTTCGATTGTAATGACAATCTCTTCACTCATAGAGATATTCTGCGTTTCAAATGCTGTTTCCAGATAACGGTATGCGACATCATCTACTTTTCCTTTGACCCGCCGCAACAGTTCCTGCACCTGATTCGCTTTTATCATCCAGTCTGCTACTTCATCTGCTACTTCGTCCAGAACTTTTCCTTCACTGCTATTCAAAGCATCTACGATTTTTACAATCCCTTCTTTTCCCAGCGGTTTCTGGCAGGAAGCATACGCTTTTTCCACTACTGTTGCAGCATTTTCAGCTAATGTTTCTCCATATATATCCCGTACATTCTTCAGGTAACTGATGGCATCCGCGTCTGCTTTTCCATTCAGAAACGCCAGCATTTCGTCAAAGGAACGGCATCCGGCTCCTGCCCATGCTTTGAACAGTTCCACGACATCATCCAGTGAACCGGTTTCATTATGGGTTATTAAATCTATGATTTTCTCTGCACTCTTCTGATTCAGCGGAGTCTGGGTATGGGAATACGCCCGTTCGATTACCGTAGCGGTATCCTTGACCATTTTGTCGTCATATGTACTGAATACCCTTTTCAGATATTCTTCTGCATCTGTACTGACTTTTCCTTTGATAACCTCCAGAAAATCATCCAGATTGGTAATGCTGATAATCCCCAGACGAACCGGATTTTTCAGGCTGCTATATCCATTATGTCTCAGTTCTGACAACACATTGTAAACCTTTTTACTGTCTTTGATAGCAGCAGGTACTTCAAATTTCAGTGCAAACACATTCACAATCAGGTTGATTCCATCCCTGCCAAAGGCTTTCGCTTTTTCATAGCGGTCTGCCTCCCTGGTAGCTGTATAGTACATATTTCCCGCAGAGACACATGCCATGTATGCACTAAAAAATACACCCACGGTACTTGCCAGAGCATGCAGGATTGGCAGAATCACTTCAGGTGCCAGAAGGGTTACAGCAGTAATTCCAACTCCTAATTCTGCTATAAGTACAGCTGTTTGTGCGCTAATCTCCGGAATCGTAAGCATTTCCTTCAGACCTTCCACCATACCAAGACACAGATTGTAGATGATTTTTCCTGTATCCAGAAAGAAATTGTTGGTTCGTTTAAAGTCATTAAAGGCTTCATCCACATTGGCAAAATCGGAATTTTTATTTTACTTTCATTAATTCACTTACAAAGACAGATGGTTGGTCTCTAATTACTGTGTACATATTTGTAAGATTTCCATTAATGTCATTCACTACAACTTTTACATCCCACGTTAAATAACATAACATTACCAGACTACCACCGAACAAATCTACGAATATACTACAGCTAGACTGTTGAAAGGCTTCAGCTACCTCTTTCCCTATTCGCGGTGGCTTCTTTCCAATATAAGAAAACAAAGTTTTTAATCTTGGTGAATCATCCCTAGACAAACAATCTATTACCGCCAATCTAATCGACTCTGACTGATTATCTGTCCCATACTTTTGCATTAGCATCAGTATGAGTTCTTTCTCTATCCGCAACAATACTTTCTCACTAGCCAAATATACTCCTCCTTTCGGGGATGGAATATCTCGCATAGAAAAAAGACAACCCAATATAAGGAAATAAATCTCTATATTTCTCTGAGCATCTTGATACCTTTTTTCTATATCCGATTTGTAACAGGAATTCTGTTGTCAGATGTTCAGAGAAGATATATTTATACGAGCAATCTAAAAAAGAAAAAACATATTCACCAAAGTGCAAAGAAGCCTAGACGCAAAAAAGTCAGCAGATTTTTACATCTGCTGACTTCTAAATTTATGATTCTTTTTTACTTACCTTTGTGACTCTATTACCTTTTCCAAAGATTCTAATAATAATATTATTTCGTCTCGCTTTTCTTGATTGTCTTGTATATAACTTTCATATTTTCTCTTAACCACTTCAAGAAATTCATCATATGTAAGTATAATAACACAATCCTCATCTACTGCTGGATAATCCAAATAAAAGACTACACCGTTTCCACCAAAATATTCCTCATCATTTTTATTTGGAAATTCAGTAGCGAAATGGCAACTCATAAAATCATTTATAGTATTACCTCTTAATTCACAATACTTTTTTAGAACATCAATTGCTTTCTTATCTCTAAAAAAGAAGAGTGAATCAAAAAATCCGTTTATGAACTCCTCATGACCTTGATATTTCAAATAATTTACACCTTCAATCATAATATCCTCCTAATTCTAAAACAGGATAAACGGTTTTCGCATAAATAATAACAGTTGAAAATCATTCAATATAAGCACATAAATTTTACAACTATCTTCAATTTAAAATTTCTCTAATATCTTTTATTCTCTTTAGCCCACTGTTATTTTTTCTATATAGATTTCCATCAATGTACAAATATAAATCAAATTCATTTTTAACTAATACTTTTTTTAAAATTTCTAATGAATTTTCAATATTACTTTTGCATAATTGATTATCAAATTTTTCAATTCTATATAGAGTATTTTGAGCCTTTTCAATATCTACTATTGTAATTGTAAATGTCCTTAATTCATTTTCTACTATTATTGTATAATTTGATGGAATATAATTGTAACTCAGCTTAAAGTTCCCTCTATTTCCCAAAGATTGTGATTCATCTTTTAATACTATTTCATCACCAAAAACTTCACCAAAAGATTTTTTAAAATCACATATAGCTTTCAAATAAAAAGAATCATCTAACTGCATGCCATATCCCTCCTTCATCTATAAATTCATAACCTGCGTCTAACAAATATTGAATCTCTCTGGAATAAAACGAACCATCACCTATATAATTCGCAGGATTATGAGACAAATATATTTCTCTTCCTGAACTTGTTTGAATATCTAAAAACTTCTCATTAATTTTCCAAATTTCATCATCAGAATATTTCGCCGCAAGTTCTGCCCAATTATCTAACTCAAAATATTGAGCACTCATCTCCTTTGCCACATTCGTATATGCTGTTGGACCTCCATCATCATATTTTCCCAAAACAACCGAGTCTGCCTTTTTACTTCCTTTTATAGCATTAAATGCAATCTCTTCTGCCTCTTCAAATGAAAGAATAGCATTTCTGCCACCCTGGTATGCTAAACACATAGGAATTCTAAGCAGTCTTTTTTCTATCTA
>CAZEFX010000032.1:0-28982 GCA_964511525.1 uncultured Jutongia sp.
AAATTGACGCTATATAATCAATGAATTATAATTGAAATATTGCTTAAATATTCTTTAAATTTTTGTAGTATTTAAGGAGGTAAAAATAATGCCTAAAAAGGAACTTTTCTATTTTGCAGTACTACTGGCATGTATATCTATTTTTCTATACATTTCCGGCATTGGATGTCCTATTTTATATGTTACAGGAATTTCCTGCCCAAGCTGTGGTATGACCCGGGCTTGCTTTCAGGTTCTACACCTGGACTTCGCAAAAGCCTTCCAATATCATCCTCTTTTCTTTACGCTGCCAATACTGGTACTGCTTTTACTATTCTATAAAAAAATACCCAAAGCACTTTTTTATAGCACTCTGGGTATTTTGCTCATTCTATTTATAGTAGTCTATGTTTTGCGTCTGCAAAACCCTACAGACACCATTGTACAGGCAGACATCCACAAGGGACTTCTTTATAGTCTTTTTCAACCCTTGCAGGAACTTCTACACTTGCTTTTCTGACTCTTTATAAAAGATGCATTCCGTATTCCTTCGCCTGAAGTACATCCTGCTCCGGCCATACAGAAGACTGCACCTCACCTACATGTCCCTTTCTTAAGAAGAACATACAGATACGGGACTGACCAATACCACCACCGATGGTATATGGAAGTTCTCCATTTAATAATGCTTTCTGGAACATGCACTCTGCCCGCTCGGGACATCCAGCGATTTCCAACTGTTCCTGTAATGCCTTCTCATCCACACGGATACCCATGGAAGAAAGCTCTAGAGCCACATCCAGCACTGGATAATATACTATAATATCTCCATTTAATTTCCAGTCATCATAGTCTGGTGCACGACCATCGTGCTTCTCGCCACTCTTTAAAGCTCCACCAATCTGCATAATAAAAACTGCACCATGAAGACGAACAATTTCATACTCTCTTTCCTTTGGTGTTTTATCTGGATACATATCTTCCAGCTCCTGTGTCGTTACAAAGAAGATATTTTCTGGAAGAAATGGAATAATATAATCGTACTGAGAACTCATATAGGTCTCTGTACTCTTTAATGCAGCATATACACGACGAACATTGTGCTTCAAAATCTCTTCATTTCTCTCTTCTTTGTCAATCACCTTTTCCCAATCCCACTGATCCACAAAAATAGAATGAAGATTGTCCGTGTCTTCGTCACGACGGATTGCATTCATGTCTGTATAAAGCCCCTGTCCATGCTCAAAACCATATTTTTTCAAAGCAAAACGTTTCCACTTTGCCAAGGAATGTACAATTTCAAAACGACGGTCGTTCTGCTCCTTGACACCGAAAGATACCGGACGTTCTATACCATTCAAATTATCATTCAGACCAGATTCCGGCTCTACAAATAAAGGCGCAGATACTCTGGTAAGGTGCAAATTCAATGCCAGTTCTCTCTCAAAAAAGTCCTTTACTGCCTTAATGGCTACCTGTGTTTCTTTGATTCCCAGTTCATCCGTGTAATCAATCGGTTTCATTACCTGACTCATGTTGTCCTCCAATTATATATGCTATTAGTCTTTTACAAAATCCATATGTTATTATAACAGATGTTGTGTGTACTTCAAGTTTTTTTTGCTTCAATCAAACAATCTTTTCACTCCCCCACAATAACTTTTCGCATAAATTAAGCTCTTGTGAAGTACGTTTGCTATTTAAAAACTTCACCGTCCCCTGCCTGTTCTCTTCCCGCAAAAGACCTGCTTCCTTTAGTCTTCGCTTCATTTCCCGGGCAGTTCCCGGGCCACCATCATAAATCGTTACATTCTGCCCTAAGCTCTCCTGTATCAGCTTTCTGGCAAAAGGATAATGGGTGCATCCCAATACTACGCCATCTACTGGCTCATGATTTACACTCCAGAATAGCTCTGTCAAATATTTTCGCAAATCATCTCCTTCTAAATCTCCCCGCTCAATAAATTCCATAAGCCCCGGACAAGGCAGCGGTACAATCTGTATCTGATCTTCGTACCGTGCCATTAGCTTCTGAAACTTCTCCTGACGTAAGGTCATAGGAGTTGCCATCACTACAATCCTTGCTCCCGGATTTTCCACCGCAGCAGGCTTTATGGCAGGCTCAATCCCCACTAAAGGCAGGTTAGGATATTTTTTCCGCAAAATCGCCACTGCTGCACTGGTGGCTGTGTTACAGGCAACCACTACAGACTTCGCTCCTAATTCCATTAAATATTCTACATTTCGTATGGTCAAATCCCTTACTTCTTCCAAGTCTTTTGTTCCATAGGGCGCATTCAGGGAATCTCCAAAATAAACATAATCTTCTTCTGGCATAATTTTTACCAATTCCCGCAGCACACTGATTCCACCTACTCCAGAATCAAACACACCAATGGGACTATCCTTGCCAACATTTCTATTCCATTCATTCATTTTACTATCACTCCATCAAACCAAAGGTACCACTTTATGATAAAACAACACAAAAACCACGTCAATATTTCTCTTCCACATCCCGTCAGAAATTTTCCTTCTATAAAACAATTCTATTTTTCATGAAATGGAATTTTTTTCTTGCATAGTTACCATATTTCTAACATAATTATAGGGTAGTATTATTTCTGGTATTTGACGGACAAGTCTGATATCGCTACACTGCAACATACAAAACATAGAATGGAGAATACAATACATGAAACGAGAGGAATTTTACAAAAAATCAATTACGATTTTATTTCTGGCTGTAGTGTTTATGGGATGTATATTATGGAAAAGTATCTATTCCCCAAATCACAACATAACTTCTGTTCCAACTGCAGCAGCACAGGAAAACACTCTTCCTGCTACCACTTCTGGTATCCGTGGAGTCTGGGTTTCCTTTGGAGATTTTGAAGGTGCTGGCTTATATAATAAGTCCGAAAGCGTATTTACAAAAAATGCAGATACGTATTTTAAGAAACTAAAGAAAGATGGAATCAATACCTTATACTTCCATACTGTACCTTGCAATGATGCTATTTATCCAAGCAAATATTTAAAATGGAGCCATTACATGTTTGAATCTGCACCGGATTATGATCCTATGAAGATTCTGATTGATACAGCACATAAGTATGATATGACCTTTCATGCCTGGTTAAATCCCTACCGCAAGAAACCTGGTGTTATTTTTAACCCAGGCAAAGCTTCTTCCCAAAAGCGAATTGTACGAATTGTAAAAGAAATCATTCAAAATTATGATGTGGATGGGATTCACTTCGATGATTACTTCTATCCTGCTCAGGGTAAGGGACAACAATTTTATAAGGTACCTATTAAAAAACGAAAAAAAGTAATCAATGCCATGGTTAAAAAAGTCTATCAGACCGTAAAGAACCATGACGAAAGCTTATTATTTGGCATCAGCCCTGCAGGTAATGTGGAATATGCCGAAAGTCTGGGCTGCGATTTAGATAGCTGGTTAAGTAAAGATGGTTATATGGATTATATCATTCCACAGATTTACTGGAGCGATCAGTACCGTATAGGACGAAAGACCGTGACCATGTACACTAACCGCCTGAACAAATGGGTAAACTTAAATAAAAATGATACTCCAATGTTTATTGGACTGGCTCTTTACCGAGCTGGCAGCTATGATTCCTCCGACCTTGGCTGGCGTCGAAAAAACAATAATCTGGTTACCCAGATTCGCAAATTAAATAAAAAGGGCTGTGAAGGCTATATACTGTTTAGTTCCACCTACTTGTATAAAAACGAAACCAAAAAGGAAGTAGCTAAGTACAGAAAGTACATCCGCTCTTTAGATTAAATCATAAAAGGAAGTTCCAATTGGATTAAGCCGCACCAATAGGAACTTCCTTTTTTATCATATTTCATCCTAATATTATTCTAATATTTTCTTTATAGAGACTATTACACTTTTTATGTGATACTCCAATATCCACATAACCTCTGCAACTTCAGGATAGATTTTTTTATTGTATTGAATTAACGGATAAATATATTTTTCAGTTTCTTCTATGTAGGATTGTAATTTTTCTACAGAAAATGCTTGTGCCATAGAGGAAACATTATGACAGCGATCAAAAACCTTCCCGATACAAGCATCCTTACAGCCACGCATCTCGAAATAATATCTTTCCTTTGCTTCTGCTTTTGTTTCACCTTCCTGGGTCTTGCAGGTCATAAAACGAACTCCCTGACGAATCCTTTCATTAACCGGAAGCTCCTCTACCCCCACATCACAATCCTCACATACATCATGCAGTAAAATTACTGCAATCAAATCATCCTCCGCAAGCCCTGTCATTAAAGCATGTCTAGCCATAGCCATAGGATGTACAATATATGGAATCCCTTCTTTACGCTTTTGTCCCTGATGCATCTTATGGGCAAATTCCAATGCTATCTGGCTTTGAGGCATATTATTTTTCTGAAAATAATCTAACAAATATTCTTTTAATGCATTTTCTCCATATTCTAATTCCAAAATCCGTCTCCCTCCGGTTTCTCATTGGCAGTTTTCAGCAATATTGTAGCATATTTCCGCTTTAGTGCAAATACGCATGATACTTTTCCAGTAAAATCGCCGGACGATAAGAAAGCTTTGCCTTGCGAAGTCCTTCCTCCCCTGCGTCCTCTTCCCTATTCACATAGGCATAATCCTGACAATTATGTTCTACAAACTGCTGGTTAATCATAGGGTAAGCTCCCTGTATCTCTCCAAAGGCTTTTTCAAAATGCACTACATAGGTGTCTGTAGTCAAAGGCTCTCCAATACAAAAACCAACTACCTTACCATTTTGTCTTATTAAACCACCTTCCAGCTCCAGTTCAGCAAAATAATTCATTGCCTTCTGCATTACTTCAAACTCTATCTGAGTATCTTCATTCCAGTACTCCCCACGACGCTCCTTCCATTCCAAAAGCATCTGATGGCATTCCTTCATATTTTCTTGGGATAATATTTCATATGACCAGTCACTATCCTTAAATCTGGCAATATGATTACGTTTTCCATGATACTTTTTTCCCGCCAGAAGGGTTAAGTCCTGAGTATTATAAATGTAATCATACACATTCCGGTCTGTGGTGAATTTGAATTGTTCCGGAAACCATCGCTCCAATAATTCCGTTTCCTCTTTCATCAAACCGGTTAATTCCAGTTTCTGTCCTTCTCCATCTGCATGAATGATTAAAGCCTCTATCGCACCTTTTTTATCGCCCTTTCCACAAGGAAAAGCATAGAAAACCTCCCCCCTTCTTGCAAAACGAATCAAAAGGCAACCAAGACAGGAAGCTACCTGCACCTGATACTGTTCTCCCCATAAAAAATTATTTGCAAAAGTAAACTCACAGCCCATTCTTTCCTCTTCCCTAAAAGCTTTTGTAACCCACTCTTTATCCTCTAATGTTAATTTATGAAAATCCATCTTCATATGAATCACACTGCCTCCTTACACATATCTATTAACATACCATTTCTTCCATTATAAGAAAAGTCCTCTTCCAGAAAATATTTCTTAATCTCTATTTTCCCTCAATAAATGTATTTTATTACTAATTCTTTTTCAAATCACATCCGATAAATTAATAAGAGAATCTATTTTTACAAAGAGGTGATAGGTATGTCTTCCATTTATACTCCAAAATATAACTATAATTTTTATTTGCGCAACGCATATAACAAGAATAGAGAAGCAATCAATTCCGATTTCCGGGCTACACAGCCTAATAATACATTGGTTATGGCAGATTCCGATGCAATGAAGAAAATCTCGGAAAAGCTCCGAAAATTAACTTACGATAGTGATAATGGTACTGAAGTACTTCAGACCACAAAAGCTTTTATCGAAACCTATAACAACCTTTTAGAAACCTCTGGTGGTTCTGAAAACGGTTCCATTGCCAGACTAAAAAAACAGTTCACCAATATGACCAAGGAAGAAAAGGATGCTTTGGAATCCATTGGAATTGAAGTTAAAGGAAACGGAAAATTAGAGTTAGACAAAGAGGTATTTGCGGAGTGCAAACCTTCCAAAATCGAAAAAATCCTTGCAACGGAAAATACTTTCACCAAATCTATGAAAACCTACGCTTCTCGTATTTATAGAATTTCCAGCCAGCTAGTTTCGGCTTATGATTCTAATGGAGAGAAGAAAACAGATACAAACCAGAGCGGAAGTACGGTGGATGTTTCCTTGTAAATTATTATTATACACATACGAAAAAAAGTGAAAAATCAGCATTTTCCTATATCAGAACAAAGAGTCGCTTGCGACTCTTTCGCGCCCGAGCGGTATTGCGAAGCAATAAACTTCTTCTCCGCGAGGTGCGCATCCTTAGCGGAGCGTTTTTTACTTTATAGGACGAACTTTCCTATAAAGTAATAAAGTGTCTGTCGGATGACCACTTACCCGTCATCCAACAGACACTTTATTTTTATGGGAATATATTTATATTAAATATACTTTGCAGCACTTAACTTCACGCCAGGTCCCATTGTGCTTGCAAGAGTTACGCTCTTGAAGTACTGTCCCTTTGCAGAAGATGGCTTAGCCTTTCTGATAGCATCCATAAGAGCATCTACGTTATCCTTTAACTGCTCTTCGCTGAAAGAAACCTTACCTACTGCTACGTGAATGATATTAGACTTATCTAAACGATACTCAACCTTACCAGCCTTAATATCGTTTACAGCCTTTGTAACATCCATAGTAACTGTACCAGCTTTTGGGTTTGGCATTAAGCCCTTTGGTCCTAATACACGACCAAGACGACCAACAACACCCATCATATCTGGAGTTGCTACTACTACATCAAACTCAAACCATCCATCGTTCTGGATCTTAGGAATTAACTCCTCGCCACCTACGAAATCAGCACCTGCAGCCTCAGCCTCATCAGCCTTAGCACCCTTAGCGAATACTAATACGCGAACCTTCTTACCAGTTCCGTGAGGAAGAACTACTGCACCACGAACCTGCTGATCAGCATGACGTCCGTCAACACCCAGTCTGATGTGTGCTTCTACTGTCTCATCAAATTTAGCAACTGCTGTTTTCTTTACAAGACTTACTGCCTCTTCAATTTCGTACTGTACAGTCTTGTCGATTAACTTAGCAGCTTCAACATACTTTTTTCCCTTTTTCATATTAAATAACCTCCTAGTGGTAGTAACGGCGGGTAATCCTTGACACCCTATGTGTCAGCCTCCCACAACGTTCAATCAATAACAAGTCTTCTATGCGTCCGGCTCTCTATTGCTTATAGCCGTTCTTTTACGATTTTGAATGCTTCTCAGAGTATTTACTCTGTCTCAAATAACGTCTTTTTCTTATTCAGCTACTGTAACACCCATGCTGCGGCATGTACCTTCGATCATGCTCATAGCTGCCTCTAAAGATGCAGCATTTAAGTCAGGCATCTTTGTCTCTGCGATTTCCTGAACCTGAGCCTTTGTAATGGTAGCTACCTTTGTCTTGTTAGGTACACCAGAACCAGACTGGATCTTACAAGCTTTCTTAATCAGAACAGCTGCTGGAGGAGTCTTAGTAATAAAGCTGAAGCTCTTATCCTGATATACAGTGATAACTACAGGAATAATCATACCTTCCTGTCCAGCTGTCTTTGCGTTAAACTCCTTTGTAAACTGTACAATGTTTACTCCGTGCTGTCCAAGAGCAGGTCCAACAGGTGGTGCTGGAGTTGCCTTTGCAGCAGGAATCTGTAATTTAATATATCCTTCGACTTTCTTAGCCATTTCAATTTACCTCCTGTAAAATTTCATCGGTGTATCACACCTCAAAATTTTCTAACAAATCCTAATGAATTTGTATAACTATTTTTTACTTAGAATCAGACTTTTTCCACATCGTTGAAACTAATTTCAACTGGTGTTTCACGTCCAAACATATCAATATTAATCGTAACCATCTTGTCCTTGTGATTAATCTGGCGGACAATACCTGTTGTATCTTCCCAGACACCAGATTTAACAACCACAGAATCACCGATACTGAATTCACATGCTGGTGCGTCCGCTTTTAATCCCATGCTTGCCATTTCCGCATCTGTTAATGGAACAGGCTTAGATCCTGGTCCTACGAAGCCGGTAACACCACGGGTATTACGAACAACGTACCATGTGTCATCGTTCATAACCATGTTAATCAGAACATAAGCTGGAAACATTTTCTTCTGAACTGTCTTCTGCTTATCATCCTCACCTTCAGTAACATTTAACATAGGTACGGAAACTTCCAGGATCTGATCCTGAAGATTACGATTTTCAATTGTTTTTTCAATATCCATCTTAACCTTGTTTTCGTATCCGGAATAGGTATGAGCTACATACCAATGTGCTTCTGCATCTGCCATACGTTAATCACCTTATCCTATCTGAAGAATCTTATCCAGGCCTGTCTTAATCAATAAATCGATTAAAGCAATTAAAGCGCCTAAGATAATTGTTACGACAATTACTGTAGCGGACTCTTTCACAACTGTGTTTTTGTCCGGCCAAACGATACGTTTGAATTCTGCTTTTAAATTATGAAAAAAACTTTTTTTCTTTGCAGGCTTCTCTGCTTTCTTATGTGGTTCGTTCTGTTCTGTTACTTCCTTCTTGATTTCAGAATCTCCCATAATTCACATTCCTTTCCTGTCAAACGAGACTATTTTGTCTCTTTGTGTAATGTGTGTCTTCTACAGAATCTGCAATACTTCTTTGTTTCCATTCTGTCAGGATGATTTTTCTTCTCCTTAGTCGTATCGTAATTACGCTGCTTACATTCTGTACATGCTAAAGTAATCTTTACTCTCACGACAATTTCACCTCCGTTATAATTATTTGCGAATCATTTGCGCTCCCAAACCGTAAAATTTGGGCATAAAAAAAAGACCTGTTACATCGCTCGTCAAGTGTATCATACTGTAAAGGCTTTCGTCAAGTAAAAAAACTTTGTTTTTTCCGGTCATCTATTGGTAGAATTGTTGCAAACAAATAGCAGAATGCTATAATATAGGTAATTTTCGTATAGACGGTATTTACATCAACACCTATCAACAGAAAATAGAAAGGGGAAATTTTATGAAACGAAACGATATCTTCTTATTAATAGGAATCTTAACTGTCGCCTTAGGAATTTTTGCCGGATATACGCTTTTCTTTCATTCTTCTGGTGATTCCATTACCATTTCTGTTGATGGAACCGTTACCCATACTCTTTCCCTGCAGGAAAACATTACTTTAGCTATTGAAGGAAATCAAGGAGGCACTAATACACTAGAAATCAAAAACGGAGCAGCCAGCATCACACATGCCGACTGCCCCGATAAGCTTTGTGTCCATCAAAAAGAAATCAAAAACCAAGGCGAAACCCTTGTCTGTCTTCCTCACAAAGTAATTATCACTGTGATTTCCGAAAAAGAAAGTGAATTTGACGGAATCTCCCAATAGCCTCTTAGCAGTAATAATTAAATAGCATACCACTGTATAAAGAAGTAATGTATGAGAATCCTCTTGGTGGCTTTCCAAAATTTGGATAACTTACCAGAATCTTATCTACATAATCCATTGGATTAATCTTAATCTCTTCGTTTTTATTCTGAAGCCGCTGGTTCAGACGAGAGTCCTTACCAAATAGCTTCTCTAAATCGCCCTCTTGAGCCGCTTGTACTGCCAGTGAATCATCCATCTGCATATATCCCTTCTCATCAAAGGTAATGCCTGCCGACTCCATTTCCGACTGGAATGGCGACATTAGTCGGCGAAACTCTTGCAATAGCTTTGGCTGTTGATCACTCTTTTTGCTATATTCTAATGTACTATCTACAAATTTATTATAGGAATCTATAATGCTGCGAACTCCCGTTAAAATCTTATCACTATCAGGAATATAGGATATTTTTGCGCTTTCCTCACCTATTTCATGCATGGTAATCTCTAAAGAACGTCCTAAAGTGAATGCATTACTCATAGTAGATTTCTCCTCACCATTCAACTCAAAGGATGCATTCTTTGGATAGGAAACTACATTGTCCAGATTATAATAGGAAACGATTCCTCTATCTCCGGGGCTATTTACCTTATCTTCTAAATTGAAAATACAGTTTCCTCCTGGTGCACCAGTCATATCTGACTCCAGACGCATCATAATTTTATCAGCAGAACGTGAAACAGGAGTGGCTGTTAAGCCAATCTTGGCTTTATTGATAAAGCTGCTTAAACCTTCAATGACCTCTTTATGGTTCGCATCTTTTCTTATATTATATTGGAAATCATAATTATCTTCATTGACAGAAATCCGAAAACGATAGGTTCCTGCTGATAATCCCTTGCCAGAAGAGTAATATTCATTGCCTAAATTCACCTGAGTAGTTGCAAGGCTGTTTACCTTTATCTCCGGCTCCTCTGGAAGCCTCTCATAATCCTCTGTCACAATCTTTGCAGTAACCTGCTCCTCCATAGAAGAACTAGCCTTCCTCTGAGCAAAGATATTTTCCTTGGAATCCTCTGCCAGCATCTTCAAGGTATTATTTAAAGAAATGGCAGCATCCTTAATATTCAAAGCATACTCCTGCTTTGCTTCGGAAAGATTCACCAGATATACTGGCGAAGACTGTGTGATTTTCACAATACTTTTCATAACAGAACGCAGTTCTGATGATTTATGCGCATCATACTTTGTCATCGACTTTGGTGCATAATTGGTCAGTAAATAATTATAAACATTATAATCCATATCACACATCTCCTTCCTTGAAAATTGTCTAAACTTGCCGCTACTTAGACACTCCTTTGTCTACCCGGCAACCCATTCTCTGTCTTTTCATTTCATGATTTTTATCATGAAAAAGCAGAAAAAGGGGACATAATTACTGCATCATATTTTTCTTATTATACTACAGTCAAGATACTCTGTCGATGTGGCATTTTTCACAAAAAAAGCAAGGAATTCGGTTCACCTTTTTGGCAACCGTCTTCCTTGCTTTCTTTATAAATATGAAATAAAATTTTCTTATATTGGCTTATACTCCATATACACCTTTTACAATTGGAGCATAACGAATACGGATTGTTGGCAGTGCCTTTAACTCTGTATAGTAATTTGTCTGCCAATCATCGCCCTGAGATGGATCATTCTCACCAGAAGCTGGAGGTGCAAAAATCTTCAAAGTCATATCTGCTGCTCCATCTAACGGTTTCTTAAAGAATGCACTCATCATATCGATGCACTTCACACCTGGTGCTTTATAGAACCAATGACCGTTGATTTCCATCATTAAGTTCATATCAATCGTATCTTCATCAAAGTATGCTTCACAGAATACTGGATTGCTTTCCAAATGAAGATCGATAGCAACACCATCTGCATCCTCAGAACCACCCCAGCGAAGCTTTGCTGGAAGTGCCACTTCGGAACCAACCTCCATAGAAGGCAGGAAGAAGTCATCATGAATAATATCACGATAGGTCTCCATTAATGGCTGCTCAATACCTACATTAGCATTATTTGGATCTTCGATTTCCAGACCCAGACGTCCACGGTCACGGAACTGGTACAGAGTAAATCCTGACAACCACTGCTCCTTATCTTCCTTTAACATTTCGCAGAACTCTTTTAACATATCTGCCTGATCATATGGACCAGTTACATCACCGTCAGAGTTAAACTCGGACAGAACCATTGGCTTCTTCACACCATTATTTACAAAAGTATATCTCTCATAGCTCTTCTTAGCTAATTTATAAATGTCAGATACTTTACTGCGGGAGAAGGAAGTTCCACCTTCCTCTGCCACATCATATGGCCATCCCCAGTGAAGAGACATATAGCGGTCAACAGAAACAATATCTGCCGCACGGGATGCTTCTGCAAAAATATCTTCCATTTCCATCTTCTCATCATCCACACTCTTGCATCCATCCAGACAAATAATTGTCTTTACGTTTGGAGCTTCTCTGCGGATCACTTCGCTGGCATGTGCAAAGAATGCAGCCACTTCTTCATAGCTGGCACGTTTATTAAAGGAGAACCAGTTTCCAGTTGCCTCGTGATTAATACGAAGCTGAACACGACCAAAGGTACGAAGATCCTTTGCAATAGCTACCAGATGATCATCTGTAACCTTTGGATCAATGGTCATGGTCAAAAGTACATCCTGTCCATGTTTACGTACATCACGCATGCAGGTAAATGGTTCATCATCTAATGTTCCATTTAAGCCACCCTTATATGTAAAATAATCATCATATGGGAAATCCCATGCAAACTGTACAGAAGGGTCTGCGTGTACTACACTGGCACGTCCTGGCCATCCCTCATCATTTGGATAATAGCAGTACATCAGATTAATTGCTCTATGTGGTCTTCCTAATTTCTGAAGGATATAATCCTGATCTACGTACTCGCCACGCTCACTTCCATCTCCTAAATCAACGGCACATTTTGCCGGTCCCATATGAAGGGACTTTGCCTTTAAATCACTCATATTCACTCTCCATTCTCGCGCGCTTCTTTCGTTCCGGACAACACAGCTTATACCTCTATATATATCATTTAACGGCTTTTTGCAGACTTTTTGCGCACGAATCAAATCTGCCTGTCCTGCCCTCTCTCAATCTTATTCATTATATAAAAATTATGCTTTCTATGCAACCTGTAAAAGACTTTTTTCTGTGAAGGAATATACAATTAATATTGTCCAATGCTTCTTCACTGTAATACTACAATTTAATAGAGTAGCTGCTGGCATACATAGCTTGTAAGGCTTCCGTCGTGTTGTACTGTTCACCTATACAGAACTCCTTGGACCATGTCATATAATATGCCCATGGCGTTTTGGACTGTTCCAGCATTTGGATGTCCGGAATATAACCTACTTCTCCTAAAGCCGCTACTTTTTTCGAGGTGGTATTTTTCATTAATGCCGCATATTCCTTTGCATAATCGGTGGACTCATATTTCTGCAGATAAATATCCTGTGTTATTACATCTACATACTCATCCCCCGGATATCCTTCTGCTACCGGGCAGTTCCAAACCCAAAGCAGGTTATCTAAATGGTGTACTTGAACATAATGCTCAAACATCAGCTTATATAATTCTCTTGCTACTGCTGGTCCCTGTGCTCCCCACCAAAACCATTTTCCATCTGCTTCATGAAATGGACGCCAAAGGATAGGGATTCTTTCTTCTTGAAAACGCTTTAATTCCTTTGCAATCACATCCATATCGCTATAAAAAGCCGCTCTTTCCGGCGTTCCTTCTTCTAATACCTTTCTTGCATCGAAATCTGTATGCTCTGCGTAAAAGCTTTTGTCTCTTCCTCCTGCCGGGGAATACCAGTGAAAGGTAAAGGTAAGGATTCCATTAGCTTCCTTCGCCCATTTTAATGCTGTATCCAAAGTCCCTTTATTTTCTTCAATCTCTGTGAGACAGGCTTGGGATGCATCTGCATAATTAATATTCGGTGAATAGCCTAGCAGCTCAAACCCTCGCAGCTTTGGCTCCTTGCCAGTTTTTTCTTTAATATATTCCACTTCTTCCATAGGATTCGTCTGGGTATGCTGACCAGTGATAATTCCCTTGCCAGCTACTTCATATAAATAATTCAACAATTCTTTTGCTTCCTTCGTTGCATTTGGATTTACAGAATTTATCATTTTTCTCTACGCTCCTTGTTTATTTTAATGACTTTTATTGTAACATATCCTTCTCCATACTGCGACCATTTTTATTATTTCGCTTTAGCATTTCTACTGTTATTAATACTATGTTCTTTCCCCCAAAAATACACTGTCACTCCTAGAATAAAAACAAGAACTTCCGTCACTGGAAATGCCAGCCAGAGCCCTGTCATATTTCCCAAAAAGGCCATTAAAAATGTCACAGGAATAATCAGCACAAATCCTCGTAATATAGAAATAACATTAGCTGGTTTTATCCGATCTGTAGATGCAAAATAAGTCGTGAAAACGATATTCCATCCTGCAAAAATGCAAGCCAAAAAATATAATTTCATTCCGTCTACTGCGATTTTCTGCATCAAAGCATTTCCTTCGCTATTAAACAAACCAACAATTCCATCCGCTCCCATAAATAAACCTGCATAAATCAATATAGATAAACCAGCTACGGTAGTCATGGCATACTGAAAAATTTTCTGTATCTTCTCTTTTTCTCCTCTTCCAAAATACTTACTAAGAAGCGGCTGGATTCCTTGAGAGATTCCTGTGTAAATCCCTACAATTACCAGCAAAATATTAGCAATGACACCATATGCAGCCACTCCTGGATTTCCCTGAAGACTCAAGATAATGGAATTAAATACAATCATTACTATTCCAGAGGAAAGCTCTGTTACCAAAGAAGGAACCCCTGTAACCAAAATCCGAAAACAAGGTCTAACCCTGAGCAATACCTTTACAAAATGAAACTGATTCTTTTTTCTAATGAAATGAATGGAGAGCACACAAAGGCTAATTACCGCTGCCATTCCTGTAGCAAGAACGGCTCCAAAAATCCCCATATGAAACCGGAACATAAAAATATAATCCAATATTACATTAGAAAAATTACCTACTAGCATACCTGTCATGGCAAGCTGTGGCTCCCCATCATTTCGTACAAAGGCAAGAAAAATATCATTAAATATAAATGCAGGAGAATACAAAAGCAAGACCTTTAAATAGGTTTCGGTCATGGTGTGAATCTCCCCCTCTGCCCCTAATATAGAAGCTAAGGTATCTGATTCCCAAAGACCAATTCCAGCAAATAAAAGCATAAAACAAATCGCAATGAGAATCGTCCGGGTAAAAATCTCATTTGCCTCCCGAAACCGTTTCTGATTCCTTGCGATAGTATAACGGGTAGCTCCGCCCATGCCGAGCATTAATCCAGTTCCATGATTAAAGCTGTACACCGGAATCGCCAAATTCAATGCTGCCAATCCATCCGCTCCCAGCTTCCACGAAACAAAAAAGGTATCTGCCAAAATATAGCAGGAGAGCCCAATCATACCTAAAATATTTAGGGTGACATATTTTACAAATTCGTTAAAACACGATTTTTCTTTCATCAGATCACCATCCTTTTTCTAAAATCAAATTCCCAGCAAAATGTTTCTTATCTTTATAAAACAATCTCATAAAGCAAAAAAATGCGCCAGACCTTCCTGTCTTCTATGGCCTAATGACAGGAAGCCTGACGCTGATATCCTCTACCCGGCGGCAGAGAATGGCTTGTTTATGTTTCATTGTTTTTGATTATCTACAGTTTTCATCTATTTGTCAAGAATGTTTTGTTTTTTTGGAAAACGTTCTTGCTTACAAGATTTTCAGAAGCTTTAATTCTCTTTTATGACTTTCAAAATCTTATCTGCTGCTGCAGAAGCTCCGCCACTTTCCTTAAAGCTCTTTGAAATCTTAATGGCATTTTCCTTATAGCTTTCCTCTTGCAAAACGGTTTCTACTGCTAAGCGGATAGCCTCTGGTGTATTCTTTTCCAAATAAATACCGGCACCCACCTGACTTGTTCTCGTAGCAACAGCTCCCTGTTCCGGAGTCTGAGGGAATAATACTAGAGGAACTTCAAAATATAAGCCTTCGCTGGCACTATTCATTCCACAATGGGTTATAAATGCATCTGCTTTCTGTAAGACTGCAATCTGGTCTACAGAATTATATACTTTAAAGTTCGCTGGAATCTCTCCTAACGTCTTACTATCTGTATGTTCTCCGATAGATAGAATCACTTCATAATCACTATCCTTTAATGCTTCTATTGCATTCTTATAAAACTGCAATAAAAGATTAGTCACTGTTCCCAGAGAAATATAGACTAATTTCTTTTCTGACTTTTGGATTTCTTCCTTTGCCGGACGAATCGATGGTCCTACAAAGGAATATTTATCAGAAAAGGTCTCTGCACATGGCTGAAATTCTTTGGAAGTGTATACAATGGTATTTGTATCATTATCATTCTGGATAATGGACAAAATATTCGTAATGGGATATCCCTTATCTTGCAATCGTTTCAATTGCTTATTAATCTTTGGCATAGAAAAAAGCATGCCAAAAAGCTGTCCGATGCCTTGTTTCATATATTTTGAAGAATGCTGATTAAAAGCAAATGTGGTAGTAGAGGAAACAAATGGAATATTTCTTTTGATAGCAACAGCTTTTCCCCACACAGCCATAGAATCAGCCACAATACAATCCGGCTGAAATTCGTCCATCTGCTTACAAACCATTTCATCCTGAGCCAAAGTAGTATCTACCAGCAGCTTTGTAGAAAATGCCAGGTCTTTTCCTACTCTTGCGCCCTCCTCTGCTGTCAAATGTATCTCTGCATTATAGATGTCACAAGGAATAAACTTAGCCCCAGTTTCTTCTATTTTTTCTTTAAAGGTTTCATAGGAGTAGTACCAAACCTCATGACCTCTCTGTACCAATTCACGGACAACACCTAAAGTAGGGTTCGTATGTCCATGAGCCGGAATACAAAAGAATGCTATTTTACTCATACCTTCTTCCTCCCAAAACGTTATTTTAAAATTATATCTTAAAAATTACAGTATGTAAATTCATTTTACTGTGAGATAGGATATTTTTGCACATATTCCTCTGCCTGATAATAATTGCTGCAATAATAATTCAACCAGATATTTTTTCCCTTGGTTTGAATGCGCAAGCTCCGGTTTCGATATGCCCGAATCACATGACAGGATTCTATTTTGTCATCTGTTATATTCCATATCTCTTTCAAAACATTCCGGTAAAAAACTCCTCCCGGATAAAATACTACCATATAATTCTTGATAAAAAGACTAAATGTAATGGATAATGCCAAAAACATCAGCGCTAAAAAGAACATCATAATCGCCGGCATAATCTGTAAGTCCATTAAAAGAGCAATTACGCCATAAAGTAAAAATCCCGAAAAGGCAAAGCAAAAAATCATTAGCACAGTATAGATAGGCGTCCGGTAATTACAAATCAGCAAAGAGGATTCTGGATAGCCTTCTAATTCCCTCGGTAAATTGTACCCCTTCATCACGCTCATAATGAGGATAGCTATAAAAAAGCAAACATCCAGACCTACTACAATTCCAACGATACCTTCCATCTGCTCCCACAGCCATTCCTGCTTATTTTCTGCGGTTTTGGAGAAATACACTCTGTCCACATTTCCTACGTAATAAAAATATCCCTCTACTGGAGTTTTATTTTCATACGCATGCTTTCCCAAGGAAAGACTCACGTCTCCATATGCCTCTCTAAAGGGCAAGGTTACATTCCATGTTTTCCCTTGAATTTTCACTGGCAACTTCACCTTATAATCATTGGTATGAAGCTTGGTTCCATCTGTTTTTGTTACAATCTCGCTCCCCATTTCTACAGCCACAACGGACTGTTTACCAGCTTCCTGCAATCTGAAATAATCCTGCAAGGTAGTTTTCTTTAGAAGCACTACAAGAAAAAAACTTACCAGTAAAATTCCAATGGATAAAACTATTTTTTTCATTTTGTTTTCTAAATCTCCTTACATATTCTTTGCGAAATCAATTCTGCCCTCTGCGCCTTCTGCTAATTTAGACAGTTCTTCTAATTTACCACTTGTATATGGAAATAGAACATAGCTGTCACTATCAATATCAATAGCTGCTACACAAATTCCAGCCTCTTCCCATTTTTTATCCAGCACCTGGCACCATTGGGTGATTCCTTCCTCTTCGTCAAACCATTCAGCTTCAATGGTTAATCCATTAGATGAAACGCCTTTTAAGCCCTCTATAAAGTATAAGAAATCTTCCAACTCGTCTTCCCAATCTCTTTCACATACGTATCCATTCTCTTCCAGTGCATCCACCATAGACAGCCACTGAATCTCTTGAATTCCTTCTGCCTCTTCTAAATCATCAATACCTCTTTCTTCAAAACGCTCTGCATGCTCCTGAAAATAACTTTCTGTATCTTCCAGACATTTTTTCATTTCTTCCATGACAGAACGGTCACCAGCAGATATTGCACTAGAAATTGCTAAAATAGGGTGTTCCTGTAAATTTATGTTTTGATTCATAATAACCTCCATAACGTAATGTTTCCGTTCGATTATATCTTTTTTGTTCTTTGCAAAATCAGGCAAATTGTTGACTTTTCTATACTATTTTGCTATTCTTAAGTAAGAAAAGGTACTGCCGATAGACGGTTAGTCCAAGATATTACTTATATTAGAAAAGTAACCTCACCTTGGTCGGGGGCGGTTACTTTTTTATGTTTTCGATGTATGCTAAAAGCACCACGACAATGATTTGAAAAAACATTAGTACAATGGAGAGCATTTCAAAAGCAGTACCCGTAAGACAATTCTAGCAAAGTCATGACTGTACTACAAGTTCTCTTACACAAAAATAATAACCAAAAATTCACCAGCCCACATTCACTGTGAATTGGTGAATTTCACTAATTTTCTATTCCTCTGCCACCATCTTTACCGGTTCAATTTTACGTATCTTATAAGCCGACACAAAGGATGCGACTGCTGCCACCAGAATAATTCCCACTACTGTCACTGCCATCCATAGGAAATTCACTGTAAATACATACTTTTCAATCCCACAGAAGGAAAGACATAGAATAACTAAAGGCTCCATTAGGAATACACTTAGTATGGCACCTGCAATAGCCCCCAAAGCAATTACAGGAAGATTCATTATCATGGTCTGTCCAATAAGCTGAACTGTAGTAAATCCAAAGGCTTTATTGAGTCCAAGATTTTTTCGCTCCCGGATAACTTTTGATTTTACCAGCATGATTTCTACTAACGCTACTACAAAAACAGTAATTGCCACAAAGAGAAGACAAATCACCACCATCGCCAGTATCACTGTATTAATAGCTTCTCGGACTTGCTTTTCACTATCCACCACGCTTACCTCTGGAAATTCATCCATTATTTTTTCTGAGATTTCTTCATAACTAATGCCTTCTTCCGTATAGACATATAGAAACATAGCCTGACAGCTTCCATTTAAACGCTTGGCACCTTCCATATTCATCAAAGCCTTTAATCCCATGTTATTTATTTTCTGATCAATACCAGAAACTACATATGCCATCCGCTCCCCTTGACCAGTTACATAAATGGTATCTCCTGTATCTACTTTGAGAATTTTGGCAATTCCTGCTGTCAGCACAATCTCATTGTCATGCTTTGGAAGACGTCCGCGAATGATCATTTCATTTTCTAACAGCTCTGGATTATCCCAAATGTCACAGACAGAGGAAGTTTTCTCCTTTTCACTTTCCATTTCAATGGTTCCATTATTGTAATAAAGTACCTTCTCTACTTCCTGCCAGTGCTCCACATCTTTTCCGACATTATCCATATCCTCCCCGGATATGATTACATTACCAGCCTCAATACCTACCATTTTCATTAATCCATCGGTACGAAGAGCAAAGTTTTCGTACAAAGCAAAGCCCACACAGGAAGAAAAGGATAAAATCATAACGATAATAAAAATAGAAATCGTCTTTGCTTTTTCACACATCATATTCTTTCCGGCTAATGCAATACTCATCGGCAGCTTACTTTTTTCAAAGCAAAAATAATTCTTCTTAAAATTATGGTTGTGAATACCACCGCGCAAAGCTTCCAGCACTGTAATTTTTTGATAAATCCTTCCGCCCAAGTACGAAACCAAAAATACCACACCTAAAATAATCACTACCGTAAGTCCTGCTGCGCCCATATGGAATACCTGACGCCACTGTATCCCCAGCATAACCCCTTGATAGGTTCCAATCAAATCACTACCCACTACTCCTAAAAGAATACCTACTACCACAGCTATTACTGCAATCATTCCCATTTCTAGCATAACGGTAACATTTAACTGTCCCGGAGTATAACCTGACGCCTGAAGGATTCCTACATTCTTTAGATTCATTTCAATATAATTGCGGATACTAAACCGCATTACCAAAAATACCACCAGCATCAGTAAAACGGAAAATACCAGCACAATTCCCATAGTAATCTGTGACATCATAGCAACGCCACCCTTCATGGATCCCCAATTGATTCCAATGCTTAGATTGGAAGGAGCAGAAATTTCTGGTACTTCCTGTAACAAGAGAGGACTAATCTTCTGATCAAAGGCAAAACTATCCTCCCCTTCTTTTAATCGTGTCTTATGTTGTACATACTGCGCTGAGGCCATTTCTGGATTTTCCTCTATGAAATCCTTCATAAAATCCTCAGAAATATAACAGCCATACACATTTATATTTAGCGGAGTAGCAAACAAAGGGTCTTCTACAAATCCAGCCACCTGAAACTCATACTCCCTATCTCCTAGCGTAACACAAAAAATATCTCCTTCGGAAAATCCCCCAGAGGACTTCATATAATATGGCAATAAAATAGAATTGTACTGGATTGTAGCATCTTCACTTCCCACCAGCTTGCTAATATTTCGCTCCTCTTCAATTTTCCCAAAGAAAATCTGTGTTTGCTTGGTTTCTTTCTCACCCTTTTCCCAATAATCTGCTTCCATAAAATATAAACACTCTGCTGTTTCATACTCCGCCACTTCTTCCTGCTGCTTTATAACGGCTTCTACTTTCTCATTTTCCACACCATTCATATAGAACCAGTCCGCAGTATGCGCAAGGTCGTAAGCATTATCCAACACCTTATCCATACCAAAAAACACGGAAACACTACTATAAAATAAGAGTGATGCCAAGGTGATCAAGAAGAACAAAACCAACACATCAGATTTCTTCTTTTTCATATTTTTCCATGCGATAAAAAATAATGCCTTCATTCTTACCACCCCATTTCCTGTAAGAATTGACGAAGCTTATCATGCCGTTCCTTATCTCCACTCTGATAAGTCCCTAAATCTAATTCTCCGGTAATAACACCATCACTTAAATACAGTATGCGATTGGCTCTTCTGGCAGACTTCATGTCATGGGTAACCATAACAATACTCTGACCCTTCCGGTTCAGTTCTGAAAGGATATTTAAAACATTCTCTGTATTCTGGGAATTTAATGCTCCGGTAGGTTCATCGGCAAAAAGAATCTCGGGTTCATTAATCATTCCACGAATCACAGCTACTCTCTGCTGCTCGCCACCGGATAACTGGGTTGGAAATTTATGAAAGGTCTGCTCAGAAATGCCTACCTGCAATAATAATTTCTTTGCTTTTTCGGCAAGCTGCTTTCTATCCTTGTTCATTAGCATTCCACAAATCATGACATTATCCAATACACTCAGGGAATCATTGAGATAATTCTGCTGAAATACAAATCCACAATGCTTTCTACGAAAAATTGCCAGCTTGTCATTGTTGTACTTAGAAATCTCCTCTCCCTGATAAGAGATACTTCCCAAAGTCGGTCTATCCATTCCAGACAGTGCATAAAGAAGGGTGCTTTTTCCAGATCCAGAACTTCCCATAATAACTGTAAAATCTCCTTCTTTAATGAACAGATTTAAGTTTTTCAAAACATGCTGCTGTACACTTTCGTTGGAAAATGTCTTGCATAAATCCTTCGCTACTAAAATATCACTCATAAATACCTCTTTCTCGCAAATCTACACTTTGCGTTATGCTCATGTTACGTAATTTAAAAGGGATGTCGGATTCCCTCCTTACATCCCTTATTCTATCAGCCGGAATTTTAAAAGTCTTAACCTAATTCCTGTCTAATTCTTAATTAATTCTTATCTATATCACACTTTCTTCAAAAATAACTGTACCACAAATCCATCTTCATTGTAGTATTCCAAATCCCCCTGCATCTTCTCCATAAACAGCTTGGCTAAGTAAAGTCCCAGCCCGGAGCCTTCTTTTCCTTTGGCTTTTTTTCCACGATAAAATTTTTCTAAGATTAATGGCAGTTCCTCTTCATCAACTCCTGCTCCCTGATCTTTTATCCGAATCTGAATTCCATTTTCCACTTCTTTATATTCTACCTCAATAGGAGTTCCTGCATATTTCCATGAATTATTCAAACAATTATCAATCACCTGCTGCAAACGGAGTTTGTCCATATATACCAGGCACTCTGGAATTTTACCTGTGACGGTCAGCTCTCCATAGCTTTTTACCTCTAAAAACATTTCCTCAATACAAAGGGAGCTTTCTTCCACCGGCTCCACCTTTAGGACAGTAAGCTCCTCCAAAGTGGCATGAAATAAATTATTCACCAGCTTATGAATCATCTTTGCCTTACCATCAATGAGCTTCACTTTTTCCAAGGTATCTTCATTCTTTTCTTTCATCTGCATCACTTCGCAGGTAGCCTGTATGGTAGCAATAGGAGTCTTAATATCATGGGACAGCTCTGCCATAAGCTCCTTCTTACTTTGATTTGCTTGATATTCACTTTCTCTTGCACGCTTTAGCTCTTCTCTCATAATATCAAAGCTCTCTGTAAAAGTTCCAAAGTAATTCCCACGTTCCATCTCCAAAGGAATATCCAAATTCCCCTTTGCAATCTGCTGGGAAAACTTCTGTAATTTCTGAAATGGGCGCAGCATCCGAAAGTGAATCAGTGCCAGCAAGAAATAGCCTGCCAGAAACACCAGTCCCAAAATCAGTACAGATGTTTTTTGTACATCCTTTTTCATTTCCTCATACTGGCTCTCTTTTTCATTCCAAATAATCTTTCCAGAAAAATCATCATCTTTAAAATAGTCCAAAACTAAAGCTTCCTTTTGTAGTGCCTTCTGCAGCTTCACTTCGTACTTTTCATCCGAACGCAAAAGAATTTCACATCCATATTCTTTTTCAACATCCACCTCATTATCGCCATTTTCAATGGCCTCTTCTATCAGAATCTGCTGTTCATTGTAATAAACCATATCACGGCTTTGCTCTGACTGAGCAGAAAAGGAATGAAGCATGTACAAAAATATCAGCAGCATCACAGCCGTATATCCTATAAAATAATGTCGGATTTTCATCGTCCGCCTCCTGTTTCTAGTATGTAGCCGGTTCCCCATATGGTTTTAATCAGGGTGGGTTCGTTGGGATTATCCTCTAGCTTTTCTCTAAGCTTTCTGATATGTACATTTAATGTACCGTCACTATAAAAGGAATCACCCCATACCTGTTCAAATAGCTGTTCCTTGGTAACAATGGTATTTCTATGTTCAAACAGACATTTAAATAATGCAAACTCCTTTGCTTTCAGAGAAATTTCTTTTCCTTGTAGTACCACACTAAATTTATCTTCTAAAAGTTCAATTCCGTCTGCATTGTTTTCTTTCTGTCCCATTTCTGACGAATGAGACTGGTTCATACGTTTCAGAATCACCCTTACCTTTGCTAATAAAACACTTAAGGTATACGGCTTCTTAATATAATCATCTCCACCAATATTCAGGGCTATCAGTACATCATCATCACTTTGTCTTGCACTAATAAACAGAATGGGAAGATTATATTCCTGACGAACCTTTTTACATAAATCAAAGCCGCTGCTTTCTTCTAAATTAATATCTAACAATAAAATATCTACTTCATTTTCCTGAAGAAATGAGAAACACTGCTCCGCATTTTCTACATAATCACAACTAACCCCAAACATTTCAAAATATTCGCAGGTCATTTTGGATAAATCTATTTCGTCATCTACAATCAGACAGTTGTAATGCATACGAAACTCTCCTCTCTGATTTATTTTATCGGTGTTCTTAAATGATAGTTCACGTAACCATCAGAATCCCAGTGCTATCCTAATCCTATCATTTCACTATTTATTCTGCAATTATTATCTATGAATAATTTTTATATGACACAAAATAGCATCCTCCAAACCGCCTAAAGTTGAGGATGCTATCCATTAGTGTTTTAACTGAGGGCAATCGGATTTTGCATCCGATCATCTTTCTAACTACTTCAATTCATTCATCGGTGGCAAACAGGAATGCTCCTTGCAAACATAAAATGTTGTCTTATCGTTTACTAATGAATACTCCTGAGACGGACTTTCCAGAACCCGAACCACTGCATCCAATGAAATCTTGCAAGGCAGTTCTAATAAATCCTGATCATCCTTCAATACTATGGTGATTTTCTCCGGTATGTCCAGAAAATCATACAGAGCAACAAGAAACATAGCATGTCCAGTAGGATAATTCTCTGCCCTTGCACTTAAAAATCCCAACTGCTTCTGTGCCCTTTCCCCAAAACGTTCTTCTCCGGTAAGATAGTATAACTGTACCAGATTATATGCCATAACAGAATTCCCACTAAACATGGCACCATCATAGGTTTCCTTTGGGCGCAGAATTAATTCCTCATTTTCTTTTCCATAAAGAAAGAATCCTCCCTGCTCCTGATCCCAGAAATCACCAAACACTTTATCTGTAAAAACACTGGCTTTTTTCAGATAGTCCCCATCTAATGTGGCTTCATATAAAGCCAGAAGAGCAAAAATTTCATTGGCGTAATCATCCAGTAAGCCTTTACCACTTCGCTGCTCCTTTCGATAACTAATAAATAAATTATCTCCTTCGCAAAGCTGATTCTGAATAAACTGATGGGCATCCACTGCTGCCATAAAATAGGTTTTATTTCCTGTGATGCGATACAGACCACACATTGCCGCAATCATCAATCCATTCCAGGAAGTCAGTATTTTATCATCCAAATGCAGTGCCATTCTCTGCTTACGATATTCGTATAATACAGAAAGCTCCTGTCTAAATCTTTCGTCTAAATTCTCATTTCCATATAAATCCTCATCCTGAATCTGATTCCAAGCCTGATTTTGCAAAAGATTCGGAATATTCTTTCCCTCAAAATTTCCTTTTTCTCTAATATCAAAATACTGATTAAATTCTTCTCCTTTTTCCTCTCCTAATATTTCTTTGATCTCTTCTGATTCAAACAAATAATATTTACCCTCTACCCCTTCACTATCCGCATCCTGTGCACAGAAAAAACCTCCTTCTGGTGATGTCATTTCTCTTAAAATATAATCTGCTGTTTTTTCTGCTATTTTCTGATAAACTGTTTTTTCTGTGATTTCAAACGCTTTGCAGTATGCCAGAATCAACAATGCATTATCATATAACATCTTTTCAAAATGGGGCACCAGAAAATAAGCATCTGTGGAATACCTACTAAAACCTCCACCAATGTGGTCAAAGATTCCACCACGGTACATCTGAAGCAAGGTTTTCTCCACCATTTCCATTGCCTTTTTATTCTTACTCTTTTCATAATACTTCATCAAAAATAACAGATTATGGGGAGTTGGAAACTTCGGTGCACTTCCAAATCCACCATGCTTTTCATCAAATAGAGTTTGATATTGCTCAAAAGCTGTTTCCAACAAAACCGGATTCAGTTCCACCTTTGCCTGTTGTTTTTTATCTAATCCGTCCCAACTGGCATTTTGCTTTTTTAATGCAGAAACGATTTCCTCTGCTGACTGTACCAAAGCATTTCTGTCTGCTTTCCATTTTCCGTGAACTGCCAAAAGCAGCTCCTTCAATCCAATCTGACCGAGTCTGGCAGTTTTCGGAAAGTAAGTGCCAGCAAAGAAGGGCTTTTGCTCTGGAGTCAGAAAAATCGTAGTAGGCCAGCCACCGCTTCCTGTAAATGCCTGACATACAGACATATAAATACTATCCAAATCCGGCCGTTCTTCTTTGTCCACTTTTATGGACACAAAATATCGGTTAAGAAGATCTGCAATCTCCTTATCCTCAAAGCTTTCATGGGCCATAACATGACACCAGTGGCAGGTACTATAACCAATACTTAAGAAAACCGGCTTATCTTCCTTCTTCGCCCGTTCAAAAGCTTCCTCACACCAAGGATACCAATCCACGGGATTCTCCACATGCTGTAATAAATAAGGACTTGTTTGATTTTCCAAATGATTCTTCATAATTTGCCACCTCCGATAAAATAACTACTCATTCTATCTTTATTCTTAGCATGTTTTTATCTGTTTAAAACTTTTTTCTAGATTTTTTAACAATTCTTGTTGGTTTCTTACTATATTTTGGACAATTTCCTCGTACCATAAATAATGGCACCTGGGTATTGTTACCCTGATGCCAAATATAGATGCTAATATTATTTTAGTGTATAAGTGGATTCGTTCACAGTTACTGATGCCACATTATCCATATCAACCAATCGATTAAAAATACAGATAAGATTATCTTGTAAATCTGAACAAGCATTACTAGAGTTATCGATTTCTGTCTCACACCGATGTTTCCCCTTTAATTTATGTTCTAAAATAACATAGCTAGAGCCGTCCTCATAATTGATGGATACTAAATATACATTCCCCGGGTCGTATGCCTCTTCTTTCGTCAGCCCAAGACCCTTTCTCATATCAATCTTCATGGAAAGCGGTGAAATTTCAATTTTTCCCCCTTCTTCATTTACATATTCCATTGTTTCAACCTCTGATTTTACTGGAATAGAAATTGTACTGGTTTTTGTATCTGCCAGAATCTTTTCGTAAACTGCTTCATCCGCATTTATCACTTCTACTCTTGTACATGGATATTCATTAATTTCTAAAGTAAGTCCATTTGAGCCATAATTAAATGCATCTGTCACCATATAATCATAGCAATACAATTTATCATCCGTTGATTTATCCAAATCTACATATATTTTTTCTACACATTCTTTAAAATTAAAATCAAATGTTGCTTCCTCCGAGAACCCTGCACCCTTATCTTCATTTTCGAGCTGGCTATAAGTTAACGCATCTACCCCACCTTCTTTTTCTAATATGAACTCCACTACTGCTGAGTTCCCATCTACAACCGACGCTAAAATAGTCAACTTGGTATCACCAATCTGTTTTTCAATTGAATCATAGGACACATTTTCCCCTATTAATTCATCCACCTTTTCTGAATCAACAGTTTCATAATCACGTTCTGGATAGGTCAGAGTATATGAGGCTTCCTTATCTGCATCATATACCATCTCTTCATGGGTTGTAATATCCTCTTTTCCAAGATTTCCCCATATTCTGTCAAACAACTCCCCATTGGTTGCGGCATTTGCTAAAAGGGGTGTAGATATTAAAATCACAGAGGCTGCCACAGCTACTTTTGCATAATTTATCCCCGTTGATACCATACTCTTTTTTCTAAAATCCCTTAACATTTTTCTCTTTTTTTGCTTATACTCTTTTGAAAATTTATGTTTTCCTTCCATTGCATCAAATTCTTCTACTGAAATATTAAGAGATTCCTGACTTGTATATGTTTTTTCCTTTTTCATAGTCCATCCTTCCTTTCACCATAGATTTTAACAATACTTTTGCGCGTTCAAAACGTTTTCTTACATTTACTTCGGATATATGCAGTTCATTTGCGGTCTCTTTCACAGACAAATTTTGTATCACCAGACAATTTACAACTACATAATATTTTGAAGGTAATTCAGATATGAGCTCCTTCAGATTATCAGCATCGGATATTTCATTTTGGTAATATGTATCCTCAAACATTTCTTGATTATCTGAAAAGCACAAGACTTCTTGTTCTTTTCTGTTCTTATTGTAGATATTGATAGATGCATGTTTAATCACTGTTATGATATAGCGTTTACAATGTTCTGATTCAGCATCTTCAAAATATACGCTGCTTTTCATCATTTTCAAAAAAGCCTCTTGTACTGCATCTTCTGCTTGTCCAGAATCATGCAGGATACGATATGCAACCTGATACATTTTTTGTTCATAAAGCTTGTAGCATTTTTCGATGAACTTTATCGATGCCTTTTTATCTTGCATTTTTGTGCCTCCTTTTCTTAGGATTATGAAATTTCAACCGTACGATTTGTCCTTTCACTATATATAACCATTTCTTTTTGTGTTTTGTGACATTTTATGAAACTTTTTTTATTTTACATGGGTGGAAGGATGTTGTACATCAAAAAAAAAAAAAATCGAAAGTATTTCAAAACTTTTTTAGTATGAAATACTTTCGATTTTTTTTCCTTCTTGCTCTGCTTCTTATAACTGGTACTACTTCAGTTTTTCATACTCCTCTAATGCATAACCATCTGTCATCCCAGCTATATAATCAACTATAGCGCGTATCAAAATCTTTCGCTTTTCAAAGATTTTAATATTTTCGTCTATTTCCACACTGTTCTTATCCTCCATATACTTTGCAATCACATCTGGTTCAACCGGTTGTCTTGTAATTTCTTCAATCTCTTTGTCTACAAGTTCGGTACTTCCATCATTTAAGTGGATTGCACTATTGGAAACCAGTTCATTTTCATGCATTAACATTTCTACAAAGATTTTATGAATTGTTCCTGCATGCAATAATCTAGGATTGGAATAGTATTTTTCAAATAACTTTCTAACAATCACATTTGCATTATAATCTGCCCGTGCCACTTCACTATTGCAGATAACCTTCTTTTTTACAACTCTCTCCAAATACGAGTTCACCTTTTCTGCCTCTGTAGTAAAGTCAATCATTTTCTCTGGGGTATTTAATGTAGCTTCGTTCCTGTCTTCATTATCTTTCTTTGTTTTAATTCTTTCCTCCATTTTTTGTTTAGAACACTCAATCGTAGTTACAATAAAATAATGTATAATGCTTGACACAATTCTGGCAATAAGTAATTCTTCCTTATTCCCAATAAGTCTTTTGGATTTTTCTATCTTTTCCCGTTCCGCTTGAATCTCTTTTTGCAAATTTATACACTTACTTATTTTCAGCCGGTCTATGAACTCATCAATAGACATTACCCCCGATGTCAAAGCATCATCAACATCATGTCCTCGCTGGGCTATTTCATCTGCAATAAATACCACTTGTCCCTCCAAACTGGAACATACTTGTGTTTCAGATTCTTTATCAATTATAATTTTTTCCAAATATCCTTTACATAGAAAATCTTCCAATGCAATCTCTGCAGGTTTTAGTTTTGTATGCTTTAACACGCCCTCTATTACC